>JBPEWY010000034.1:0-70196 GCA_052032225.1 Flavobacteriaceae bacterium
AAGTAGATGTAAATACAACGGTGGCTAATAGTTGGGAAGAGTTGGTGTATGATTTTAGTGCTGCACCACCGGCAGATTATGTACGAATTGTAATTTTCTTTGACTTTGGTAACCCCGGCGATGATTCGGTTTATTACTTTGATGAAATTGCGTTAACAAATTAAAACCCTATTGGTTATAAATAATTATAGCAAGATGAAAAAAATTAAAACATTACTATTATATACCCTTTTGTTACCCTTGTTTATTTTTACAGGGTGTCAAGAAGATGATTTTGAATTTGGTGATATAACAGCGCCATCTAATCTGCAAGTTTCTGTAGATATTGTAGGAGCAGATGCAAACAATCCTTATGGTGACGGAAGCGGAACGGTTACAGTAACCGCCTCAGCTACAAACGCAATTTCGTACAAATTTATTAGCGATGGAGTAGAAAATGTATCCCCATCAGGGTCATTTACGTTTAATTTTGGAAAAACCGGAACACATGTTTACCAAATAACTGTATTAGCAATAGGTACAGGAGGTGTTTTTTCATCTAAAACAGTAGAAACAGAAGTACTTGTTTTATATGCTCCGCCTCAAGATTTATTAGATATGTTGTATGCAGATGGAACTCGTACTTGGAGAATTAAAAACGAAGCCCCGGGACATTTTGGAGTTGGTCCACCAGAAGAAACAGCACCAATTTGGTATGCTGCCTCACCTAATGAAAAGAGTTCTACCGGTATGTACGACGATAGATATGTTTTCTCTTCTGATGGTACATTACAACATATAACACAAGGAACAGTTTTTGGTCAGGCTCCACCAATGACCGAAGATTTAGGAGGAGATAAAGGGCAAACACCTAACGGAAATAATGAGTTTGAAAACTATCCTTTAGACGATTATTCTGTATCGTGGAGTTTATCTGCTCCAAGTGGTGTTGAAACATTAACCTTAACAGATACAGGCTTTTTTGGTTTTTATGTTGGAGGCTCTCATACTTATACAATTATTTCGAGGTCTGATAATGAGATGTTTTTAAAAACCATAGGCAATGATGGTTTATCGTGGTTTTTCTTATTAGTAGCAGAATAGTCTAAAGATGGTATCAAAAAAAACATACTTTATAGTTTTATTTATAAGCTCTGTTAGTTATTTGTTTAGCTGCAGTGGTTCAGACGATTCGTCTAAAATAACACAGAAAGACAATTTAAAACCCGAAAATTTAGTACTAACCATAACTAAAGTAGGAGCAACCGAAACTAATCCTAACGGAGACGGTAGTGGTAAAATTACATGTAAGGCAACTGCTACCAATGCAAATAGCTATTTGTTTAAGTTTAGTACCGGTTCTGAAATAGAAAGCCAATCGGGCGAAGTAGAATATACTTTTACAGAAAAAGGGCTTAATAGCTACAGTGTAACTGTTTATGCTTTTTCTTCTAATGGAGCTTCAATAAGTATATCAGAAACTATTCAGGTTTATGTATTGGAGGAAGCTTTTTCTACATTAATTTGGTCAGATGAGTTTAACACAGACGGAAACCCCAAAAGCGAAAACTGGGCTTACGATATAGGTACAGGCTGTCCAGATTTATGCGGTTGGGGCAATGGAGAAGCACAATATTACACTAACAGGTTAGATAATGCTAGTGTACAAAACGGGGTGCTAACTATAAAGGCCAAAAAAGAAAACTATGAAGGAGCTTCTTACACTTCGGCTCGCCTAAAAACACAAGGAAAATTTAGTTTTACCTATGGTAGAGTAGAAGTTAGGGCAAAACTTCCCGAAGGTGGAGGGACATGGCCTGCAATATGGATGCTTGGCTCTAATATTACTTCGGTAGGTTGGCCAAGCTGTGGCGAAATTGATATTATGGAGCATAAAGGTAATGAACCCGGAGTTGTTTCGAGTGCTATACATACTCCTTCATCATATGGGAATACTCAAAATGTTTCTTCTATAACTGTTCAAAATGTAGCAACTGAATTTCATGTATATGCTATAGAGTGGACAGAAGATAAAATAGATTTTTACATAGACGATCAACTACATTATACGTATAATCCTACCACAAAAAATAATGATACATGGCCATTTAATAAAGACCAATTTATTATTCTAAACATAGCAATGGGAGGAACATTAGGAGGAGAAATAGATCCTAATTTTTCTGAAGCAACAATGGAGATAGATTATATACGAGTTTACCAATAAAACATGAATGTAATTAATACAAATTTAAAGGCAATAGGTTTAGTGTTATGCCTAATTTTCTTAGGATGTAATACTAATAATCAACATAAAACAGGTAAAAATAAAAGCTATTCAAAAAAGCAGCTTGAAATTTCCAAAAAGGTAGATAGCCTTTTACAAAAAATGACTATTGAAGAAAAAATTGGTCAATTAAATCAATATAGTGGATTTTGGGATGTAACAGGTCCTGAACCCAAAGAAGGGGCTAACGCCATTAAATACGAGCATCTAAAAAAAGGGTATGTTGGCTCAATGCTAAATGTTAAAGGCGTAGAGAACGTTAAAAAGATTCAAAAAATTGCAGTAGAAGAATCTCGGTTAGGCATTCCTATTTTATTTGGTTTTGATGTAATTCATGGTTTTAAAACTGTAAGTCCGATACCTTTAGCAGAAGCAGCCAGCTGGGATTTAGAAGCCATAAAAAAATCTGCACAGATGGCAGCAAAAGAAGCTGCATCTCATGGTATTAACTGGACGTTTGCACCCATGGTAGATATCTACAGAGATGCACGATGGGGTAGAGTAATGGAAGGAGCAGGAGAAGACCCTTTTTTAGGGAGTAAAATTGCAATTGCTAGAGTTAATGGCTTTCAAGGAAAAGACTTATCAGATCCTTTTACAATTGCTGCATGTGCTAAACATTTTGCCGGGTATGGTTTTTCTGAATCCGGTAGAGATTATAACACGGTAGATATAGGTACATCTACATTATACAATGTGGTTTTACCTCCTTTTAAAGCAGCATTAGATGCAGGAGTTAAAACATTCATGAACTCTTTTAATGAATTAAATGGAATACCGGCTACAGGGAATAGTTTTTTAATGCGCGATATTTTAAAAGGTAAATGGAAATATGATGGATTTGTAGTGTCAGACTGGGGTTCGATAAGCGAAATGATAGCTCATGGTTTTGTTGAAAACAATAAAGATGCAGCCAAAATTGCTATTCAAGCAGGTGTAGATATGGATATGGAGTCTTATGCTTATATTGAAGAATTAGCTAATTTGGTTAAAGAAGGAGCTGTTAACGAATCTTTAATCGATGATGCAGTAAAGAGAATTTTAACAGTAAAGTTTGAGCTTGGTTTGTTTGATGATCCTTATAGGTATTGCGACGTTAATAGAGAAAAAGCTAATACCAATAGCAAAGAGATTAACGAAGCTGCTTTAGATATGGCCAAAAAATCTATTGTGCTTTTAAAAAACGATAATAATTTATTGCCTTTACCCAAAAAGGGATTAAAGATTGCTTTAATAGGGCCATTAGCTAATGATAAAACAAGTCCGCTAGGAAACTGGCGTATTGCTGCAGAAGATGAGACTGCAATATCTGTATTAGAAGGACTCCAAAAATATCAAGAAAATGAGCTGAACTTTGCAAAAGGCGTTACTTTAATTAAAAACAAGCCAGAGTTTACTAAAGAGTTGGCTATTAACGAAACAGATGACTCTGGATTAAAAGAAGCAGTAGCATTAGCCAAGAATGCCGATGTTGTAATTATGGTATTAGGTGAGCATGGTTTACAAAGCGGAGAAGGAAGAAGTAGAACAAATATTGATTTACCGGGATTACAGCAAAAATTATTAGAAGAAGTTTATAAAGTAAATAAAAAAATTGTTTTAGTGTTAAACAATGGAAGACCACTAGCAATAGAGTGGGCAGATAAACACATACCAGCAATTGTAGAAGCATGGCATTTAGGAACACAAAGTGGTAATGCTATTGCTCAGGTTTTATATGGTGATTATAATCCCAGCGGAAAATTACCCATGAGTTTTCCTAGAAGTGTAGGTCAAGTACCAATATATTATAACTATAAAAATACCGGAAGACCAACTCTTCCTGGAAAAGATATTGTTTTTTGGTCTCACTATATAGATGAAAGTAACGAGCCACTTTACCCATTTGGTCATGGGTTAAGCTATACAACATTTAAATATTCTAATTTAAATATTGATTCATCAGACAATAGCGTTAACATTAGCTTTACGTTAACCAATATTGGTGATCTTACCGGTAAAGAAGTTGCACAATTGTATATTAGAGATATGGTGTCGTCAGTTACAAGACCGGTAAAAGAATTAAAGGCTTTTAAATTAGTATCCTTAGCGCCAAACCAAAGCAAAATAATTAGCTTTAAATTAACTTCTAAAGATTTAGGGTATTTCTCAAATGAAGGCAATTTTGTTTTTGAGCCAGGTACTTTTAAGTTTTTTATAGGAGGTAGCTCTAAAACATCATTAGAAAGGGCTATACACATTGATTTTAGAGAATAATTTTACTTCTAAATATTCTTAAAATAAATTGTATCTTAGCTAAGAGCAGTTTGTTTATCCTGTTGAAAACTCTTAACAAAAAGAGCGTAAAAGTCTGTTTTTCAGTACATAAATAGTTTATCTTTACCATAAGTTAAACCATAAAAATGTACTAAAATGAAAAAATTAGCTTATTTGATTATTGCCGCTTTTGTATTGAGTTTTTATTCTTGGAATGCACAATCTCCTATTGACGAAAAACAATTAACAGATCAGTATGCAACAGACAAAGACAAGACTTCAAGCCCCGGAGATAAAGACGGAAGCGGACATCCGCACAAACCACACGAAGTGGAGAATTAAAAATATTGTTTATATACTGGCAACGGCTGCAATAGCCGTTGCCTTTTTAACACACATTTATCTTCCGGTACATGAACCCGAAGTTGTAGAAGCTTCCCAGAAAATTGGCAACAATAATCTTTTAATTACCAAACACAGGGACAGCCTGGTAGACTTAACCATGGCCTACAAAGAAGGCAAAATGAGTCAGGAAATATTTTTCTTAGAAATAGACAAGCATATAGGGCTTTTAAAAATTTTAGAAGCTAATAAAAAAACCCTCGAACTTTCATATAGCCAAGTTTATAGTAATGCTTCTGTTTTTGGCTTTCCTTCACGCCATAAATTTATCTGGAATTTTGGGATTGCTCTAATTATTTGTGCTTTAGCGATAGAAATATTGGTAAGTGCTAATGCCATAAATGTGCCTAACGGTATAAAAAAAGCCAAAACCTTTTTTGGTATAACAGCAGGAACTATAGGCGGATATTTTATGACATGGATATTTTTTCCGCAAACAGATTTACCACATTACACATACATTTACATAATGATAGCCATTGGATTTTTGGCATCACTTTCTGCATATTACTTTATTAAACTAAAAGCAGATAACTTAAACAAAATGCGCAATTATGTTAAATATCTTACAGACATAGTTGTGGTTAAAGCCAGGCAACATGCTAAAGATGACGATACTTATGTTAGAGAGGTAATAATACCTACTGTTGATAAGCTAGACGAACAAACGTAGCAATTAATCTAACCTTTTATAATTTTCAGAAAAGGTTCGGTTACCGTTTTCATCTACTGTTATTTGTCTAAAGTAATTTTTACCAAGTTCTAACTTAAACTTAAATACACGCATTGTATCAATAATTTTCATCATAGAAGCAGAACCATACTCTAATGTTTCAACAAGGGTAGAATCTGTAGCTTCGTAAGAACCATATCCAAACCACTCTACAGAATCTTTCGGTACATAACGAGTCCACATTACTTTACCATTATTAAACATTTTAATTTGTCTGTAACCATAAGTTGGTTTTATAGTGTCAGAAACTTCGTTGTTGGTATATAGGTAGTGGCCAACCAATTCCCAAGTACCATCTAAAGATACTTGTTGAGTGTCTTTTTGTGTTTTAACAGGAAATACGATGAGAAATAATAAAACAAAAGCAGGGAGAAAAGTTTTCATAATGTATTGATTTTGCGTGTTGTTATCATTAAAGTTACAAAAAAAATTAACACTTTTTAACAGTTCATAAATACGCAGAGTAATTAAAATAAGGTCTGTTTATGCAGTCATAATAACTTTTGATAAATTGGCGGTAAGCTTTTGGCTAAAAAAACTACATTTGTTGTGTAGTAAATACAATTTAAAGATTAACAATACTATGTCAGAAAAAATAGAACATGTAAAATGCCTTATAATAGGATCTGGTCCGGCAGGTTATACTGCAGCAATATATGCATCTAGAGCTAATATGAACCCGGTTTTATATCAAGGGTCTCAACCTGGAGGGCAATTAACTACTACAAACGAAGTAGAGAATTTTCCCGGATATCCCGATGGTATTACCGGTCCTCAAATGATGGAAGAATTTAGAAAGCAAGCCGAGCGTTTTGGTACAGATGTAAGAGATGGTTGGGTTACAAAAGTAGACTTTACTGGTCCGATTCATAAAGTATGGATAAACGATACAAAAGAAATTCATTGCGATACCGTAATTATTGCAACAGGAGCTTCTGCTAAATATTTAGGAATACCATCTGAGCAAAAATATTTAAAGCTAGGAGGTGGAGTTTCTGCTTGTGCCGTTTGTGATGGTTTCTTTTACAGAGGCCAAGAAGTAGTTATTGTTGGTGGAGGTGATTCTGCTTGCGAAGAGGCTCATTACCTTTCTAAATTATGTAAAAAAGTAACTATGTTGGTAAGGAGAGACCAATTTAGAGCCTCTAAAATAATGGAAGAGCGTGTACGCAATACACCAAACATAGAAATCTTATTAAATACAGAAACGGTAGAAGTTTTAGGAGACGGACAAGTAGTTACCGGAGTTCGTGCTAAAAATAATGTAACCGGAGAGGAGTTTGATATTCCTGCTACCGGTTTCTTTGTAGCAATTGGTCATAAACCAAACACAGATATTTTTAAAGATTACTTAGAGTTAGACGAAACCGGTTACATTAAAAATATTCCCGGTACAACTAAAACAAATGTAGAAGGCGTATTTGTTTCTGGTGATGCTGCCGACCATGTTTACCGTCAGGCTGTAACAGCAGCCGGCACAGGTTGTATGGCAGCTTTAGATGCAGAACGTTATTTAGCATCTATAGAAAACGTAGCAAAAGTATAAGCATACAAAAACATGTTTTTAAGCCACCTTTTTAGGTGGTTTTTTTAATTTTTAACGTTTCTTAAATAAATTTTTTGGTATTAATTGCGTTAACTTTAACCCAACCTTAAAAGAGGCTAGTTCTACAATGAAAAAAGGCTTATTATTAGTAGCATTATTTGTGATTAACACTTTGTCGGCTCAAATTTTAAAACCGGTAAACTGGGAAACTTCTGTAGAAAAAATTTCTGATTCAGAATATGTTTTAATAACCAATGCCTACATTGATGCCGGATGGCATTTATATGCACAAGATGTGCCGGAAAATGGGCCAATACCTACTTCTTTTATATATGAAGAAACCAAAGATTACTCGTTAGTAGGAAAAACAGAAGAAAAAGACGGGAAAATTATAGATGATCCTGTTTTTGGAATGAAAATTAAGTTTTTTAAGGATAAGGCTACTTTTAAACAAAAAATCAAATTAAACAACACAAAGCTTTCTACCATAAAGGCAGAAGTAGAGTATATGGTTTGTGATGATGAACGATGCCTTCCCCCCGATGTAGAACAATTAACTTTTATACTTAATAAAGAAGCTGCTTTACAAAACAAAGAGACAACAGTTACACTTACAGAAAATGATATTAAAAAGAGTGAAGCATTAAACTTAAATATTACAGGTTGGAGTGAGTATGAAAAAGAAACAGTGAGTAAAAAAAGTAACTTTTCTATTTTTATATTGGGCTTTGTAGGTGGTTTGATAGCCTTACTTACTCCGTGTGTTTTCCCGATGATTCCTTTAACGGTTTCCTTTTTCACAAAAGGAAACGATACTAAGAAAAAAAGAGGTGCCTCTAGGGCAATTTTATACGGGTTCTTTATTTTTTTAATCTATGTGCTATTAAGCATTCCTTTTCATTTAATAGATTCTTTAGATCCTGAAATCTTAAATAATATTTCTACTAATGTAGTTTTAAATATTATTTTCTTTTTGGTGTTTTTGTTTTTTGCATTCTCCTTTTTTGGTTATTACGAGCTTACATTACCGGCTTCGTGGAGCACAGCATTAGACAATAAAGCATCTAAAGTAGGAGGGGTAGTCGGTGTGTTTTTAATGGCACTTACCTTAGCAATAGTATCTTTTTCATGTACCGGACCAATTTTAGGAGGTTTATTAGGAAGTACAACATTAGCCACAGGAAACATTGCTACAAAATTAAGTATGGGAATGGCAGGTTTTGGTTTGGCTCTTGCCTTACCTTTTTCTGTATTTGCAATGTTCCCAAATTGGTTAAACTCACTGCCAAAATCGGGAGGGTGGTTAAATACTGTAAAAGTAGTTTTAGGGTTTATAGAATTAGCATTAGCATTTAAATTCTTATCTAATGCAGATTTAGTAGAACACTGGGGAATATTAAAACGTGAAATTTTTATAGCCATTTGGGTAATAATCACGTTACTAACAGCTATATATCTTTTTGGAAAAATCAAATTCCCGCACGATAGCCCTATTCAAAAATTAAGTAAGGGGCGTATTGGTTTTGCTCTACTTTTTGTTGCAATTACTGTGTACTTAATACCCGGCTTAACTAATACTAAATATGCAAACCTAAAACTTTTAAGTGGTATAGCTCCACCAATGTTTTATAGTGTTTACAATAAACCATCAGACTGTCCTTTAGGGCTAACTTGTTATAAAGATTTAGACGAAGGGCTTGCAGCAGCCAAAAAACTTAATAAACCTATTATTTTAGATTTTACGGGGTGGGCCTGTGTAAATTGTAGAAAGATGGAAGAACATGTGTGGAGCACAAGTACAGTATACAAAAAATTAAGTAACGACTTTGTTTTAATATCATTATATGTAGATGATAGGAAAGAGCTTCCGGAAAACGAGCAGTTTAAATATTTAAAACCCGGAGGAAAAGTAAAAACCATCAAAACCATTGGTGATAAGTGGTCTACCTTACAAACCATAAATTTTAACAATAATTCGCAACCGTATTATGTGTTGCTAGACCATAACATGAAGCTACTAAATCATCCAATAGCATATACACCGGATGCCAATGAATATGCTACTTGGCTTACTAATGGATTACGCAACTTTAAAAAATTAAGTCTTAATAAAAAAACCGATTAATTAATTGGGCTAACATTTTGCAATCGTTTGGATTGTGATGAGCACTTATCACAATGCGTTGTACTGTTTTTTCTGTATCATTGGGGTAGTTAAAATTGGTAATTACAACCTTGTTTTTTTCCAGATAAGTAGTTAGCTCTTCATTGTTAAATGAAAAAGCAGGATAGTTTTTCATGTATGTAAATAAATCAGCTTTGTTAAGTTCCTTTAAAAAAACGGAAATATTTTCTTGTAGTTTTTCTTGTTGAAGTTTGTAAAGTGATTGTGCATAAACAAAAGTTTGCATTGCAGCAGGAGTAGCAGGACTTGAGGCAGCAAACATTTTACTTTCTTTTAGCTTGTTAATGATACTTTCTGTTCCGGCAACAACACCGGCTTGTATACCAAATCCTTTGCCTAAAGAGCCACAGATTATTATTTCTTTGGGATTAAAAGCTTGTAAAGTATTATGAATTTCACCGCTTTCAACTACTCCTATTCCATGCGAATCGTCTGCAACAAGGATAACATTTTCTAGCGAAACATCTTTTAACCACCTATAATCCGGGTAGTTTTTTCCGGAAAAATCTATAGTGTCTAAAAATAAGACTACTTGTTTTTGTTGTCCTAATGCAGTATTAATATCGGCAATAACGTTGGTATAGGTTAAATGGTTTTTAGTATTATAACCATGAAACGCCACATGTGTATTGGGAGCAAATACACAATGATATTTTTTAGCAGTAAAATAATTGTAGATTAATTGACAACTTAAAAACCCGGACGAAAGCGTAAAACAAGATTCGGTAGTAATAAAATCTGCTAATAATTTCTCGGCTTCTTCATAAACTGAAAACCGTACATTTGCTATTCTAGATGCACCATAATTTGTGCCATATTTACAAATGCTTTTTTTAAAGAGCTCCTGAAAGGTTTTGTTAGTTTGTAATCCCAAATAAGCTGTTCCGCCAAAATAAAAATACTCTTGGCCTTTGTAGCTAAAAGTTCTTCCCGGGAAAGCATCAATTATATACATAACTACAATAAAGTTACACCGCTTCCCGGAATCTCAGGAAATTTTAACTCGCCATTTTCTTTAATTTTTATGCCATCTGCAATGTCGTGTTTTAACAGCATAGCACCATCCATATCTACATAATCCAGCGTAGGAGCAATTTGTGCAATTGCTGATATACCAACGGTAGATTCTGTCATGCAACCCACCATTACTTGTAAGCCTAATTGTTTTGCCTCGGTAATCATTCTTCTTGCCGGCGTTAGCCCTCCGCATTTAACAAGTTTAATGTTTATACCATGAAAATGGTTGGCGCATTTTGCAACATCATCTTCTACAATACAACTCTCGTCTGCAATTACAGGTAAGACGCTTTTTTTATACACCTCTTTCATTCCATCCCAATTATCTGCTTTAAGAGGCTGTTCTATAAATTCTACTCCAAGATTTTTTAGTTTTTTAGAGTTTTCTATGGTTTCATCTACACTCCAAGCACAATTAGCATCTACTCTAAATGTAGCACTAGTAATTTCTCTGAGCGCTTTAACAATTTCTACATCATGATCGGTACCTAATTTTATTTTATAAAGGGGCCAGGGTTTCTCGGAAATTTTGGCCTTCATTTTTTCTATTGTATCTATACCGATTGTGTAGTTTGTAATAGGATATTTTTTAGGGTTGTATCCCCAAATTTTATAAAGAGGCTTACCGATTATTTTTCCGTATAAATCATTTGCTGCTAAATCTAGAGCACAAGTAGCAAAAGAGGTAAGCTTTAAAGTACTTAAAAAAGCATGAAAATTTTCCGGAGTAGTAAAATCAAACGACTCTATATCTGATTTTACCCGCTCAATTTCGTTGCGCATTGAATTTAAAGAGACGTTGTAATAAGGGTTTGCGGTAGCTTCACCATATCCTGTTTGGTTTTTGTGATGTAGTGCAACTATTAAACTGTCTTGCACATCATGAGATTCTCTAGAAATTGTAAACGTATGAGCCAGTTGCAATTTGTACTCGTGTAGTTGTATTTTCATGTACTTTTTTATTTAATCAACTAAGGTAAACAAAAGGTTGAAGTAAAAAAATAGGGCACTTAAATTTAAGTGCCCTTGGTTGGTTAGTTTAGTTTAAAATTAATTTTTTCTGACGCTTCCTGATGATGATTTATTTGTGTTTACAACCGGGTTTCCGGTATATTTTATGTCGGCACCACTACTGGCATCTGCCGTAAGTTTATCGGTAACATTAACCGAAATATCTGCTCCACTACTGGCGTCTGCGTTACATTCTTTAACCTCTAAATTTCTGGCTTTAATATCGCTTCCGCTACTGGCGTCTGCTTCTAAAAAATTTGCTTTACCGGATAGTTTTATATCGGCACCACTTGAGGTTTCTGCTACTACATAGTTGGCTTCTATTTTAGCCTCTATATCAGAACCGCTGGTAGCCTCTAAGGTAATTTTGTCTGATGTAACTACACCGTTAGTGTATAAATCTGCACCACTTGAGCTTTTTAAAGCAGTGATGTTTGGAAGACTTACATAGATGTTTTTTGTAGCTCTTCCTATATTTTTTTCTGTATGAATTACTAGAACATCGTTTTTAACTTCGGTTACTATTAAATCTATTACATTTTCATCGGCTTCAACTCTAATAGAGGTTTTATCGTCTTGTGTTACAAAAACGTCTAATCCTTCTGTGGCCTTAACTGCTGTAAAGTCTTGACCAACATTTCTGTTCTCAGAAACTACATTTCCGTTTCCTTTTTTGCCTTCAAAACTCATATCAAACATGCACGAGGCAAATAATAATGAGCTTAAAAGAGCTACTACTAATTTTGTTACTGTATTCATAGCTGTACAATTTTGTATAAGGTGTTATTAAATAATTTTAATTAATTGGTTTTTACACGGATACCATCGCTGTTAATTTGCATTTTAAATTCATCTCCGTCTTCGTCTTTAACATCTATGTCTATACCGTCTTCGTCTATTTTAATTTTACCTGACTCTAAGTCTACATCATTATCATCAAAACAATTTAAGCATTTAAGCTCGCCGTCCTTACCCATTTTCCAGGTATATTTTACAATGCCACTTCGGTAAAAACCCTTATCGTTAGCAATTCTTCTGCCAACATGACCATATGTAGAGTCATCAAACTTAACTACAGTTCCTTCCGGAATGTAAATAGTAGCCATGACTTCTTGGTCTCTATATTTGTTCTTTATAGGTGTGGTTAAAAACTCATCTAATAATAATGTGTTACCGCTTAGTGTATAGTTATATGCAATTTGTTCTGCTCTGTTTTTGGCTTCTTTAGGCGATCTGCCGTTAGCATCTTTCCTTATTTTCACAGAAATTAAAGAATCATTTGCTAAAGCAATGCTAAAACGTACGTCTCTAGAATAAATAGTTTCTTGGTCATTGTCATCTACAAAAATATTTACCCCAAAATCTGAATGATACCTATAGTTTTCTAATTCTTTTTCGTTCATTTTAATTAGTAGTGTATCTGTACTAAATGTTACAAGTTGTTCTGTTTTACTAATGCTTCCGGTATAGGCATGTTCTGCTGCCTGACGTGCTGCTAGTACAATTATACCTGTAACAGATAATAACCAAACAGCTATTAGTGTGTATTTAGCAACTTTACCGATAGATTTTAGATTGCTAACCAATATTTTTAGTCCTAATAAGAACAAGAAAAAGAAAGGGATACCAATGGCAAAGAATAATAAAATAGACATTACCCATAATGGTGCGCCAGAGGTGTTAACCATATCTACAAAATCTATTCCCGGAAAATGTACAGCATCTACAATGCCAACAGTAAATAGTCCTACAAATAAACCAATTAGGGTAGAGGCACCTATTATAAGTAATATTATACCTATAAATTTTGCGAATACTTTAAATAAGAATAGAATGATATCTCCTAAAGTGTCAAAAAAAGTTTTTGAGCTGGATTTAACTTTGTTGCCAACCTTATCGTAATCTACGTTTTTTACTTTTTCGGCAACTTCATCAATACCTTCTTTTACTTTTTTTTCGATATTACTAATATTAACAGGCTCTCCGGTCATGTCTAACTTTTGAGCCGTTGTAACAGCCTCCGGAGCTAAAATCCAGAAAAGAATGTAGGCTACAATACCAAATCCGCTAAAAATACCAAATAGCAAGAATAGCAACCTTACCCATACAGCGTCTATACCCAGATAATGACCCAATCCGGCACAAACACCACCAATGTATTTGTTGTCTATATCTCTGTAAAGTTTTTTGCCGGTTTTTTTGTGTGATTTTTGTTTGGGAGCATCTCCAAAAATTTCTTCATCTACCAAATAATCTTCCGGTTGCCCCATTATGGTAATAACTTCGTCTACTTCTTTAATAGAAATTACTTGTCGTTCGTGCTGCATGCGTTCAGTGAAAAGCTCAGCAATTCTCGCTTCTATATCGGCTATAATTTCGTCTCTTCCTTGCGAATTTGTAAACGAGCGTTTTATAGCGTCTAAATAGCGTTGAAGTTTATTATAAGCCTCTTCGTCTATATGAAAAAACGTGTTGGCTAAATTTATGTTTATAGTTTTATTCATGGTTAGTTATTTTTTCTTTGTAACTAAATTAACTGCATTTTGTAGATCGCTCCAGGTTTTATGAAGCTCTTTTAAGAATATTTTACCCGTTTCTGTTAGGGTGTAATATTTTCGTGGCGGTCCAGAGGTTGATTCTTCCCAACGGTAGTTAAGCAACCCCGCATTTTTTAATCGAGTAAGTAACGGGTAAATAGTACCCTCTACTACTAGCATCTTGGCGTCTTTTAGCGTATCGAGTATTTCTGATGCATACTTGTCTTCTCCATCAAGAATAGACAATATGCAGTACTCGAGTACTCCTTTACGCATTTGTGCTTTTGTGTTTTCTATATTCATGGGTTCATAGTGCTTTAAATGTTAATTAAACTGTTCGTTTTTTGATTGATTTTATTTTGATTGATGATGATTTTTTAGTGGTTAACAAAAACCACAAAAGCTTAAAAATGTTAGTACTACAAACAAAATAGTTTTGGCTAGGCTAATCATGATTACTTTATAAATTTTAATGTTATAGGATATTTATAGTAATCACCTTCGTTGGTTTTTAAAGCTCCTTGTATGGTGCAATAAATGTCTAAAGCAAATAAACAAAGTCCTAATAAACCAGAGATTCCTAAGAATATCCATCCTTTAGAGAATTTAAAAAAATCGTTAACGGTAATGTGTACACTATGTGTGTTGTGTTCTATAATATCGTGCCACCCAATAAAATCCCAGGCAGAAACAAAAAAGAAAGGAACGGTAATGATACCGA
Source organism: Flavobacteriaceae bacterium (assembly GCA_052032225.1). GTDB lineage: Bacteria > Bacteroidota > Bacteroidia > Flavobacteriales > Flavobacteriaceae > JBPEWY01. The sequence continues at coordinate 14,675 of JBPEWY010000034.1, forward strand.
TAACTATACTATACAGCAATAAACTTATTTGAAAGTTTAAAACTTGTTTACCGTTATAATCTACAAAGTCCGATTGATTTTTGTTAGATACCCATAATATTAAGGGTACTATAAAGTTGCCAAAAGGAACAAAGTATTTAGAGAACGTTGCAATGTGAATGATTGCGCTTAAATTTTTTTCGTGTTTTGTGATTGATGAATCCATTGCATATTATTTTCTTATGCAAATATATATCTAAAAAAAGGTATTATGCAATACAAAGTACTAAATATTAACAAATATTTAACATTTATAACTAATCAAACTAACCAAAAAAAATGGCTAACTTGGTCAGGAAAATTATAATAACTATGCAGATAACACCCAGAAAACTCAACCTATTTACGCTCTTTAAGTTACCTTTAGTTTGGTTTAGTGGTATAAGAGTGGTTTATATAGATAACCAGAAGTGCTTGGCTACTGTTTCGCACCGATGGATAAACCAAAATCCATTTAAATCTATGTTTTGGGCAGTACAAGGAATGGCTGCAGAGCTTACAACCGGAGCATTAGTTATGAAAGAAATTAAAGCAAGTGGCAAAAACATCTCTATGCTTGTGGCTAATAATAAAGCTAATTTTTCTAAAAAAGCCACCGGAAAAATCACCTTTACTTGCACAGATGGGGCTAAAATTAAAGAGGCTATTACTGCAACAGTTGCAACAGGAGAGGGGCAAACTTTTTGGATGGAATCTGTTGGTATAGATGAGGCAGGAGATATAGTTTCTACATTTAATTTTGAGTGGACCGTAAAATTAAAAGCCTAAACACCATTTATCAAAAGGGTGGTGTATAGCTATACATCACCCTTTTGATATTACATTTTTTTAAATACTTCTTCAGAATAGATTTCAGAACTGTTACCAGACTTACAATCGTCTTCACTTCTTAAAACTATGGTGTTGTTACTATCTTTAAACTCAACTATATAAATTTCAAAATCATCCGGATCGAAATTATCATATCTTATATATAGTTTGTTGTCTTTAGATAACTCCCAAGTCCCTGCATATGTTTTTATTTCACCGTCATTGTTTTCGGTTGTTGTAAACGTGCCATTTTTTGAATATTCAAAAATAAATTCACTGCTGGCAAAGCTTTCAGAATATAACTCGTTAGTGTTACAATAATAATTGTGGTCTGATATAAAAAGCCATTTAGTAATCAATGCTTTTTCTTGAGAGGTAAGACCATCTGAGTTATTAGAACAACTGCTAAACATAAAACAGTAAGCTAAAGTTACACAGTATAGTAATACAAGGCTATGTTTTTTCATTATGTATTGGATATTAATAAGTTGTTTGTTTAGAGAACGATATAAATAGTATTTTTATTACAAACTCTTTAAAACTTTATTTTGTAACAAAACCAAAAAAAGTTCTACCAATAAACACAAACTTTAAAAATAAAAAACATGAATGCACACGAAATAGATTACCATATTTACGGAGAAGAAATGCAATTTGTAGAAATAGAGCTCGATCCGCAAGAGGCAGTTGTAGCCGAAGCAGGGAGTTTTATGATGATGGATAACGGCATTAAAATGGATACCATTTTTGGAGATGGCTCTAACCAAGATAAAGGCGTTTTAGGTAAAATATTTTCGGCAGGAAAACGAATTCTTACCGGAGAAAGTTTATTTATGACAGCTTTTTTAAACGTAGATGCCGGAAAACGTAAAGTTAGTTTTGCATCGCCTTACCCGGGTAAAATTGTTGCTATAGATTTAACTCAGTACGGAGGTAAATTTATTTGCCAGAAAGATGCCTTTTTATGTGCTGCAAAGGGAGTACGCGTAGGGATAGAGTTTTCTAAACGTTTAGGAAGAGGTCTTTTTGGAGGAGAAGGATTTATTATGCAAAAACTAGAAGGAGACGGTATGGCATTTGTACATGCAGGAGGTACTATGGCTAAAAAAGAACTGGCTGCAGGAGAAGTTTTAAAAGTAGATACCGGTTGTATAGTTGGTTTTACAAAAGATGTAGATTATGATATTGAGTTTGTAGGCGGAATCAAAAACACCGTTTTTGGAGGAGAAGGCTTGTTTTTTGCAACCTTAAGAGGTCCGGGTACAGTTTATGTACAATCGTTACCATTTAGCCGACTGGCAGACAGAGTGTGGGCTGCAGCACCAAAAGGTGGCGGTAAAGACAAAGGAGAAGGAAGTATATTGGGTGGTCTGGGAGATTTATTAGATGGCGATAACCGTTTTTAAAAACGGTTGTGAATTTCTAGTAATAAATTGGCAATATCTTGCCTAATATTGCTGGAAGGTACTCTAAAATGATTAGCCATATAGCTAAATATTAGTGTTTTGCCAGATTTAGTTATTATGTAACCACTTAAACAATAATTATTACTCATAGAACCCGATTTGGCAAACACATAAGGAGTGCTTGCTCCGTACCAATTTTTTAAGGTACCGGAAACACCTCCCACAGGAAATAAATTAAATAATTTTTCTTGTGGGATGTTTTTATTTAATTCATTTAAAACATAAACCATGCTGTTGGGTGTAAAAAGGTTATACCTAGATAACCCGGAACCATCTACCCATCTCGGTTTTTCGGGTAATGCTTTTAAATTGTTTTTTAGCACATGATTTATTGACTTTTTTACACTTAAAGAATCAAATAACAACCCCGAAACCATTACATGTATTTGTTCTGCAAGAAAATTGTCACTCTCTACCATCATTATTTTTAACAAAGAATCTGTAGGCACACTATATAATGTGTTTTTATTGTTAAAGGCTAAATTGTCTGTAAATCTTACGGTTTTAGATGTTAGTTTTTCTAATATTTTTTTAGTGATGGTGTCAGATACTATAAAAGGTGTAAATAATGTGTCTTTTTCTGTAGGTTCAATGTAAAATTTATTTTGATTTAAATCTCGTGGATAAGGATTTTGTGCTACAACAACACTATCTTTAAAAAGTATCGGACTAACATTTAAACTATCTTCTTTAAAAAATAAACTTACCAAATTACCGTGTATAGGGAATGCACTTCGTTGGGGCATATAGTAATATGCATAATCATCCCAAGACCATCCCGGAGCATAAGCATCATCATAAAAAGCATTGTTTTGTATAACAACGGTTTTGTAAGGATGGTTTTTTAAAAATAGAATAGTGTTATCATTATAAAGATTAGGATATAGCAAGGTAGGATCTCCGGTGGGCTGCACAAAAATTGTGTCGTTTTGAGTGTTATAATGTAAAGCAGGAATAGTGTCTGGCAAATACATTAAGCCTGTATATAATGTAAATATTTTGGTGTTAGAAGCAGGTAAAAAGTATTTGTTGGCATTGTATGAGTAAATTGTTTTTTGGGTGGTAGGATCAAACAACTTAAAACCAACAAAATGTTTTTGTTTAGTTACTTCTTTAAAAGTTTTTGTTAACAATGCTCGCTTACCTGTTACGCAACTTAAAACCAAGAAAGCTAACACCAGTAATCCTGCAAATTTTCTCATAATAACAAGTATTCTTGTAAAGTACGTTTAAAAAAATCAAATAAAAAAATTAACATTAAACGAGGTATTTTAGTGAAAAATTAACCTTTTTAGGGTGAGAAAATTTTCAAAAAAATTCTTATTTTTAGGAACCTAATTCAACAAAAACTAAACATGAATCATGGCTAGAGCTATGTTTGAGTACACTAAAACAGTGCTCCAAAAAGTAAGCTTTGACCCCGCCTTGTTTTGCAAGGAGCTTGAAAAAGCTGCACAAAGATTATTACCTTACGAGCTAGATGAACTTAGAATTTGGGTAAACCAATATGTTAGAGAAAAACCAGAATTAACGCAGTGTTTGGTTTACTTAAAAGATACCAAAAAAAGCCTCCAGTATTAAGGAGGCTTTTTTATGTTTTGTTTATAGGACTTATTATTTGAACATTGCTAAATGCAATGGCTCCTCTTATTATACCCGAAATTACATCTTTTAACGCTTCTATGATGTGCAGTTTTAACTCACTTTTATGGTAAATTAAACTAACTTCTCTGGCTGGGGTAGGTTCTGTAAAATAATGCAAATATTGTTTTTCAGACTCTTTAAGCTCTAACGTATGTAAATAAGGAAGAAGCGTCATTCCCAACCCTTCGTTGGCTAACTTTATCATGGTTTCAAAACTACCGCTTTCTAACTGAAAATGTTCATTGTTAAGTGCTTTATCAGATTTACACAGGTTAATTACACCATCTCTAAAGCAATGCCCATCTTCTAACAAAAGAATATCATCTATAGCTAAATCTGAAGTGCTTATTTTTTTGTGTTCGTGCAATCTGTGGTTTTCTGGAATATAAGCTACAAAAGGCTCATAATATAACGGACGCTCTTTAATTTGTTCGTGCTCTAAGGGGGTAGCAGCAATGGCAGCATCTAAATGTCCGTCTACAATATTGTTTATTATAGACTCTGTGTGTAGCTCTTTAATTTTTAAGTTTACCTCCGGATATTTTTTAATAAACGTCTTTAAAAACATTGGCAGTAGGGTAGGCATAATGGTTGGTATAATTCCCAACGAAAATTCGCCACCAATAAATCCTTTTTCTTGGTCTACAATATCTTTAATTCTGGTACTTTCATCAACTATATTTTTAGCTTGCGCTACAATTTTTTTTCCTACTTCTGTAAGTTGAATAGGTTTTTTACTTCTATCAAAAATAAGTACGCCCAGTTCGTCTTCTAATTTTTGAATTTGCATACTTAAAGTAGGCTGGGTAACAAAGGTTTTTTCGGCAGCAAGCGTAAAGTTTTTATACTCGGCAACAGCAAGTACGTATTGAAGCTGTGTGATTGTCATTTTCTTATAGTTTTAGATGATAAAAATATAAAAACTATCAATAAATCTTATAGTTAAAAAGCATAAACTTAGCAGTATTTTTACAGTATAATAATAAATGCTAAATAATATACAAATGAAAACAAACAGCTTAGGACTTAGTATAGAGAAATCTAAACATATAAGTGGTTTATTAAATAAATTACTTGCTAACTTTCAAGTTTATTACCAAAACTTAAGAGGAATACACTGGAACATTAAAGGAAAGCGCTTTTTTGAACTTCATTTAAAGTTTGAAGAGCTTTATACCGATGCAAATGTAAAGGTAGATATGATTGCAGAACGTATTTTAACGTTAGGAGACACTCCTTTACATACATTTACAGAATATGCCAAAACCGCAACAGTACCTGTTGGGAAAAATGTGGTAAACGATGAAGAGTCTGTAAGGTTAATTTTAGCTTCGTTAAAAGAGTTATTACTAATTGAACGCGAAATACTTGAAGCAAGTGATGAAGCTAATGATGAAGGTACAAATGCCATGATGAGCGATTTCATTACCGAGCAAGAGAAAACAATCTGGATGATGAAAGCATGGTTAAACGAAAGTATTTAATAAAAAAGGGATGTTAATACATCCCTTTTTTTACTTTAAAACCGTATCGTAAAATTTAGATTAGTGTTTTTTACCTTAAATTTAGCAGAGCTAAATAAAGGTGGCCCCATACTCATATCGTTGTTAGAGGAACCATAACTCTCAATAGGCATACCCGAAGCTTCAAAATCCATCTGATTATTTTCGTTTTCATCATGTAATGCTAAAATGGCATACGTACCTTCAGGAACATCTTTAAACTCTACGGTTGCAACACCGTTATCAATAGTGGTTTTAGCATTCATAATTCCCGGGCCTTTTAAAAACGTTTCTTCAGTATGTAAAGAAAATATGACCGCACCGTTATTATTTTTAACGTTATTTACAGTAACAGTAATTGTTGCGTTTTCTTGAGCAAAGCCTAAAGCAGAGGCAAGCATAAATGTAAGTGTAATGATTAATGATTTCATGACTTTGTTGTTTGTTTTCATCAAAAGTCTAAATATGTTTGTTATTAAAACACTATTTCTTACCCAATTGTAAATTATGCAAGACCAATTGTAAAACATACAGTTAAAGCATATGTTTTTACTACTTTTGGCACGTAAAAATTGTATACATGTTTTTTTATACGTTAGATTTAATCGGAACCTTTGTTTTTGCAATTTCGGGTGTACTAGCAGCTTTGAATAAGAAATTAGACCCTTTTGGAATTTTTATAATTGCATTTGTAACAGCAGTAGGCGGAGGTACTTTAAGAGATATTTTAATAGGAAGAACTCCGGTAGGATGGATGTTTGATTTAAATTACATTTATACTATTGCAGCAGGAGTAGTATTTGCAATATTATTTAGAAGAAAAATTGATTATTTACGTACTTCTTTATTTTTATTTGATACTATCGGACTTGGGGTTTTTACCTTAATTGGAATAGAGCTTGGTGTTAAGGCACAATTGCATCCAATAATTTGTATTGCTTTAGGAGCAATGAGCGCATCGTTTGGTGGCGTTATTCGAGATATACTTTGTAATGAAATTCCTGTAATATTCAGGAAAGAAATTTACGCAACTGCCTGTATTCTGGGTGGGGTTGTTTACTTTGTTTTAGATACACTTGTAGCAGAAAACCTATTGTACATAGCAACAGCAATGGTGGTAATTATTGTTAGGGTTTTAGCTGTTAGGTTTAAGCTTCAGTTACCTGCTATTCAATAACTTCTGCTTGCATTACAATATTCTGTAAGGGCCACTCGCCATCATCGGTAGGCTGGCTATTTATTTTATCTACCACATCCATCCCTTCAATAACTCTTCCAAAGGCAGTGTATTTTCCATCTAAATGGTACGAGCCCGGTTTGGTTACTACAATAAAAAATTCGTACGGTGAAGCTAGTTTATGTGGGTTATCTATTTCGCTACTAGGCATAGAAACTGTTCCTCTGTGATGTTTATGACCTTTTCTTGTATCGGGTGGCAATAAATACCTTCCAATTTCGCTTCTTTTTCTGGCTGTAGCTTTATTATCTGCATTACCACCTTGTATAATAAAGTTTTTAACTACCCTATGAAAATAAGTCCCGTTAAAGTATCCTTTTTTTGTTAGGTATATAAAATTAGCCCGATGGTAAGGTGTGTTATTAAAAAGCTCTATAACAAAACTGCCAAATTGCGTGGTAATTTTAACCTTATTTTCTTTATGCTTTTGAGCGTATTCGTAAAAAAAAGGGATTGCATTATCTTCTGTTAATTTAAACGGCACAGAATCTTTTTCTTCTTTTTTTAAAACAGTATCTTTTTTAACAACAGCAGTTGTGTCTTTAGTAGCTTTACTTTGGATTGTTTTTTTAGGTTGCTTTGTAGTGCAACCCATCATAAAAAATAGTAGTATTATTGTACAAGTATTTAGAAGCGTTTTTTTATGCACTACGATGATTTTTTAAAATTGATTTCAAAAATAAAAAATCTGCCTTTACCGGGCGAAGAAGCGCATTATAAAATGACTCCAAAAGTGCGCATAAATGAGCTAAAAAGTATAGATGTTGATGCTAAAAAGCCAAAAAAAGCAGGAGTTTTATCGTTGTTTTACCCGTCAGAAGATTATACGGCACATTTACTGCTTACGCTCAGAAAATCGTATAAAGGAGTTCATGCCAATCAAATAAGTTTTCCCGGCGGAAAAATAGAAAGAACAGATGCCAGTTTGTTAGATACTGCATTAAGAGAAACACAAGAAGAGGTGGGAGTAAACCCCAATTTGGTTACAATTATAAAACCGTTAACACAAGTATATATTCCGCCAAGTAATTTTAAAGTGCAGCCTTATATTGGCGTAGCCAAAACTACGCTTAGTTTTACAAAACAAGAGGAAGAGGTAGCAGAACTGGTTCAGGTGCCTGTTGTTAATTTTTTAGATGATCAGGCTGTTTTTTACCAAACATTATCTACTTCGTACGCAAAAAATATTAAAGTACCTGCCTTTAACTTAAACGGTTACACGGTTTGGGGAGCTACTGCTATGATGCTAAGTGAAGTTAAAGAGCTATTTAAGCAGGTGCTTTAAGCATACTTTTGTACTTTTGTAGCTCGCCAAAAAAATTAAGTAAACATATGGGTTTATTTAAAAGAAATCCTTTTGGACATATTCTTTTTCTAAAAAAATGGCTAATTAGAATAGCCGGGGTTCTCACACACAGACGTTACAGAGGTTTTAACGAACTAAAAATTGAAGGTTCTGAAGTAATAAAAAAACTACCCGATACAGGTGTTTTATTTGTTTCTAACCATCAAACTTATTTTGCCGATGTAGTGGCAATGTTTCATGTTTTTAATGCAAGTTTAAGTGGTAGAATAGATAGTATTAAAAATGTTGGGTACTTGTGGAATCCTAAATTAAATATTTATTACGTTGCTGCTAAAGAGACAATGAGCTCAGGTTTATTGCCTAAAATTTTAGCATATGCAGGTTCTATAAATGTAGAGCGTACTTGGCGAGAGGCAGGTAAAGAAGTAAAGCGCCAAGTAAAATTTAGCGACATATCGAACATTGCAAAAGCATTAAATGATGGTTGGGTAATTACATTCCCACAAGGTACTACAAAGCCTTGGAAACCTATTAGAAAAGGTACGGCACACATCATAAAACAATACAAGCCTATTGTTGTACCCATTGTAATAGATGGATTTAGGCGCTCTTTTGATAAAAAAGGATTACGAGTAAAGAAAAAAGGCATTCTACAATCTATGGTAATTAAAGAGCCGTTAGATATAGATTATGAAAACGATACAATTGATGATATTGTAGAAAAAATACAGTACGCTATTGAGCAACATCCGTCATTTTTAAAAGTAATCCCCGAAGAGCAAATAAAAGAAATGCAAGAGCTCAACGAACTTAGAAAGTTTTAAACTTCCATTTGCTTGAGCTCTTGGTAGTTTTTATGTAATCGTTTTAGTAATATTCCATAAATTAATCTGTATAATAACCAAATTAAAGCAGCTACTACTACAGAGAAAACAAATACAATACCTATAAAAGCAGCTATAAACATAGATTCTTTACCATTGGCTGCTGCTTTACTTATACCTTCTGCAATTTCGGAATCGTAATTTAGTTGTATTACAGCAACAACTAAACTAGATATTACAAGGTAAATAATATTAAACCATACATATTGTTTAACAGTTTTTCTTGTTTTTATAATGTTTTTCATGAGCGTTTTGGCATCGTCTGTTACCGATATTTTTTTGTAGTTCATAAAAAACATGTATATAAAATAAAACAAGATGAGGTAGCCTATAATCATTAAAGGCAAGTATATGTGGTCTGCATTGTAGCTATCAAAACGTTTCATTCCCTCTGTGTCTTTTAGTAAATAAGAGAGAATAGACCAAAACGCAAATTCAATAAGACTTATATAGAAAATCCACTTTACGATTGATGATGATTTTTTCCATAACATATTATAGATTTCATCATACGATAGTTTGGGTAAAGTTTTTTCCCTTTTTTTCCAGTCTTTCTTTAAAATATCTAACTCTTCCATATATTTTAGGGATTCAAAATAGTTTTTAATTTCGTTTTAATTCTGTTCATTTTAACTCTGGCGTTAACTTCTGTAATACCTAATGTTTCTGAAATTTCTCGGTAATCTTTATCTTCTAAATACAAAAAAACTAATGCCTTTTCTATATCGCTTAATTGCTTAATTGCTGCGTACAAGAGCTTTAATTGTTGGTCTTGCTCATCATCATAAGGCTCTGAAGATATTTTAAAATTTACCGACTCAAAATCTTGAGTTTTTATACCTCTTTTAGATTTTCTGTAGAGTGTAATAGCTGTATTTAAAGCCACTCTATACATCCAGGTACTAAACTTAGCTTCGCCTCTAAACTTAGGGTAGGCTTTCCAGAGCTGAATAGTTATTTCCTGAAACAAATCGTTATGCGCATCTTTATTATTGGTGTAAATACTACACACTTTATGCACTATATTTTGATGTTTTTCTAGTTGGCTTACAAAACTATGTTCTAGTTCTTTATTCAAAACAGTTAGCTTGCTTTAGTAGTAAGTATCAAATATTACAATATTGTTACAGTTTTTAAAATTATTATCCTAAGATTTTTTTTACCCTGTTATTACTTTTATTTTTGTTATTACAAATAGTTTTATATGAACATCCCCAGAACAAGTTTTCCCAGAATTGTTATTATTGGAGGTGGTTTTGCAGGAATTTCTTTAGCCAAACAATTAGGAAAACAAGATGTACAAGTTGTACTACTCGATAAAAATAATTATCACAATTTTCAGCCTTTATTATACCAAGTTTCTACCGGAGGATTAGAGCCGGACTCTATTGCTTATCCTATCAGAAAAATTTTAAAAGATTATCCTAACTTCTTTTTTAGACTGGCAAATGTTACAGAGATAGATACTCAAAAAAATAAAGTAGTTACAGATATTGGAGCACTTAAGTTTGATTATTTGGTGATTGCAACCGGCTCTAAAACAAATTTTTACGGAAATGATTCCATAGCCAAAAACAGTATGGCTATGAAAACTATACCACAATCACTTAATTTAAGGAGTTTAATTCTTGAAAATTTTGAAGATGCATTGCTAACAAGCGATTTAAAAGAGCGCGATGCCTTAATGAATTTTGTGATAGTTGGAGGAGGGCCTACGGGAGTAGAACTAGCCGGAGCATTAGCCGAAATTAAAAAAGGTATTTTACCAAAAGATTACCCGGATTTAGATACCAGAAGAGCACAAATTAATTTAGTGCAAAGCGGCGATAGAATTTTAAATGCCATGAGTGAAAAGGCTTCAGAAAAAGCCGAAATGTTTTTAGAAAAATTAGGGGTAAATGTCTGGAAAAATGTTAGAGTATTAAACTACGATGGTAAAATAGCCACTACTAACACCGATCTTGTTTTTGAAACAGCCACCCTTATTTGGGCAGCCGGCGTGAAAGGAGCTACCATTAAAGGAATTGACGCAAAAGATTTATTGGTTAAAGGCAACAGAATAAAGGTAGACCAATACAATAGAGTTATAGGTTTTAATAACATCTTTGCTGTTGGTGATGTTGCTTGTATGCAAACCGAAGCGTTTGAAAATGGCCATCCAATGATGGCTCAGCCTGCTATACAGCAAGGAAAACAATTGGGTAAAAATTTACTCAGACTCATAGAGAACAAGCCGCTAAAGCCTTTTGTGTATAAAGACAAAGGTTCTATGGCTACTGTTGGCAGAAACAAAGCTGTTGTAGATTTACCAACTATTAAATTTCAAGGTGTTTTTGCTTGGTTTGTTTGGATGTTTGTTCACCTGTTTTTTTTAATAGGTTTCAGAAACAGAATGGTAGTTTTTGTTAATTGGGTTTATAATTATGTTAGGTTTGATCGTGAAGCCCGTTTAATAATCAGACCGTTTAAACGTAATAAAAGCATTATTCAACCGGAATAATTTTCTTCTCTTTAATAATTCCAAAAGTTATTAAGTATTGTGCTATAGCATAAGTACTTAATATAAAAATGCTTGATAGAGGTATGTTGTAATAAAATTTGTTTATTGCTAAAATAGTATCAGAAAGCATAAAAAATAGGGCCCCGTAAAACACAAGCGTAAAGCTTATTTTATTTACACTTCCTTTTCTGAGGTAAGCTAACAATCCCATGGTTAAAATTACAAGCATGTATATAACTACCGGTACTAGCATATTGGCTAAATAATCTTTTAAAACTAAAAATATTAAAGAACCATAAACACTAAATAATATCAGAGGTTTAAGAATGTTTAGCTTTTTATTACGATTTTTTAAAAACAAGAAGCAGTACATAATATGGGCAATTAAAAATGCAACCAGACCCAATATAAAATAGGTTTCAGAAATAGCATCGAACATTAAAAAAGTATCACCCAAAACAGAAAATAGTAGCGCTAAACAAAGTGTAATATAGTTGGGTTTAAAATTGGTTTTAAACAGGTAATACACCAGTAAAGAGCTTACTAAAAGTGGTTTAAAAAAGTAATGTGCATAATGCAATGACGTAAATAAACTTGATGTAATTACTAAACAAGCAATAAGTGTATAAGTAATAGTAAACCAATTGTTTTTCAAAAGAGTATGTTTTTATTCGTTAATATTATAATTTTTTCTTGGATGAAATTTAATTAAAACATCTGCTAAATGCTTTCTATTTACATGCAAATAAACTTCTGTAGTTGTTATGCTCTCGTGGCCAAGCATTTGTTGTATAGCTCTCAAATCTGCTCCGTTTTCAAGTAAATGTGTTGCAAAAGAATGTCGTAATGTATGCGGGCTTACACTTTTTTTTATTCCGGCGTTTTCGGCAGCTCTTTTAACAATTTCAAAAATCATAGCTCGCGTGAGTTTTTTGCCCCTTCGGTTTAAAAAAATAAAATCTTCATGTCCTTTTTGTATAGCAATATGATTTCTGATTTCGTTAATATAAATCCCAATATATTTTTGGGTAATACTAGCTATTGGTACAAAACGTTGTTTATTGCCTTTGCCAACAACCTTTATAAAACCTTCTTCAAAAAATAAATCAGATAACTTTAAATTAAGTAATTCAGACACTCGTAAGCCACATCCGTATAAAGTTTCTAAAATAGCTCTGTTACGCTCTCCTTCCGGTTTACTTAAATCTACTGCAGCAATAAGGGCATCAACTTCAGGCTTAGATAATGTATCGGGGAGTTTTTTACCAATTTTTGGAGTTTCAATTAATTCTGTAGGATCATCTTGCCTGTAATCTTCAAAAAGTAAATAGTTAAAAAAACTTTTTAATGCAGAGAGCAATCTGGCTTGCGATCTGGCTTTTAGTGTTTTGGCTTGCTCGTAAATAAATTGTTGTAGGGTGGTAGTAGTAATTGTAATTGGATTTTGGGTGATATCATGCTCAGATAAATAAGCTATTAATTTTTTAATATCTCTGGTGTAACTATTTATAGAGTTGGTACTTAAACCACGTTCTATTTTTAAAAAATGCTGGTAATCTTTAAGTGTGTCAATCCACTTCATAATGTAAATATACATTTTAAGCTAACATATTGTTATATAAACCAAAATGTACTTTTAACCGTATATAATTATGAAAGTTTGAAAAAAATCTTTCAATATTTATAAGATTAGTATTGTAATTAATTAAAAATCAAAACATTACGTTATGAGAAAATTATTTATTGCTTTGTTATTAACTATTGGTTTTTGCATTACAACCACAGCACAAAATGCCAATAATGGTCAAACCAGCAAAGGAAATTGGCTTTTAGAAGCTAACACAGGAACATGGGCTACCGGTAACACGTCTTTCTCTTTAACTTCTATAGATGGTAATACAGCATGGTCTATAGGTGCAGAAGCAGGATATTTTGTTGAGGATAATTTAGCTATTAAATTAGGATTGGGATATTCTGATTTAGGTGATTTTTTTGATGGTAGCTTTGTTTATAAAGTGGGAGCCAAGTACTACATTGACAGTCAGTTTCCGGTAGGAGTTGATTTTACAGGAGCTTCTAATGATGGTAACGGAGCAAATTGGTTAGGATTACAAGGAGGTTACGCTATATTTTTAAGCGATAATGTAAGCTTAGAACCTGCAATTAGATATAACTTAACGTTAGATGAAGAAGATGCCGAAAGTGCTTTTCAGGCATTAGTAGGGTTTGTTATCCATTTATAATAGTGTTCTTTTTTACTATATATAAGCCGGTACTATTGCCGGCTTTTTTATTTTTGGTTATATAGTTTGTTATATTTACCAAAACATTCTGCATGAAACTCATAATAATAAACGGTCCAAATTTAAACTTGTTGGGTAAAAGAGAGCCGGAAATTTATGGTAACGATTCTTTTGACTCTTTTTTTTCTGAACTACAATTTAAGTTTAAAGATATTGAGCTTGCTTATTACCAAAGCAATGTAGAAGGAGAGTTAATTAATAAACTTCACGAGGTAGGATTTAATTATGATGGGATTATTTTAAATGCTGCAGCTTACACACACACTTCTGTAGGAATTGGTGATGCGGTAAAAGCTATTAGTGCACCCGTTGTAGAGGTTCATATATCAAACACCTATGCAAGAGAACCTTTTAGGCATAACTCTTATATTGCGCCACATGCCAAAGGAGTTATTATTGGCTTTGGTTTACAAAGCTATGAGCTTGCTATACAAAGTTTTATAACATAAAAAAACGCCTAAGAATTTTCTTAGGCGTTTTCACTATTGTGTGTGTTATTTTATAAGTGTATTACCTCATCGTATGCATCTGCAACAGCTTCCATTACAGCTTCACTCATTGTAGGATGCGGGTGTACTGCTTTTAAAATTTCGTGTCCGGTAGTTTCTAATTTTCTTGCAACTACAGCTTCAGCAATCATATCGGTTACGCCGGCACCAATCATATGGCAACCTAACCATTCTCCATATTTAGCATCAAAAATCACTTTCACAAATCCATCTGGAGTGCCTCCAGCTTTTGCTTTACCACTCGCAGAAAATGGAAACTTACCAACTTTAATATCGTATCCTTGCTCTTTGGCTTGCTTTTCGGTTAAACCTACCGAAGCAACTTCTGGAGAACAATAAGTACAACCCGGTATGTTACCATAATCTAATGGCTCTACATGCATACCGGCAATTTTTTCTACACATAAAATACCTTCTGCAGAAGCCACGTGTGCTAGGGCAGGACCAGGAGTAACGTCTCCTATGGCATAATATCCGGGAATATTAGTTTGGTAATAATCGTTAACCAGAATTTTGTCTTTATCGGTAGCTATACCAACATCTTCTAATCCGATGTTTTCTATATTGGTTTTAATACCGACTGCAGATAGTACAATGTCTGCTTCTAAAACTTCTTCTCCTTTTTTGGTTTTTACAGTAGCTTTAACACCATCTCCAGAAGTGTCTACTTTAGTTACTTCTGCAGAGGTCATAATTTTTATACCGCTCTTTTTAAAGCTTCTTTCTAACTGTTTAGAAACTTCTTCGTCTTCTACCGGTACAATATTTGGCATAAACTCTACAATGGTAACTTCTGTCCCCATAGAGTTGTAAAAATAGGCAAACTCAACACCAATAGCACCACTACCAACAACAATCATTTTTTTAGGTTGCTCCGGCAGGGTCATTGCTTCACGGTAGCCAATTACTTTTTTACCATCTTGAGGTAAGCTTGGAAGCTCTCTACTTCTTGCTCCGGTAGCAATAATTATATGGTTTGCACTGTATTCTGTAGTATTTCCGTTTGCATCGGTTACAGCAACTTTTTTGCCGGGTTTTAGTTTACCAAAACCTTCAATAACGTCAATTTTATTTTTTTTCATTAAAAATTGAACGCCTTTACTCATACTTTCTGCAACCCCACGACTTCTTTTTATTACTGCACCAAAATCTTTGTCGGCTTCTTTAACTTGTAAACCGTAGTCTTCGGCATGTTTTAAATATTCGAATACTTGAGCTGATTTTAGTAAGGCTTTAGTGGGAATACACCCCCAGTTTAAACAAACGCCTCCTAAGCTTTCTTTTTCTACCACTGCTGTTTTAAAACCAAGTTGAGAAGCTCTAATAGCTGTTACATAACCACCAGGCCCGCTTCCCAAAACTATTACGTCGTATGCACTCATATTATATTCTGATTTTTGGTGTATTTTTTTAGAGGCACGAAGTTACGCAATAAGTTTTTAAAGCGTAAATTTTTAATGAAATTTAAGTAGTTACCATTATTTTGTTAATGTTTTGGAGGCGATGTTAAGTAATTGTCTGATTCTCCTTTTGGGATTGAAAGTGATTGCCATTGTTCTGCCTTAATTAATTTAGCAATGTATACCATTTGCCCCACATGGTAGGAGTAGTGTGCTAATTGTCTGTTAAAGGCTTCAATTAAGGTGTGGGGTTCTTTTCTAATGTAAATGGTTTCCAATAACTCTTCTTCAGTAGTGTTTTTTAATGCATTAAACAAACATTGCCATCCTTCTTCCCAATAAGCAATAACTTCTTCTTTAGTGTTAAACTTATTTATAAATTCTTGATCTCTGTTTCGCCATGGTTTCTCTCCATCTTCAGTTTTAAAATTTGTCCACCGAGAAAGCATATTTCCAGCCATGTGCTTAGCAATAATTGCAATACTGTTATTATGTTCTGTAAACCAAAATAACTCACTTACAGATAACCTGTTAAGAGTAATATCGCCAATATGTTTGTAACGTTTTAACTGTTGAGTAAGACTTGCTAAATAAATTTTTGCTATCAATTTTTAGTTGTTTTAGGTTTAAATACTAAAGCTGCAGAATTTATGCAGTGCCTTTTGCCGGTTGTATTTTTTGGACCATCATCAAAAACATGTCCTAAATGCCCTCCACATGTTGCACAATGCACTTCGGTTCTGGCGTAACCAATTTTATAATCTACATCATAAGCAACATTACCTTTTATGGCCCTATCAAAAGAAGGCCAACCGGTACCGCTATCATATTTGTGTTCAGATTTATATAGTGGTGTTTTACAGCCAGCGCATAGGTAGGTACCCTGACCTTTAAAATTGTGATATTTGTTAGCAAATGGCGGCTCTGTTCCGGCGCGTCTTAACACATAATAAGACATGTCTGATAATTGCTCACGCCACTCTTTATCGGTTTTAGTTACTTTAAATGCTTTCTTTTTAGTTTGTTTTTCTTGAGCGTTTCCTTGACAATTTATCAAGAATAGTACAGATATAATAAAGAGAATCTTTTTCATTGGTACAGTTTTTATTAAGCACCTATTTTGTCTTAAAGCTACTAAATCCTTACAAAAAATGCCTGCAATTGCAGGCATTTTAGCTTAATGAAATATGTAGTGCGTTTAATTTAAAGAAATAGATTGTATGTTTTGGGCGCTTATATTTAGTGCTCCTAAAACTTGATTCATATTATTAATATCTATGCCTGATGCTGCATCTGCCGGGATAATTGCTACTCTAAATGTTTTGTTATCTGTAAAATCTTCAGGGAGCGAATTAAAATCTACAGTGCCGTCTAAAAATACGTTAACATCAAAGTATGTATGATCAAAAGTGTAAAGCAAAATATCATCACCTAAAAAAAGTGTTTGTGGCAAAGGTTCCCATATATCTGTTCCGTTATCTACCCCTACCAGCGTGTAAACCATTACCAAATCGGTATCAAAAACTTCAACAGAATTAGGAAACTGAAAAGACAATAAATAATCATTATTGGCATTAAAAGTTCCGGTAAACTCAAAAACAGATCCTAGAATATTTACACCATCCAATCCGTCAACACCTGGAGGTCCGGGAGGGCCTTGTGGGCCTTCGCATGCTGTTAAAAAAACCGTAGCAACAAGCAAAAGGGTACAAAATTTTTTCATATCAAAAAGGGTTTATGGTTTTATATATTTACAAATGGTATCAATAACCGTTCCATTCCCCAAAATCTTTTTATGTCCAAGTCCCTTTGTTATGTATAGCTCCCCATTTTTTAAATGTTTATGAATGTTTACAGCCGATGATACCGGAACATCTTTATCGTCTTCATCATGCACAACTAGAACAGGAATAGTAACACTTTTAGCAGCTTCAGAAGCAGAAAAAGCATTCATTTTTTCGCCTATTTTTTTTTGATAATATTCTTGAATTTTTTTTGCAATAATTGGTTTTAACTGAATGGTTTTAACAAAATCACTAACTATATCACTAACAATATCACCACTTCCAATAATTACTAACTTCTGTAATGATAAACCGCGCTTTATGGCGTTTAATAAAGACATACCTCCTAACGAGTGCCCAATGGCAGCTGTAAAAGGGCCGTAATGTTTTTCCAGAAAAAGAATACTCTCTATAAATTCTCCCATATGGGTTATTTTGCCCCGCGCCTTACCATGCGCCGGGGCATCAAAACTTATAGTTTGATAACCAAGCGCCACAAGGGCATCAGCAATTTTTACAAGTTGAGTTCCGCGTCCGCTCCAACCATGTACAAGTAATATTTTTTTAGTACTTGGCTTACCGTATTCGTAAGCCACAATTTCTTTGTTTATACTAGGTATAATAAACCTTTTTTGTACACTTTGCTCGTTCATGTGCCATTCTCTTTGTGGCATAGGATATTTTATGGGAGTAGCAAATATTCTTGCAGCAAATTTTGTAGCCCAATTTAATGATAGGGCCTGTAAAACTTTGCCGGTATACAATATGGTTTTTGGGATTTTAAGTTCTTGAATGTACGGTTCTTTACTTGATTTTTTGGGCATTTTTTATATACTATTATTAAAAGCTTAAATTTCTATTACGGTATGCAAACATAAAAATATTGTCTGATTAACCGGATTGTTAAACCGGTTATCTAAGTTTGTACGTAAATATGATAAAGAAATTAAAAACGCATTAAAAGTTTGTATTTTTAAAGTAAAGCTAAAAAACACTGAAAATGAGAAGAATATATTTAGTAGTAACTGTTTTATTAACTGTTTTTTTAATAGAGAGTTGCGCTACCAATCCGTTTACAGGTAAAAAAACAATGGCATTAGTACCAAACTCTCAATTATTACCCACTGCTTTTGAGCAATACAACCAATTTTTAAATGAAAATAAGGTTGTTAAAGGTACAGCAGAAGCCGAAATGATTAAGCGCGTTGGAATGCGTATAGCTACTGCAGCAGAGAGATGGCTAAATGCTAATGGGTATCAAGGGTATTTAAAAGATTACAGATGGGAATTTAATTTGGTAGAAGATAAAGCTGTAAATGCATGGTGTATGCCGGGAGGAAAAATAGTTTTTTATACTGGTATTTTACCTATTACTAAAAACGAAACAGGGGTAGCAGTAGTAATGGGGCACGAAGTAGCACATGCACTTGCCAATCACGGTCAGCAACGTATGAGCGCCGGACTGCTACAACAAATAGGAGCTGTAGCCGGGAATTTAGCAATTAAGGACGAAAAATCTAGAAATGCATTTAACCAAGCCTACGGTATAGGTACTACAGTAGGAGGTATTTTACCGTTTAGTAGAAGTCATGAAACCGAAGCCGATAAAATTGGACTGTACTTAATGGCCATTGCTGGATACAACCCGGACGAAGCTTATAAATTATGGGAACGAATGAAAGCTGCTTCCGGTGGTCAAACTCCACCAGAGTTTTTAAGCACGCACCCATCAACAGATTCTAGAATACAAAACTTAAAAGAATTGGCACCAAAGGCTAAAGCCGAAGCTAAGAAATTCGGGATAACATCCTTTAGAGAATAGCTTAAAAAATTTATTGTTACTTTAGAAGCTGCTGTTTTTAACAAGCAGCTTTTTTAATTGTAATAGTTTATGAGAGAAGCATTAGCAAAAGGAAGTAAAAAATTACTAAATGCTTGGGCATTTTATGATTGGGCCAATTCTGTGTATAGTTTGGTAATAGCATCGGCAATATTCCCAATTTATTACGGAGCTTTATTTAGAATGGCCGATGTAGAAAAAATAGAAATATTTGGTGGTACCATTGCAAGAGCACCTTTAATAAGTTATGTTACTTCTGCTGCTTTTGTTGTAATAGCATTTATAACCCCGTTGCTTTCCGGAATTGCAGATTATTTAGGTAATAAACGTTTTTTTTTAAAGCTGTTTTGTTATCTGGGAGCACTATCTTGTATAGGGTTGTATTGGTTTACGTTAGAAAGTATTTACGTTGGTCTTTTATTTTATTTCTTGGCTCTTATAGGTTTTTGGGTAAGTTATGCATTTAGCAACTCGTACCTTCCGGATATTGCTTACCCGGAACAACAAGACAGAATTAGTGCTAAAGGATTTTCTCTTGGGTATATTGGGAGCGTTATTTTATTGCTGGTTAATTTATCGATGGTTTTAAAGCCTGATTTTTATGGAATTACAGATATAGGTGAGCCTGCAGAAATTAAAGCTATGAAGTACTCTTTTATTTCTGTTGGAGTCTGGTGGATGCTATTTAGTCAATACACATTTTACTATTTACCCAAAGGCAATAAACAAGGCAATCCTACTACAAAAGTTTTGCTAAATGGTTTTAGAGAATTAAAATCAGTTTGGCAACAATTAAAAAAACAAACCAAACTTAAACGTTATTTAGCAGCCTTTTTTGTTTACAGTATGGCGGTACAAACTGTAATGTTGGTTGCTACCTATTTTGGAGAAGAAGAAATTGCTTGGGGCTCTGATTCAGAACGCACAATGGGTCTTATTATTAGTATTTTAGTAATTCAGTTAGTAGCTATATCCGGAGCAACTATTACCGCGAGAGCATCAGAAAAATTTGGTAATATCATAACACTTATAGCAATTAATTTAGTATGGATTAGTATATGTATTTATGCCTACTTTGTTAAAACTCCAACACAATTTTATATAGCTGCAGGATGTGTGGGTATGGTAATGGGGGCTATACAGGCATTGTCCAGATCTACCTATTCTAAATTTTTACCCGAAACTAAAGACACTACATCATTTTTTAGCTTTTTCGAAGTATCAGAAAAAATAGGAATAATTATAGGAACTTTTTTATATGGTTTAGTAGCGCAACTTACCGGAAGCATGAGAAACTCTGTGCTGTTTTTAGGAATATTTTTTATGCTTGGCGTAGTATTGCTTTTTAGAGTAAAAAAGACCGAAAAAGCAGCTTAAAAATTAAGTTACTCGCTTTTTTATGAAGTTAAACGATTAATTTTAACATAGTTAGTAAAAAAATGGGTAAGTTTATGGTCGAGAAAACTATATGAAATGACCACCAAAACCTATTGGTTAAGCTTAATTATTGTAATTGGCTTAACAATTACTTCATGCTCGTCTGATTCTGTAGACGAAGAACTAACCAATCAAACCTTAAAAAAAAGCATTTCTTTTGAAGCTAAACTAAACGGAATACCCTTTAAAGCAGACGAGGTAACAGTAACAATAGATAATAATATTATACATATTGTTGCCAAAAGAATAGAAAATAATCAAACAATATTTTTAACAGTAGCAACAACAGAAGGAAACCATCTTAAATTAGGAGATTCTGATGAGAACCCAAACAATAATGTTGCAGGCTTTTTAGTAGATTCTGAAGGGTTTGTAACCAGTAATGTTAATGCTACAACAGGAGAAGTTAACTTTTTGGTAAACAATAGTAAAGAGCAATTATTTGAGGGAACATTTTTCTTTGCTGCCAGCAATGTAAACAATCAGTACATTACTGTTACAGAAGGTAAGTTTAAGAAAGATTAATAGCACTATAATCCTTCAAAGTGAAAGAAACCGCTTCTAATTTAGAAGCGGTTTCTTAGTTTTTAATATTCTGAAACGTCTCCAGAGCCTGAAACTTTGGCATCTTTGCGTTTTGGGTTTCCCTTGTAAGTTATATCTCCCGAACCCGAAACACGAGCAACTAACTCATTAGATACATTTACACTAATATCTCCCGAACCCGAAACGGCAGCTTCTACATTTTCGGCTTTTAGATCGAGTGCATAAATATCTCCAGACCCAGAAATTTTGGCGTTAAGAGTATTGGTGTTTCCGTTAAGTTTAATATCTCCTGAACCGGCTACACCTACCTTTACATTTTCTGCATCTATAGCTAACTCAATATCTCCAGACCCAGCCAAACTTGTTTTAAAATTTGAAGCTTTAATAGGAGCTTTGCCAATAACATCTCCTGATCCTGCTAAAGATACGCTGCTTAAGCTTGTAAAAGGTACAGTTACCGTTATTGTTTTATTCCAACTTGGACGTAAATTATAACCTTTTTCTACTTTAATTTTTAGAACGTTATTTTCTACTTCGGTAATTAAATGTTCTAATAAATTTTCTTCTCCTTTAACGGTTATTGTGCCCTCATCACCACTTACTAAAAGTACATCAAAAAAACCTGCCACAGCAACACCGTCATAATCAGGTGTATTTCTGTTTTCTGTAATTACTTTGCCGTTGCCTTTTACTTTCTTTCCTCCCCAAAATTGTGCACTGCTTATGTTTGCTATAAAGAGAGCGATTATTAAAATTGATATTTTTTTCATTTTTATATAGTTATTTAGTTTTTATATAGTGTTACACCGCCATAAGAGCTTTTAATAGTTACTGTATTATTGTTTTTACTCTTGTAATAACCTTCGTATTTTTTGTTGTTATATTTTTCGTAACGGTTTATGTACTCAAAATCATTTTCACCATTAAAACCACCATAACTTAATTGTATGTTAAACGAAAAGCTATAATCAGGGCTAAAGCCAATTTTAATACCGGTATATTCTGATTGAATAGTTACATTACCGGCAGCTGCTGTAAGCTGTTGTATTTTTAAAGAACCATAATCTGCGTTTATAGATACATTACCAGAAACAGTTCCTAATCGAGTGGTTAGGTAATCTCCTTGTCCTTTAATGTTATTAAGCGCATCTACTTTTAAGCTACCGTAATCACAGTTATACTCTAGGTTTTTTACGCTGTTAATTTTAGAGCCTGTATAGTCTGCATTAAGTTTAATGTTTTCGGCTTTTTCTATGGTAAATCCGGAATAGTCTGCATTAATGCTAGCGCTTTTCACGTATTCAATTATACTGTTAGAGGTGTAATCAAAAGATAATGTGTTGTTGTCTGCCATTAACGATCCTATGTCTAATTTACCGTAATCACAATTAATGTTTGCTTTGCCTTGTAATTTGTTTAAATGAATTGCACCATAATTATTATCTAAATCAACACTATTAGTTACCGGAACTTTAACAGTATAGTTAATTTTCATGCTTACATTATTATTTTTACTCCATCCCCAATTCTTTTTTTCGAAAACGGTTTTGGCGCTAACCATACTTTTAGAAGCATCAAAGACTACGTCAATTTCATCTAATTTTTTCTTGACTTTCTCTTCGTTGTTACCATTAGTTTGAATATGAACTTCTATAACCACTTTATTTTCTGTCCATGAGGTTACATGTAAATTTCCGTAGCTGTTATTAATTTTTAAAAGGGCATCGGCATTTACGTTATACTCTTTTTTAATTTTTTTCTCTTTAGTGTATTTTCCTTTAAATCCATTGTTGGCAATAGCTAAAGAAGGAATAAAACACGCAATAAAAAGTATTTTATACATTATTGTTTTCATCTGTTACGCTTTTTAATTGTTTAACTTGTTTAATGTTTTCTAAAACATCTTGTAATAAATTTATTCTGGTTTGAAAGTTGGTAATCATAGCATTCAGTAATAATTGTGGATTACCACCATTAGCTAAATCTTGTTCTAATTTTTTGTAATCTGCTTGTAGTTTTTGTAACGATTTTATGGCATCTGCTACTAAAACTTGAGTTTCTGGCGTAGCTTCTGCTTTAATTTGCTCTAACTGTTGTTCTATTTGAGCTGTAAAGTAAAACTCTGCCTGAACAACTTCTGGCGGAGCAGCTGTGTCTAAAGTATTATCATTGTTTATAAATGTACTTAAGCCGGCAGTTATTAATAAAGCAACAGATGCTGCTATTGCTAAATAGGTTACCCAAGTTCTCTTTACCCTGTTAGTTCCATAACTTTTACCAGTATTGAGCTTTTGCAAAAACCGTTCTTCGTGTCCCTTTTGGGGCTCGGCAAAATCAAAATGCTCATTCAGCTCGTTAAACAGGTTATGTAAATTGTCGTTATTCATGATGTTAATACTTGTAATTTTTTTCGTAAATGTTCTTTAGCCCGAGAAATTGTTGTTCTGCAGTTGGCGTAACTAATCCCCATTATTTGTGCAATTTCTTCATAATCATATCCTTCAATTAAATGCAAGGTCAAAGAAACTCGGTAGTTATCTTTAAGTGTATTCATAATCTGTAAAACCTTTCGAGCCTGAACGTCTGCAGATTCATCACTCAAGTTAACAGCTTCGTTTTCTTCAACCTTGTACATTACGTGCTCTAGTGGCACTACATTGTATTTACTTTTTTTACGATACTGCTGTATACTGTTATTAATAACAATTCGTTTTAGCCAAGCTCCAAAAGAAACTTCTCTACTAAAAGAGTGCAACTTATTAAAGGCACTTAAAAAAGATTCTTGCATTACATCTTCGGCTTCTAATTCATCTTTTACAATTCGTAAAGCTGTATTATACATTGCTTTATAATACCTTTTATATAGCTGCATTTGTGCACTAGTGTTGTTTTGCAAACACAACTCTATTAGCTGGTTAGTATTTTCAGTATCTGGGCTCAAAAGGTGTAATTTGTTATAAAGATGACCAATTTTTTGCTTTGTTACACTTTACTTTAAAAAATACAGAAATCTAAGTGAGTATAAAGGCTTAGTTGGCACAACTATTGCCAAAATAAAGCGTACTATAAACAAGAAATAACTGTAAAATAGCTGGTTTAGAGCATGTAGCAGAGCTTTTAATAGAAGCTACCTGTGAGTAATAGCTTATTTTACAGTGACAGAATGACTGAAAAAGAACCTATGAAAAAAACTAAGTTTTTAAATATTGACACATTGTCATTTCAATCCATCGATCAAGAAGCAGACTTAATCCCGCTTATGACACCAGAAGATGAAGCAGAAATGAACAACGAACAATTGCCAAATACATTACCCATATTACCGTTAAGAAACACGGTATTATTTCCGGGAGTAGTTATACCAATTACAGCCGGAAGAGATAAATCTATTGCATTAATTAAAGATGCTAACAATGGTAGTAAGGTAATTGGTGTTGTTTCTCAAAAAGATGAACGAGTAGAAGACCCTTCTGTTGAAGATATTCATACCTTAGGTACTGTAGCACGTATTTTAAGAGTCTTGCAAATGCCCGACGGCAATACTACTATTATAATTCAAGGAAAAAAACGATTTGAAGTAGCCGAGGTACTTACTACAGAACCTTACATGAACGCTACCATTAGAGAGGTAGAAGAAACTAAACCTGCTCAGGATGACCGTGAGTTTAACGCCATAATAGAATCTATTAAAGATTTGGCGCTTCAAATCATTAAAGAAAATCCTAACATACCAAGCGAAGCTGCATTTGCTATAAAAAATATAGAAAGCAACTCTTTTTTAATCAATTTTGTGTGCTCTAACATGAACCTTTCGGTTCAAGAAAAACAAGAGCTTTTAGCAATAAACGATTTAGAAGAACGTGCTCTTGCAACATTAAAACACATGAATTTAGAGTTGCAAAAGCTGGCTTTAAAAAACGATATTCAATCTAAAGTTCGCCATGATTTAGATCAGCAACAGCGTGAATACTTCTTGTACCAACAAATGAAAACCATTCAGGAAGAATTAGGAGGAACCTCGTATGAGCAAGAAGTAGAAGAAATGCGCGAAAAGGCTAAAGCCAAAAAATGGAGTAAAAAAGTAGCAGAGCATTTTGATAAAGAACTGGCCAAGCTACAGCGCATGAATCCGCAAGTAGCAGAATATTCAATTCAGCGTAATTATTTAGAGTTGTTTTTAGACTTACCTTGGAATGAGTATTCTGAAGATAATTTTGATTTAAAGCGAGCTCAGAAAATTTTAGATAGAGACCATTACGGGTTAGAAGACGTAAAAAAGAGAATTATAGAATATTTAGCTGTGCTAAAACTAAGAGGCGATATGCGTTCGCCAATTCTTTGCCTTTATGGTCCTCCGGGTGTGGGTAAAACATCCTTAGGAAAATCTATTGCCGAAGCTTTAGGCAGAGAATACGTTAGAATGTCTTTAGGAGGTTTGCGCGATGAAGCCGAAATACGAGGGCACAGAAAAACATATATTGGTGCAATGCCGGGAAGAATTCTTCAGAACATGAAGAAGGCTGGCACCAGCAACCCTGTTTTTGTTTTAGATGAGATAGATAAATTAAGCGTAAGCCATAGCGGAGACCCATCGTCTGCAATGCTAGAGGTGTTAGACCCTGAGCAAAACACAGAATTTTACGATAATTTCTTAGAGATGGGGTATGACCTCTCTAAAGTGCTTTTTGTTGCTACGGCAAATAACCTTTCTACAATTCAGCCGGCATTGCGCGACAGAATGGAAATTATAAATGTTACCGGTTATACCATAGAAGAAAAAGTAGAGATTGCTAAGCGACACTTACTACCAAAGCTTCTTAAAGAACACGGCTTAACAAAAGAACATTTAAAAATCAGAAAAGCGCAATTAGAAAAAATAATAGAAGGGTATACCCGTGAGTCTGGTGTGAGAGGGCTAGAGAAGCAGCTGGCAAAAATGGTGCGCCATGCAGCAAAATCAATTGCCATGGAAGAAACCTATAATGTTACAGTAACAGACCAAGACATTAAAGAGGTTTTAGGTGCACCAAAATTAGAAAGAGATAAATATGAGAACAACGAGGTAGCCGGTGTAGTTACCGGGTTGGCGTGGACAAGTGTTGGGGGCGATATATTATTTATAGAATCTATATTATCTAAGGGAAAAGGTAATTTATCTATTACCGGAAACTTAGGCCAAGTAATGAAAGAATCTGCTACAATTGCCCTTAAGTACATAAAATCTAATGCAGAAAAACTTGGCATAAACCCAGACGTATTTAGCAAGTATGATGTACACATACACGTGCCGGAAGGAGCTACACCAAAAGATGGTCCGAGTGCCGGAATTACAATGCTAACATCGTTAGTTTCTTTATTTACTCAACGTAAGGTTAAAAAGAGTATAGCAATGACCGGAGAGATTACCTTACGTGGTAAAGTATTACCGGTTGGTGGTATTAAAGAGAAAATTTTAGCTGCAAAAAGAGCCAGAATAAAAGAAATTATTTTGTGTGAAGAAAACAGAAGAGATATAGAAGAAATTAAACCAGAATATATTAAAGGACTTAAGTTTCATTATGTAACCGAAATGAGCGAGGTGATAGATATTGCTGTTACAAAACAAAAGGTAAAAAATGCCAAAAAATTATAAGGGTATTTAGTACTTTGCAATCCTATTAATTTAAATCTTAAATGAGCAGCAATAACAAAATCACTATAGCTATAGATGGTTACTCATCTACCGGTAAAAGTACTATTGCAAAACGTTTAGCAAAAGCTTTAGGGTATGTGTATGTAGATACGGGTGCTATGTACAGAGCGGTAACGCTTTATGCAATGCAAAATAACCTTTTAAATAATCCTAAAGCACTAATTAAAGCATTACCAAACATAGATCTTACCTTTAAATTTAACGAAGAATTAGGCTTCGCCGAAATGTACTTAAATGGCAATAATGTAGAGAGAGAAATAAGAACTTTAGAGGTTTCTAAACAGGTAAGCAAAATTGCTGCGATCTCAGAAGTTAGAAGAAAGCTAGTAGAGATGCAGCAAGAAATGGGGAAAAATAAAGGGGTTGTAATGGATGGCAGAGACATTGGTACAGTAGTATTCCCGGATGCAGAGCTCAAATTGTTTTTAACAGCATCGCCAGAAATTAGAGCTAAACGTAGGTACAAAGAACTTTTAGACAGAGGAGATAAGGTAACCTATCAACAAATATTAAAAAATGTACAAGAAAGAGATTTAATAGACTCTACCCGAGAAGATTCTCCTTTGGTTAAGGCTCCTGATGCCATAGAATTTGATAATACAGATATGGGGCTTCAAGAACAGTTTGAGCGTATTTACGGTTTTGCAAACAGAATTATAAAACAAAAAGCTTCTGAATAATCAGAAGCTTTATTTTTTTAGGGCAAAAGAGGTGGTTAATTAGGAATAGCCAAAACTTGTCCGGGGTAAATTAAGTTAGGGTTTTTAAGCTGGTCTGTATTAGCATCAAAAATCTTCATGTATTTAGATGCATTACCATAATACTTTTTAGCAATTTTACCCAGAGTATCTCCTTTTGCCACTAAATGCCTATGAAAAACAGAGGTGTCTGCAACGGTAATATTAGCTTTAATGTCTGAAGGGTGCTCTCCACCAATCTCTTTAATTTTATCCCACAAAAGGTTTTTCTCGTACTGTGTTCCGGCTTCACCTTTAACTTTCAAAACGCCATCCTCAACGTTAACATTTCCATCTTTAATTTTTAGCTCTTCGCCTAAATCTAAAACAGGCTGGTACTTTTCTTTTACACTCATAATAATAGTAATAGTTAATAAATATGTATTCCTTTTAAATATACATAAATAAAAGGGGTTTTTAAAGCGATGTAGGTTAAAAGAAATGCACAAAATCCGATTAACAGTTTTAAAACAAGTTAAACAGCTTAAAAAGAGTTCTCTTAAAGTGTTGCAATAGCGATCAAACTACATAAATTACTTTTTTAAAAGCTGCTAGTATAATTTTTTTCTAAATGCTTGTTAATCATACATTATAGTTGTACTTTTGCACACCTTTTTTAGCCTAACAAGAGAAAAAAGGTAAAAGAGTGTAATTTAATGTTTAAACTCTTCTGTGTGTATGGCTATAAACTCTTGTGTACGTGCAGAATACAAATTAACATCAGCAATGGCTGAAACTAAATCTAAAAAAACTGCAGCTAAAGCAGAAAAAGAAGAAAAAGTAGCACAAGAAGCTACACAAGTAGAAAATGCTCAAAATACTGAAGCATTTTTAGAAAACTTTGACTGGGAAAAATACGAAGAAGGTATTGAGAAGGTTGAAGACGATAAATTAAAAGAGTTCGAAAAACTCGTTGAAGAAAATTTTGTAGACACAGACAACGAAGAAGTAGTAGAAGGAACGGTTGTACACATTACAGACCGTGAAGCTATTATAGATATTAATGCCAAGTCTGAAGGGGTTATTTCTTTAAACGAATTTCGTTACAACCCTGATTTAAAAGTAGGAGATAAAGTAGAGGTATTAATTGATGTTCGTGAAGATAAAACCGGACAATTAGTACTTTCTCACCGTAAGGCTCGTACTATTAAAGCTTGGGATAGAGTTAATGCTGCACACGATAAAGGAGAAATTGTTACCGGATACGTTAAGTGTCGTACCAAAGGAGGTATGATTGTAGATGTATTTGGTATTGAAGCATTCTTACCAGGTTCTCAAATAGATGTTAAGCCAATTCGCGATTACGATGCTTACGTTGGTAAAACTATGGAGTTTAAAGTGGTTAAAATTAACCATGAATTTAAGAACGTAGTTGTATCGCACAAAGCATTAATTGAGGCCGATATAGAAGAGCAAAAGAAAGAAATTATCAGCCAATTAGAAAAAGGTCAAGTATTAGAAGGTGTTGTTAAAAACATTACTTCTTACGGAGTATTTATAGACTTAGGCGGTGTAGACGGATTAATTCATATTACAGACCTTTCTTGGAGCAGAATTAATCATCCGAATGAGGTAGTAGAATTAGACCAAAAATTAAACGTTGTAATCTTAGACTTTGATGATAACAAGTCTAGAATCCAATTAGGATTAAAACAATTACAAGCACACCCATGGGATGCTTTAGATCCTAACTTAAAAGTAGGAGATAAAGTAAAAGGTAAAGTAGTTGTAATTGCAGATTACGGTGCGTTTATTGAAGTTGCAGAAGGTGTAGAAGGATTAATTCACGTATCAGAAATGTCTTGGTCTACTCACTTACGTTCTGCACAAGATTTTGTACAGGTAGGTGATGAGGTAGAAGCTGTAATTTTAACATTAGATAGAGAAGAGCGTAAAATGTCTCTTGGTATTAAACAGCTTACCCCAGACCCATGGACAGATATTACTGCAAAATATCCTGTAGGTTCACGCCACAAAGGTATTGTTAGAAACTTCACCAACTTTGGTGTATTTGTAGAGTTAGAAGAAGGTATAGATGGTTTAATTTACATCTCAGACCTTTCTTGGACTAAGAAAATTAAGCACCCATCTGAGTTTGTTTCTGTAGGAGATGAGCTAGAGGTAGAAGTTCTTGAGTTAGACGTAGAGGGTAGAAAGTTAAGCCTTGGTCACAAGCAAACTACAGAAAACCCTTGGGATAAATACGAAACTGAATTTGCAGAAGGAACTGTTCATACTGCAGAAATCAGTGAAATGGTAGACAAAGGTGCTACAATTGCATTTAACGAAGACATTGTTGCTTTTGTGCCAAGCCGTCACTTAGAAAAAGAAGATGGTAAGAAACTTAAAAAAGGAGATACTGCAGAGTTTAAAATCATAGAATTTAATAAAGAATTTAAGCGTGTAGTAGCTTCACATACAGCAGTGTTCAGAGACGAAGAGCAAAAGAACGTAAAAGCTGCTGCTAAAAAAGCAAGCAACAATGCAGAGAAAACCACTTTAGGTGATTTAGATGCATTACAAGAATTAAAAGACAAGATGGAAGGAAAATAATTTTTCCATACGTTTATAACCAAAAGCCTCCTCAATTTTTTGAGGGGGCTTTTTTTTTTAGCACAAAGTATTCTAAAACAAAAAGTAACTAAACTAAATTTATTTACCAGAAATATATACCTTTGCATAACTACCTTTCTCTTGTAGCGTATGAGTCAAAAAGTGCTGCTTTCGGCAAAAGAAATTAACATTATCCTTCACCGTTTGGCTTGCCAGCTTATTGAAAACCATTTAGATTTTAGTAATACCGTATTAGTAGGAATACAGCCCAGAGGTGTGCATTTAGCCGAAAGACTAGCTACAATTTTAAAAGAAGATTACGCGGTAAACAATATAGTATTAGGGCATTTAGATATTACTTTTTTTAGAGACGATTTTAGAAGAAGTGATAAACCCTTGCAAGCAAACTCTACCAATATTAATTTTATAGTAGAAGATAAAAAAGTTGTATTTATAGACGATGTGCTCTACACAGGAAGGAGCATTAGAGCAGCGCTAACAGCAATCCAGTCGTTTGGAAGACCACAAGAAATTGAGCTTTTAACACTAATAGACAGAAGGTTTAGCAGGCATTTACCTATTCAACCAAATTACAGGGGCAGGCAAGTAGATGCTATAAACAAAGAGCGTGTTAAAGTTTGTTGGAAAGAACACGATGGCGAAGATGCCGTATATTTAGTAAATAAGTAAAGTTGTGATTACAACAATAACCCTAACATCGCATCAAAAAACAAGGCAATGAGCGAACTAAGTGTAAACCACTTATTAGGAATTAAATATCTTACAGAACAAGATATACAGTTAATTTTTGAAACTGCAGACCACTTTAAAGAAGTTATTAATAGACCAATTAAAAAAGTACCTTCTTTACGCGATATAACCATTGCCAATTTATTTTTTGAAAACAGTACACGAACAAAACTTTCGTTTGAACTTGCCGAAAAACGCTTATCGGCAGATGTTATAAATTTTTCTGCCTCACAATCATCTGTAAAAAAAGGAGAAACACTTATAGATACCGTAAACAACATACTTTCTATGAAGGTAGATATGGTTGTAATGCGCCATCCTAATCCCGGTGCAGGTATCTTCTTATCTAATCATGTAAAAGCAAGTATTATAAATGCCGGAGATGGTGCACATGAACACCCCACACAAGCCTTGCTTGATACGTATTCTATTCGAGAAAAGTTAGGAGACGTTGCCGGTAAAAAAGTAGTAATAGTTGGAGACATTTTACACTCCAGAGTAGCGCTTTCTAATATTTTAGCACTGCAACTACTAGGAGCACAAGTAAAAGTTTGCGGGCCAAAAACGCTAATTCCTAAATATATTAATAAATTAGGGGTAGACGTAGAAACCAATTTACGAAAAGCATTAGAGTGGTGTGATGTAGCCAACATGCTTAGAATTCAAAATGAGCGCATGGATATTAGCTATTTTCCTACCACAAGAGAATATGCACAACAGTATGGTGTAAACAAAAGCTTATTAGATTCTATAGATAAAGATATTGTTATTATGCACCCCGGACCAATTAACAGAGGTGTAGAAATTACCAGTGATGTAGCCGATTCTAAACAAGCTATAATTTTAAATCAAGTAGAAAATGGCGTAGCAATTAGAATGGCAGTTATATATTTATTAGCTTCAAAAATAAAACAGTAGATTATGATTTTCGATAAAAAAGATAACACCACAATAGTAACTCAAGAAACAGTTTCTTTACCAACTTTTGTAAAAAAACTGAACGAGCAATACCCTAAAGTAAAAAACGATAATTTAATTGTAAATCTTTTTTCGTTAAACAAATTATCTGTTAACGATTTATTAGAGTTCTTACAATTATCTAACACGCATAGAGCTAACAAAAAATCGTTTGTTATAGTAAGTGATGCCGTTTCTTATGATGATATTCCGGACGAATTGGTAGTAGTACCAACACTTCAAGAAGCTTTTGATGTTATAGAGATGGAAGAAATAGAACGCGATTTAGATTTTTAATCGTGTTACGTTTATAGATTAAACTTTTTTATGAAAATTACAATTCTGGGCTGCTATTCTGCTACGCCACGAACTTTTAATAATCCCACAGCACAAGTATTAGACATTAGAAACCGATTGTTTTTAATTGATTGCGGTGAGGGAACCCAAGTACAGCTCAGAAAACAACGCATAAAGTTTGCGCGCATTAAGCATATTTTTATTTCGCATCTGCACGGGGATCATTTTTATGGTTTACCTGGCTTAATTTCTACCTTTAGATTGTTGGGTAGAGAAGAACCTTTACATATTTACGGCCCGAAAGGAATTAAAGAAGCAATTACTCTTTTCTTAAAACTAGGTGATTCTTGGACCAACTTTCCATTACTGTTTCATGAGCTAACTTCTAAAGAACAAGAATTGCTGTACCAAGACGATAGGGTAACTGTACATACCATACCATTAGATCATAGAGTTTATACTAATGGTTTTTTGTTTAGAGAGAAACCCAAAGAAAGAAAACTTAACATTGAGGCTGTGCAAAAATATGGTATAGAAATATGCTACTATCAAAACATAAAAAACGGTAAAGACATTGTGTTAGATGATGGTACAGTAATACCTAACAAAGAGCTTAGTTTTAATCCGCCACCTCCCAAAAGTTATGCTTATTGTTCTGATACAGCATATAACACTTCAATAATTCCACTCATAAAAAATGTAGATGTATTGTACCACGAATCTACATTTTTAGACCAACACGCCCACTTAGCTCCAAAAACAAAACACAGTACAGCAAAGCAAGCAGCTTTAATAGCAAAAGAGGCTAATGTAAAGCACTTAATATTAGGGCATTTTTCTACTCGTTATGGTGATGTTAATTTATTTAAAGAAGAAGCCCAAACCATTTTTAATAACGTATATGTAGCAGAAGACGGAAAAGAATTTGAATTTTAAGTAATTTTAAAATTATTCTTTTTCACATCGAAATTTTATCTTGTAACTTGCAAAAAACAAGAATGCATGCAGCAAGATTTAGGCAACTATAGAAAAAGCTACGAAAAAAGCGAATTGCTGGAAAATAATATTCCAGACAATCCAATGCAGCTGTTTCAAACCTGGTTTTATGAAGTAGAAAAAAGCAACGGAGTAGATGAACCCAATGCAATGACTTTGGCTACCATTGGTTTAGATGGCTTTCCTAAATCTCGTGTTGTACTACTAAAAAAGTACACGTACGAAGGATTTATTTTTTACACCAATTACAATAGTGAAAAAGGTAAAGCAATTGCAGCAAACCCAAACGTTTGCTTGTCGTTTTTTTGGCCTTTTATGGAGCGACAAGTAATTATAAAAGGAATAGCAGAAAAAGTGCCTGAAAATTTATCTGACGGATATTTTGAGTCTAGGCCCGAGGGTAGTAAATTGGGAGCATGGGTCTCTAATCAAAGTAACGTAATACAATCACGAGAAGAGTTAGAAAAACAATTAAAACAACTGGAAGAAACCTATAAAAATAAGCCTATCCCAAGACCTCCGTATTGGGGTGGCTATTTGGTTAGGCCTAATAGTATAGAATTTTGGCAAGGCAGACCTAATAGATTGCACGACAGAATTCTATATTCTTTACAAAAAGATTATAACTGGAAAATAGAACGTTTAGCACCATAATATGAAACGATTAATTTTAGTAAGGCATGCAAAATCTTCCTGGAATTACGAAGTAGGAGATAAAGATCGCCCGTTAAAAGAACGAGGTATAAATGATGCTTATTTGGTAGCCAACCATTTAAGTAAGAAAGGTTATAATATAGAAGCCGTTTTCTCAAGCCCGGCAAACAGAGCATTGCATACCTGCATTATATTTTTAAGAACTCTTGGAGTAGATTTTAACGTATTAACTGTTACTAATAATTTGTATGATTTTAGTGGTGGGAGTGTGCTAAACTTTATAAAATCATTAGACAATTCATTACAAACAGTTATGATTTTTGGTCATAACCATGCATTTACCAGTGTAGCAAACCAATTAGGGAATGAGTATATAGATAATGTTACAACAAGTGGCACAGTAGTTATAGATTTTGATGAAGATAATTGGGAAAACATAACAAAAGGTAAAACCAACCAAATAATTTTTCCAAAGCATTTAAAATAAATGAAAAAACACAACAATAAGTATATAAACAGAGAAATAAGCTGGTTGCATTTTAATGCCAGAGTGTTGCAAGAAGCAGCAGACGAAACAGTACCCTTAATAGAACGTTTACGTTTTCTGGGTATTTTTTCTAACAATTTAGATGAGTTTTTTAAAGTACGTTATGCAACCGTAAAGCGTATTGTACTTTCAGGTAAAAAGGGAAAACGAGTACTTGGCGGTACAAATGCAAAAGAGCTCTTAGAGCAAATCACGCAAATAGTAATAAAACAACAAGCAGAAAGCCTTCAAATTTTAAGTGACATTGAAAAAAAATTAGAAGAAGAGAACATTTTTATAATAGACGAGACCGAAGTAAACCAAGAGCAAGCTAACTTTATAAAAAACTATTTCATTCAAAAAGTTAGTCCGGCTTTAGCAACCATAATGTTAAACGAGCTTGCAGAGTTTCCCATTTTAAAAGACAGCGCTGCATATTTAGCTGTTAAAATGGTAATGAAAAACGGCGAAAATATTAATTACAAAAACACCAATAGTAAGGCGCTAAGCTCTAAAAATATTAATTATGCATTAATAGAAATACCTAAAACTATAGATCGTTTTGTGGTTTTGCCTAAACAAGGCGACAAGAACTACATTATTATGTTAGACGATTTAATTAGGTATTGTTTAGATAGTATCTTTTCTATTTTTGATTATGAGTCACTAACGGCCCATATGATCAAAATAACACGAGATGCAGAGTTAGATATTGATACCGATTTAAGTAAAAGCTTCATAGAAAAAATATCAAGTAGTGTTAAAGGGCGTAAAATGAGTGAGCCGGTTAGGTTTGTGTACGATAAAAATATTGATAAAGACACGCTCTCTTTCTTGATGGATAAAATGGGTATAGATGATGTAGATAGTGTTATTCCTGGCGGAAGATATCATAATCGTAGAGATTATATGAACTTCCCAAGCTTAGGAAGAACTGATTTACTTTATGAAAAATACCCACCTCTGCCCATAAAAGGATTAGATTTAGAAGGTAGTTTACTCGAAAAAATTGCACAAAAAGACTATTTGCAATTTACCCCATACCATACTTTTTCTTACGTTATTAGATTTTTAAGAGAAGCTGCATTAGATCCAAAGGTTAAATCAATTAAAATTACAGTTTACAGATTGGCTAAAAATTCTCAAATAGCCAGCTCTCTAATAAATGCAGTCAAAAACGGTAAACAAGTAACTGTACAGATAGAGTTGCAAGCACGTTTTGATGAAGAAGCTAATATTGAATACGCAGAGCAATTAGAATCAGAAGGGGTAAAACTTATTGTAGGGGTTCCGGGATTAAAAGTACACAGTAAAATTTGTGTTATAGAACGCGAAGAAAACAATAAAATTAAGAGATATGGTTTTATAAGCACCGGAAACTTTAACGAGTCTACAGCCAGAATTTATACAGATTACACGTTGTTTACTGCTCATCAAGGTATTTGTAAAGAGTTAAATAAAGTATTTGGTTTTTTTGAAACTACCTATAAAATAAACAAATACAAACATTTAATAGTATCACCACATTATACCCGAAGCACCTTTTTTAAACTCATTAATAACGAGATTAAAAATGCAAAAGAAGGGAAAGAAGCCTACATAAAATTAAAAATGAATAGTCTTACCAGTTATGATATGGTAGATAAACTTTATGAAGCAAGTAGGGCAGGAGTTAAGATTAAAATGATTGTTAGAGGTACTTGTTGTTTAATACCAGGAATACCCGGAATGAGCGAAAATATAGAAGCCATAAGCGTTGTAGATAAGTATTTAGAGCACCCAAGAGTTTTTATTTTCTGTAATGATGGCGATACCAAAGTATATATATCGTCTGCAGATTGGATGACCAGAAATTTAGATTACAGAGTAGAAGTAGGATGCCCAATTTACGATGAAAACATAAAGCAAGAACTCATAGAGAATTTTGAAATTTGTTGGAGCGACAACGTAAAAGCCAGATTGTTTACCGAAAAACAAGACAATGCATACAGAAGAAATAACAAAC
Source organism: Flavobacteriaceae bacterium (assembly GCA_052032225.1). GTDB lineage: Bacteria > Bacteroidota > Bacteroidia > Flavobacteriales > Flavobacteriaceae > JBPEWY01. The sequence continues at coordinate 51,049 of JBPEWY010000034.1, forward strand.
CAAAAGTACGCTCACAATTTGCTTTGTACGATTATTATTTAGCAAAATTAAAAGGACTAGAAGAGCCCGTTAAACAATATTAACTATTAAAACTTCCTGTACACAAAGTGTTAAAAATAAGGAAATTTGCAGCTATAGATATAGGCTCTAACGCCATAAGGCTGTTAGTGAATAATGTAATTGAAGAAAAAGGAAAAGAAACTCAATTTAGAAAAAGCTCTCTGGTTAGAGTGCCTATTAGATTGGGGCAAGATTCTTTTACTTTGGGAGAAATATCTGAAACAAATGCCCAAAGAATGATAGATGCCATGAAAGCATTCAAGCTGCTTATGAATGTTCACGGAGTAGAAAAGTACATGGCATGTGCTACATCGGCAATGAGAGAAGCTAATAACGGTTATGAAATAGCAGAAACCATTCACAAAAAAACGGGTGTTAAAATTGATATTATTGATGGAAAAAAGGAAGCTGCCATTATAGCATCAACCGATTTGCATCAACTAATAGAAAAAGATAAAGCATACTTATATGTAGATGTAGGTGGCGGAAGCACAGAATTCACTATTTTTTCTCAGGGTAAAATAGTAATATCTAAATCGTTTAAAATTGGTACTGTTAGGCTATTAAATAAAATGATAGAAGATACTGTTTGGACAGAAATAGAGCGTTGGATTAAAACTCAAACTAAGCCTTACAACAAATTATCTATTATTGGTTCTGGAGGGAATATTAATAAACTACATAAACTGTCCGGCAGAAAACCCGGACAGCCTTTATCGTATATATGGTTAAATGCTCAATACCAATTTCTACAAAGTTTAACTTACGATGAAAGAATTTCTGAATTAGGTTTAAACCCTGATAGAGCAGATGTAATTATACCAGCTACAAGAATATATCTTTTAGCTGCAAAATGGAGCGGAGCTAAAAAAATTCATGTGCCTAAAATAGGTCTGTCTGACGGAATAATTAAGCTATTGTATTATACAGAGAAAAAGAAACCTGTTGTAAAATAACAGGCTATCCATGCATAGTTTCTTTTTTACCTAAGTTGGCCATAAGTTTAGCTTCGTATTCTAAGAGCGCCTCCCACTTTTTATCAACTTCTTCTCTGTTGCCATATTTTCTGGCAAACTTTAAAAACATTGTGTAGTGGTTGGCTTCAGAAACCATTAGATTTCTATAAAAATCTGCTAATTCTTTATCCTGAATATTTTCAGATAATAGTCTAAAACGCTCACAACTTCTGGCTTCTATTAAAGCTGCATACAAGAGTCTGTGCACTAAGTGTGTTTCTCTACTACCTCCTTTAGGGAAAAATTTCATTAAATCTACAACATACTCGTCTTTACGTTCTTTGCCTAACACCCAACCTCGAGCAATAATTTTATCGTGTACCATTTTAAAATGGCTAATTTCTTCTTTAACTAAAGCGGTCATAGCTTGTACCAGCTCTGTTTTTTCGGGGAAACTTACAATTAGTGAGATGGCTGTACTTGCAGCTTTTTGCTCACAATAAGCATGGTCTGTTAAAATTTCTTCAATATTTTTTTCAACAATATTAACCCATCTTGGGTCTGTAGGTAATTTTAAACCGAGCATGATAAAAAGTTTTCGCAAAAATAACTAAATATTATTAGCCAACGAAAGCAGCTTGTTTGCGCTGTTCCAGTTTCTGGTGGTAGCTTTCAATTTTAACTTGCTTTCAAAAAAGTTGTTAGATAGCTTAGTACGGCCGTATCCGTTGGGGCAGTACAAGTAAATTATATTGTCTTGAACTAAAAACTGATCGGCTTCAGATTTGTATTTTTCTAAAGATGCTATAAAGTGAGGTAGCGGTTTTTTTGATAAGAAAGTAATATGCAGTCGTTTAACATCTACTGTTTTATCTTTTAAAAAAGGATTGTTGGCGATGTAATATTGTAATTGTTTAGGTGTAAAAACAAACACAGTTACATCATCATAACCAAACTCTTTAGCTATACCTGCCTGAATTTTTTCTTGTAGTATTTTGGTACTTTTATCGGTAGAAGTAAAAATTACATTTCCGCTTTGTATGTAAGAGACAACTTGGCTAAAGCCTAAAGAGGCATAGCATTCTCTTAGCTCTTGCATGCTTATTTTACGGTGTCCGGTAACATTTATTCCTCTAAGTAACGAGATGTATGTAGGCATATTAAAGATCTAAGTCAAATTCTTTTTTTAATAGTGCTAAATTTGGGTTTTTTTCGAGCAGTTTTGCAAATTTTTCTTGTGGTGTAAACGCATATTTTTGAGCTTCTTCTTCGTTTACGGTAATAGTTAGAGAGAGGTGAAAGTTGTTAAGTTCTTTCTTTAAAAATTCTAACAGCCCCCTTTGATCTCTTATAATTTCTTGTTTCATAGTATCGTTTGGTACTTCTAACGATATTATGCTTTTGTCTATAAGCTTTGGAAGGCTTGTAGACAGGTTAGAGGCAAGCAACTTTTTACCTCTGTTTTCTAACGTTTTTACATAAGTTGTCCAAGCTGTTTGTAAAGCACTTTCAGTAAAAACGTCTTCAGGTAAGACTGTATCTGTAACTTTAATTTCTTGCTTTTTCTTTTCAAGCTCTTTTTTAACCTTTATACTAGAAATAGATAAGCCCGATATTTTTTTAGAACCAATATTTAATTTTGTTTTAACCTCTGGCTTATTTTCTTCTTTAGCGCTGGTAATTGTTGCAGTAGTACTCTCTTTAACCCTGTTTGTGTTTGCAACAACATTAGAATTTGTAGCAATTGTTGTGCTTACAGGCTCTTGTTTTGAAGAAATAGCAGCTTCTTCATTTATAACTTGTTGAGCCAGATTATTTGGTACTGCCGATTCTGGATTTTTTATTTCTTTTTTAGTAGTAGTTTCTTTAAATGTTGAAGCCGGAATTATAAAAGGTTCTTCATTTTTTTTTTCTCCATCAAAATTGATAGAGGCCAGTTGCATTAAACACAATTCAACTAATAAACGCTGATTTTTACTGGCTTTATAATTTAAATCGCATTCGTTGGCAAGTTCAATAGCTTTTAGTAAAAAAGCAGTATCTACTTGCTGAGCTTGCTCTTTATACTTTTGCTGAGTATCTGGAGATACTTCTAAAAGCGAAACGGTAGTTTCGTTTTTGCATACCAATAAATCTCTGAAATGAGATGCTAAGCCGGTAATAAAATGATGTCCTTCAAATCCTTTAGATAAGATTGTATTAAAGTAAACTAAAAGCTCCGGTATGTTATGTTGTAATATAAGGTTGGTAACCTCAAAATAGGTGTCGTAATCTAAAATGTTTAGGTTTTCTGTAACTGCCTGTCGAGTTAGCTTATTGCCCGAGTAGCTAACAACACGATCAAAAATAGAAAGCGCATCACGCATAGCACCATCTGCTTTTTGAGCAATTATATGTAGTGCTTCTTCTTCGGCTTCTATGCCTTGGTTTTCTGCTATGTGTTTTAAATAAGCAGCTGCATCTTTAACGGTAATTCGTTTAAAATCAAAAATTTGACACCTCGATAAAATAGTTGGTATAATTTTATGCTTCTCTGTAGTAGCTAAAATAAAAATGGCATGCTTTGGAGGCTCCTCTAAGGTTTTTAAAAACGCATTAAAAGCAGCTGAGGAAAGCATGTGAACCTCGTCTATTATATAGACTTTATATTTACCAACTTGAGGCGGAATTCTAACTTGGTCTATAAGATTCCTTATATCGTCTACAGAGTTATTAGAAGCAGCATCGAGTTCAAAAATATTAAACGAAAAGTCTTGATCTGGGCTATCTGCACTATCTTTATTAATCTCTTTAGCTAAAATTCTGGCACAAGTAGTTTTGCCAACTCCTCTCGGACCACAAAAAAGGAGTGCCTGCGCTAAATGATTGTTTTCTATAGCATTTAGTAATGTATTTGTAATGGCTTCCTGGCCAACAACATCTTTAAAAGTTTGTGGTCTGTATTTACGTGCTGAAACTACAAAATGCTCCATAACACAAAGATAAAAATACCACCAAAATTTTAGCTTTTGCAGGTGGTATTTTACTATGAGTTATTAACAATTTTTTACTATTTAAATAGGTTTAAAAGGAATAGTTTTTGCATAATTAGTAATAGTTGTTGTTACAGCAAATTGAAAGCTGTAATTTTGTAAAGCTAATATGTTTAAGTGTTGTAATTAAGGTGTTAAATTGCGCCAATAAACTTTAAATATTAAAAAATAAAAAAGCAGGCTGTCTTATCGCTCTGCTTTGCAGAGAGGAAAGTCCGGACACCATAGCGCAGTATAGCGGGTAACGCCCGTCCGCCGTGAGGCGAGGACTAGTGCAACAGAAAGTATGTACAGGTAATGCTGTAGTGAAATCAGGTAAACTCTATACGGTGCAACGCCAAGTAAACCGGCGCTTTAGGGTTGCGCGCCCGATGCCGGAGGGTAGGCGGTTAGAGACTACGGGTAACTGTAGTCCTAGATAAATGATAAGACTAGACAGAATCCGGCTTATAGGCCTGCTTTTTTATTTTTTATGTTCAAAAAAGCTAAACGTACTACTACCGTAACTTTTGGCAAAACTAAAATTGGGCAAATGCTCTAACGAAGTGTGTTTAGCATGCTCTATAATTAAAAAACCTTCTTCAGACAGTAAGTTATTTTTAAAAACTAAATGTTCAATTTCGGCAAATTTTGCTTCATCTAAATCATAAGGTGGGTCGGCAAAAATAATATCTGATGGCTGTTTGTAAAGGTTTAAAAACTTAAACACATCACTTTTTACGGTTTGTAAAGATAAGCCTAACTCTTTAGCAGTTTTGTTTAAAAATTGTATACATCCGGCGTGCGCATCTACACTTGTTATGTATTGGCAACCTCTTGAGGCAAATTCTAAGCTTATACTGCCAATACCGGAAAACAAATCCAATAGCGTAACTTCATCAAAATAAAAGTGATTGTTTAAAATATTAAATAACGATTCTTTGGCCATGTCTGTAGTTGGCCTTACTGGTAATTTTTTAGGCGCTATAATCCTTTTTCCTTTGTATTTACCGGATATAATTCTCATTAAAATGAATGGGTTAGTAAAAAGGTGCTATACAAGTCTGTATTTGTAATATGTTCTTGCAAAGGTACGCCTGTTTTTTGTTCTACAGAAACGTTTCTGATGTAGTTATAGGCTATTTCAAACAAAGCACTTTCTTTGGTTATGTTTCCGGTAAGATTTAATGCAAATGTTTCTGGGTTTAGACCAAGTTGCTCGGCAGTAAATAAAATGTAGTAAATAAAGTCTTCCGGGGTGTTATATGTAAATGTATTATAAAATAACAGTTTTTTTTGTGCGGTTACAACCAACTCAAAATGAGTATTGGCTATAACGGCAAACATGGTTTTTTCTTGGTGGTTTTGCTGTAAAAAATGTTGCACCATTACAGTAGATGCGTGCTTGTAGTTAAACTCACCAAAGCAATCAAAAAAGTAGTTGTTTAAGTTAGTAAAAGGCACATAAACATTAACTAGTGCATTGGTTGTCAACGTATCATAAGCAATTTCATCGGTTTCAAAAATTTTTACCGAGTATTTTAAATAGTTAGATAGTTTGTCTTTATCAAACAAAGAAGCAGGCACCCAGGCAGACAACTCATTTTCATGAAGTACTTGCACTTGTTTAAATTTTTTGTTGGCAAGTTGTGTTTGCTCAAAAATGGCTTTAGTGTGTTTTAGTGCTTTTTCGGGTGAGACTTGTTTATTAAAGGAATGATGCTCTAATGCAATGATTTCTTGCTCTAAAGTATCTAAAACACAAAAAGAAAGTCCATTCAGGCTTACCTGAATGGACAATTTAGAAAATGTTGTATTAGGAATAGTTATACTATTGCTGGTCTTTTTTAGTGTCATAAATTGTTGGCCAGTTACCGTTAGTGCTCACATCTGTAAGTGAACCTACTTTAATTTCTGCACCGTTTACTTCATCAACATCAATAATTTCTTTTTCACGAGCCACTAATTCTTCAGGTTGATCGTATAAAATTACGTCTTTAGCAACTTTAGCTTCAAAAACAGCAGCTTTGTAGCCGTTTTTATCTAAAATATCTGCTTTCATAGTAAAGGTCTCGTTGTTAGGAGCTCCAGGAACTTTCATTAAATCTTTATAATGGTCAGAACCTTTAAACAAAGAGTCTTTAACTTTAACAAAACCAAGGGTATCTATAATTTTTACTTCACGAAGCATGTCAATTCTATACACTTTGTCATACTCCATGTAAGAAGAGTCTCTTTGCTGAGTTATAGTAAACTCTGCAGTATCTATAAACTTTATTAGCGATTCAAAATCATTTGCATATCGTCCTGTTACTGTTCTGTGTGCTTCTTGAGCATCTCTAATGTCTTTTAGTCTTTCAATAACTTTAGCGTAACGCTCTTTTTTAACCTTTTCAAACTGAATAGGTTCGTTAATAGATTGGTAAATTTTGTACGCAAAGAAAATGCTTAATAACCATAGAACAATTTGTATTGCCGTCTTCATTTTTTGAGTAGTGTTAGTTAAATTATTTTACGTGGTTTACGCAAATCTACAATTTTTTTTTATTCAGAAAAGTATTTGCCCTTAAAAAACATTATTAACTTTAGCCTTGAATTAGGCCCTTATGAATACTACCGATTTTTATAAATTATTACGCGAAAAATTTCCTCATAATCCTACAGTCAAACAAGATATATTGCTTCAAAAACTATCCGATTTTGTGTTTTCGGATACTACAAATGAGGTTTTTTTATTAAAAGGATATGCCGGTACCGGTAAAACTACAATAATAGGAACGTTAGTTAATAATTTATGGAAAGTATATAAAAAAGCCGTTTTAATGGCACCAACGGGTAGAGCAGCAAAGGTAATGGCAAACTATTCGGGTAAAGAGGCATTTACAATTCATAAAAAAATATACTTCCCCAGAAAAACTAAAAGTGGTGGCGTTCAATTTGTTTTAGCACCTAATAAGCATAAAGACACAATTTTTATTGTAGACGAAGCATCTATGATACCCGATGTAAGTTCAGATTCTAAATTATTTGATAATGGTTCTCTATTAGATGATTTAATGATGTATGTGTATTCCGGGCATAATTGCAAGTTGCTTTTAATTGGAGACACCGCACAATTACCTCCTGTAAAATTAGATGTGAGCCCTGCCTTAAACGAGCAAATTTTACATCTTAATTATAATAAAGAGGTAGCACTTATAGAATTAGATGAAGTAATGCGTCAGGCTCAAGATTCAGGAATTCTTTACAACGCTACCCTTTTGCGAGAGCAATTGCAAACAGCTTTTTTTGATGCTTTTACTTTTTCTTTAAATGGATTTACAGATATAGTTAGGCTTATTGAGGGAAATGAAATTTTAGATGCATTAAACCAATCATATAGTGAAAATGGTAAAGAAGAAACAGCTATTTTAGTTAGATCTAACAAACGAGCCAATTTATATAACCAACAAATCAGAAGCAGGGTTCTTTTTTTAGAACACGAACTTGCTACGGGCGACTACTTAATGGTAGTTAAAAACAATTACTTTTGGCTAAAACCTAACTCTGCAGCAGGTTTTATTGCTAATGGTGACATTATAGAAGTATTAGAAATTTATGCTTTTAAAGAGCTTTACGGGTTTAAATTTGCCGAAGTAAAAGTACAAATGGTAGATTACCCCAACCAAAAACCATTTGAAACAGTATTGTTATTAGATACACTCTCTGCAGAAACCCCATCACTTTCATATGAAGACAGTAACAGGCTGTACCAAGAAGTTTTAAAAGACTATGAAAACGAAAGTTCTAAATACAGAAAGTTTTTAAAGGTTAAAAACAACAAGTACTTTAATGCGCTTCAGGTAAAATTTAGCTATGCTATTACGTGCCATAAAAGTCAAGGAGGGCAATGGCATACGGTTTTTGTAGAGCAGCCTTATGCTCCCAATGGTATAGATAAAGAATATTTAAGGTGGTTGTATACTGCCGTTACAAGAGCCAAAAACAGACTATATTTAATAGGTTTTAAAAAAGATTTTTTTGAGGAATAGTTTAGTTTTAAACCCCCATGCTTAAACCTACACTAAATTAAATAAACAAGTAAAAAATCCGTACATTTAATAAAACCCTTTTGTTTTCATGTCTTCAGAAACTATTATAAGTATTTTTTTAGGGATTGGCCTTGCGGCATCGGTTGGATTTAGAGTGTTTGTTCCGTTATTTGCATTAAGCATGGCTGCTTATTTTGATGTATGGCAGTTAAATCCAAATTGGCAATGGATTGGAAGTATGCCGGCACTTATAACCTTAGGTGTAGCAACTTTACTGGAAACCTCTGCCTATTTTATTCCTTGGGTAGATAACTTATTAGATGCCATTGCAACACCACTTACAGCAATTGCCGGAACTGCAGTTGTTGTTAGTACAGTAGCCAATTTAGATCCTGTTGTAACGTGGTCTTTAGCCATAATAGCAGGAGGAGGTACTGCTACAGCTATTAAAGGGGCTACATCGTCTACCCGTTTAGCCTCAACTACTACAACGGCCGGTTTAGCAAACCCGCTTTTTGCTACATTAGAAACAGCAACCTCAATGCTCATCTCTATTTTAGCAATTTTCCTTCCGGTTTTAGCTATTGTATTAGTTATAGTTGTATTACTGTTTGTGTTTAAATTTTACCGAAAAATACGCCCAAGAAAATCGTAAGAAGTGTATCATAAACCTTATTTTTGGGGTTCAAATTCATTGTTAGTATGAAAAAAATCGCAATGATTCCTGCCAGGTATGCGGCTTCAAGGTTTCCGGGTAAACTAATGCAAGATTTAGCCGGAAAGCCGGTTATTTTAAGAACATACCAAGTAACTAAAGCTACCGGTTTATTTGATGATGTTTATGTTGTTACAGATAGTGATGTTATTTATAATACAATAACCAACAATGGCGGTAAAGCCATTATGAGTAAAAAAGAACATGAATGTGGCAGTGATCGAATTGCAGAAGCTGTAGAGCACATGAATGTAGATATTATTGTAAATGTTCAAGGAGATGAACCTTTTACTGATAAAGAAAGCCTACAAAGTGTTTTAGAAGTATTTAACGATGACCCAAATAAAGAAATAGATTTAGCATCGTTAATGACAGAGATTACAGATTGGGACGAAATAGCAAACCCAAATACTGTTAAAGTAATTACAGATAACAGAAACTTTGCCCTATATTTTTCTCGTTCTCCAATACCGTATCCAAGAGCCAAACAAACCGGCGTTCGTTATTTTAAACACAAAGGGATTTATGCTTTTAGAAAAGAAGCACTAATGGATTTTTACAGACTACCAATGCTCCCACTAGAAGCAACCGAAAAAATAGAGGCTATACGATATTTAGAATACGGCAAAAAAATAAAAATGGTAGAAACTACTGTTACCGGAATAGAAATAGATACTCCTGAAGATTTAGAAAGAGCTAAGAAAATATGGAAATAGATTACAGTAATATTAAGGTGATTGGCTTTGATGCCGATGATACACTTTGGGTTAACGAAACCTATTTTAGAGAAACAGAACACAAGTTTGCCAAGCTTTTATCGGGGTATGAAACCGAAAACAAAATAGATCAAGAGTTATTTAAAATGGAGATGAAAAACCTTGATCTTTATGGCTACGGGGTTAAAGGTTTTGTTTTATCTATGATAGAGTCTGCAATAGACCTATCTAATGGCAAAGTAGGAGCAGATGTTATCTCTAAAATAATAAACCTCGGAAAAGACATGATAACTAAACCCGTAGAGGTGTTAGATGGAGTAGAAGAGGTGCTAGAAAAATTAAGTAAAAAATACAGACTTATTGTTTTAACTAAAGGAGATTTGTTAGACCAAGAACGAAAACTAGACCGCTCTGGTTTAACAAAATATTTTCATCATGTAGAGGTTTTAAGTGAGAAAAAAGAAGAGAATTATGCTAATTTATTAGAACATTTAGAAATACCTGTTTCTGAATTTGTAATGATAGGAAACTCCTTAAAATCTGACGTATTGCCGTTACTAAAAATTGGCGCAAAAGCAATACATGTGCCTTTTCATACCACTTGGGCACACGAAGAAGTTAAACAACATAACCATAATGGTCAGTATCATAAACTTAATAAACTAACCGATATTTTAGAGTTATTGTGAGCTACAAAAAATTAGACATAAAGAACTGGAGCAGAAAAGAACATTTTAACTTTTTTAAAACGTTCGATGAACCTTTTTTTGGTGTTACGTTTAATGTAGAAGTTACCGCTCTTTACAGTTATTGCAAAAATAACAACCTCTCTTTTTTTATCAGCTACCTTTATGCTGCATTAAAAGCAGCCAATAGCGTTGAGAATTTTAAATACAGAATTAAAGATGATAACGAGGTAAGAGTTTATGATGTAATTAACGGCTCGCCAACAATTAATCGTCCAGATGGCACTTTTGGCTTTTCGTATATTAATTACAGCGACGATTTTTTAACTTTTTATAATAATGCAGAAGAAGAAATTAACAGAGTGCGATCAGAAAAAACACTTGTACCATCTAGTGACGATGATAACACGATACATTTTTCTGCATTACCATGGGTACAATTCACAGCATTAACGCATGCCAGAAAATATGGGTATGTAGATTCTGTTCCTAAAATTTCGTTTGGTAAAGTGTTTACGCAAGACAATAAATTATTTATGCCCACTTCTGTTCATGCAAATCATGCAGTAGTAGATGGGTATCATGTTGGGTTATTTTCAAATAGGTTTCAAGAAAATATAAACACATTAACAGAATTTAAAACAGTAAAAAGCAATGATGTTTAAGAACTTTCCAATGGTTCCCAGAGTTATGTTTGGCAGAGGAAGCTTTAAAGAGCTTCATAATATTTTAATGCCTAAACGTAAAAGCTCAGAGGCGCCATTTATTTTTTTGGTAGACGATGTTTTTGAACAAAATAATACATTAATAAACGCAATACCGCTTTTATTTACCGATCAAATTATATTTATTTCTGCAGCCGAAGAGCCTAAAACTTCTCAAGTAGATGCTATTGTTGCCAAAATAAAAGAAAACTTTGCCGAAAAACCGTCCGGTATTATCGGTATTGGTGGTGGCACTTTGTTAGATTTAGCTAAAGCAGTTGCTATAATGCTTAATAATCCGGGCAGTGCTGCAGATTATCAGGGTTGGGATTTAGTAAAAAATCCTGCAGTTTATCATGTTGGTATTCCCACCATTAGTGGTACAGGCGCAGAGGTTTCTAGAACTACCGTACTCACAGGACCTGATAAAAAGCTAGGAATAAACTCAGATTTCACACCTTTTGATCAAGTTATTTTAGATCCTGAATTAACAACCGGAGTGCCTAAAGACCAATGGTTTTATACCGGAATGGATTGTTTTATTCATTGTGTAGAATCACTTAATGGCACATATTTAAATGCTTTTAGTCAGAGTTATGGCGAAAAAGCTTTTGATTTATGTAAAGAGGTGTATTTAAACGATTTGCCGGAACAAGAAGCACAAGATAAACTAATGATGGCTTCATGGCATGGTGGTATGAGTATTGCTTACTCGCAAGTTGGTGTTGCACATGCATTAAGCTATGGGTTATCTTACGTACTTGGTACTAAACATGGTGTTGGTAATTGTTTGGTTTTTAATCATTTAGAGGAGTTTTACCCTGAAGGAGTTACTTTGTTTAAACAAATGAAAGAAAAGCATAATATTACCTTACCTAAAGGTGTTTGTAGTAACTTGTCTGAATCTCAATTAAACACCATGATAGATGTAGCTTTAAGCTTAACTCCTTTATGGGAAAATGCTATTGGAAAAAATTGGGAAAAAATCATAACAAGAGAAAAAATTAAAAGCATTTATAAAAAAATATAATATGAGAGCATTGGCCAAATTCATCTACTTTACACTTATGGGGTGGACGATTAAGGGCCGTTTCCCCGATGTAAAAAAATGTGTTATAATAGTAGTGCCACATACGCATTGGATGGACTTTTTTATAGGTTTACTTGCCCGAAAAATTATAGGTAAAAAAATGCATTATGTGGCCAAGAAAGAACTTTTTAAGCCTCCGTTCGGATGGTATTTTAAATGGATGGGAGGAGCGCCTATAGACCGAAGTAAATCTATGGGATATGTTGAAGCAATTTCAAAAATATTTAGCGAAAGAGAAGAGTTTAGGCTTACCATTGCTCCGGAAGGAACCAGAAAAAAAGTAACCGAATGGAAAACCGGGTTTTACTATATAGCTAAAGAAGCCAACGTACCAATAGTAATGGTGGCTTTTGATTATGCTACAAAAACTGTAAAAATAGCCGAAACACCATTTTACCCAACTGATAATAAGGAAGCAGATTTTGCTTTTATGCGTTCTTTTTATGAAGGTGTAGTAGGTAAAATACCAGAGTACACCTAAATGGGCTCTTTAGTAGTTAAAAAAACCAAAGTATAAAAAGAAAAGGCCAACTGCTAATACCAGTATAGTAAGCCATTTAATACTTTTAGGTGTAAATATTTTTTTAGAAATTTTTAAATACACTTCAGGAAGAGCCAAAATAAAAACCCCTTTAAACAAGGAAATCCAACCTACTAATAGTTATTGAAATTAACCAGTTTGCTTGCCAAACATTGTGGTAGGCAATTAACACAACGCCTAAAACAATGGCGAGTAAGCTCCCCATAACTAAAAAAGTTTTGCTGGTAATTAATTCTTGCAATGTTGCTTTGTAATAAGAAGGTTGAATTAGCATGCCAAAACCAAACGATAAGTAAATAATAGCTGCACATTTAGCAACAAGTAAAGATGTATCCATAAAAAAAATAGTTGTATCTGTTTTTAGAAAGATACAACTATTTTATAAGGAATATTAGTTATGTTTTAATTACTTGAAGACTCATCCATTGTATGGTATACATTCTGTACGTCATCGTCTTCTTCAATTTTTTCAAGTAGTTTTTCTACATCGGCTGCTTGTTCTGGAGTAAGTTTTTTTGTTACCTGAGGAATCCACTCAAAACCAGATGATAATATTTCTATATTACGTTCTTCTAAAGCGGCTTGTATAGCTCCAAAACATTCAAAAGGCGCATAAATTAAAATACCATCATCATCAACAAACACTTCTTCTGCACCATAATCTATCATTTCTAACTCTAGCTCTTCAGCATCAATTCCGTCTGCTTTTACTCTAAAATTACAAGTATGGTCAAACATAAACGATACAGAGCCTGAGGTTCCTAAGCTACCATTGCACTTATTAAAATAGCTTCTAATATTAGCAACGGTTCTTGTGTTATTATCTGTTGCAGTTTCTACTAATATTGCAATCCCGTGTGGGGCATAACCTTCAAATAAAACTTCTTTATAATCTTTTTGCTCTTTGTCTGTGGCTCTTTTTATGGCACGCTCAATATTATCTTTAGGCATATTTACTGCCTTAGCATTTTGTATAACAGCGCGCAAACGAGCGTTGGTATCTGGGTCTGGGCCACCTTCTTTAACTGCAATTACAATATCTTTACCAATACGAGTAAATGCTTTAGACATTGCTGCCCAACGCTTAAACTTTCTTGCCTTCCTAAACTCAAAAGCTCTTCCCATAGGTTTTGATTTTGACACGCAAATTTATGAAATATTACCACACAGTAGCGCCCAAAATTAGTGTTTAATTACAATTTTATTCGGCAATAATTTGATCTATTATCAAAGCTAAATCTATATCTTTTTCGGTTACGCCTCCGGCATCGTGTGTAGATAATTTTATGGTAATTTGGTTGTAAACATTAGTCCATTCAGGATGATGCTGCATAGCTTCTGCCTCAAAAGCAATGCGTGTCATTACGGTAAAAGCTTCTTTAAAATTTGTAAACTCCAAGGTGGTTTCTATTGCATTATCTACAAATTCCCACCCTTCTAATTTTTGTAGTGCTTGGTTTATTTGAGTATCTGTTAATAGTTTCATGATATTTAATTTGCTGTAAAATAGCAAATTATGTTATAACAGATTACTCTACTTTGCTTTTAATTAGCTCTAAAACTTGATTATAGTTAAATTGAAGATGTTTTGGCAGCTTATTGTCTTTAGGTAAAACAGCCAAATACCTATCAGAGTTAGATGTGTAAACGTTTTTGTAAATGGGTTTGTTCCCACCGAGTTTATCTACTACTAACCTTATAAATTCATCATGATGTATTAAATCTGTACTGCCTAAATGAAAAATTCCACTTTTTCTTCGATTAATAATGTAGTGTATTTGTTGGGTTAGTAAAAAATCGGCAGTAACATTCATTACTAAATTAGGGAATACTTCTATGGCAGCTTTGTCTTCTATGGCGCGTTTAATTTCTTTAATTCTGGGCGAAGCATTCCCAAAAACCATAGGAATTCTGGCTATAACATATTTGTGTTTGGGTAACTTTAAAAGCCTGTTTTCTATTTTAATTTTTAGTTTACCGTAAATACTTTCAGATAGCGTTTTATCAAACTCATACGATGGGTAATTGGTAAAAGCATCGAACACATTAGCAGAGGATAAGAATATTATTTTACCTCTTCTTTTTTCTAAATAATCTGCTATTTGATTATGAGTTTCTATTTGCCAATCAAAATCTCCTCTAAGTGCAGAAATTATAATAGAAGGTCTTAAATCTTGCAGCAACTGATAAATATCGTCTCGCTGCATACTAAAGTTAAAATAATGCTGATTGTCTGAGTAAATTTTACCCGTAAAATAAGTCCCGTATGTATCAAAATACGGACAGAGTTCTCTGTAGAGAGCACCTCCAATAAAACCACTTGCTCCTAAAATGAGAACTCTACCCACCGAAGTTTATTTTTTGTAAAAAGGCAATTTTATAACCTTAGCCGGCACGGCTTTTTTACGTATTTGAATTAAAATTTCACTATCTGCAGTAGCAAGCTCAGTAGGTACATACCCTAAACCAATACCTTTACCCAACGATGGAGACATAGTGCCACTGGTAACATTACCAATTACAGTACCATTACTATCTACAATATTGTAACCATTTCTGGGGATGGCTCTTTCTAACATTTCAAAACCTACTAACTTTCTGGCTACGCCTTCTTCTTTTTGCTTTTTTAAATTGTCAGAATTTATAAAGTCTTTAGTGAATTTAGTAATCCAGCCTAAACCTGCTTCTATTGGAGAAGTTGTATCGTCTATATCATTACCGTACAGACAGTATCCCATTTCTAATCTAAGTGTATCTCTGGCTGCTAGACCTATTGGTTTAATACCAAAATCTTTACCGGCTTTAAAAACTGCTTCCCAGATGGTTTGGGCATCATTGTTAGAAAAATATATTTCAAATCCTCCAGAACCGGTGTAACCGGTTGCAGAAACCATTACATTATTTACACCTGCAAATGTACCAACCTGAAAGGTGTAGTATTTCATGTTTAACAAATCTATATCTGTTAAAGATTGCATGGCTTCTGCTGCTTTTGGTCCTTGTATGGCCAGAAGAGAAATTTCATCAGATTGGTTTGTCATTTTTACATTAAAACCACCTTCTTCATTGTGTTTAGCAATCCAATTCCAATCTTTATCAATATTAGCCGCATTAACTACTAACAAATATTTGTTTTCGTTAAATCTATATATAATTAAATCATCAACAATTCCTCCATCATAATTAGGTAAGCAGCTGTATTGCGCTTTCCCATCAACTAATTTAGAGGCATCGTTAGAACTTATTTTTTGAATAAGAGCTAAGGCGTTTTCACCTTCTAATAAAAACTCTCCCATATGAGACACATCAAACACTCCAACACCATTTCTAACTGTTTCGTGCTCTTGGTTTACACCTTCGTATTGTACAGGCATATTGTAGCCGGCAAACGGAACCATTTTAGCTCCTAATTCTACATGTTTTTGAGTTAATGCGGTATTTTTCATAGCCTTATTTTATAGATAGCGCAAATGTATGTAAAATTAGGTAGACACACTTATACAGCCCTCTTACTTTTTTAACGTGTATTTAATGTGAATAGTTTAAAAGTAGTACATTTAAAAACTGATAGTTATAACACATTTTTCTATGAAGATTTTTGATGCCTATACCATTAAAAAAATTGATGAAGCTACCGTTGCAAGACAACAAATTAAAAGCGATGAGCTAATGGAGCGGGCTGGAACACAAGTGTTTAATTGGTTGCATTCCAGGCTTCAAGGAGCTAACGTACCAATAAAGGTTTTTTGTGGTGTAGGTAATAATGGGGGAGATGGTTTGGTTGTTGCCAGACACTTAGTAGAACATGGCTACCATGTTACCGTTTATTTAGTAAACTATAGCGAGAAGCGTTCTAAAGATTTTTTGTTGAATTTAGATAGAATAAAAGATCGAAAAATTTGGCCACAATCTATAAATACAGAATCTGATATTCCGGAAATTACTTCTGAGGATATTATAATTGATGCTGTTTTTGGTATTGGGCTTAACAGAGCACCAGCCAAGTGGTTAGTTAGTTTGTTTAAAGCTATTAACCAAAGTGGTTCTTTTGTGCTCTCTGTAGATATTCCTTCGGGAATGTTTATGAATACTGTTCCAGAAAACCCGGATGCAGTTGTTAAGGCTACATACACACTTACTTTTGAGGCTGCTAAACTCCCATTTTTTTTACCAGATACCGGCAAATATGCTCCACAGTTTGAAGTTGTTGCAATAGGGTGGGATGCAGAGATTAAGCTACAAGCAGATTCTAAAATGTACTTGGTAGAAAAACAAGAAATACTACCAATGTACATACCTAGAGATAGGTTTTCTCATAAAGGCACATACGGACATACTTTAATTATTGCAGGAAGTTATGGTAAAATTGGTGCAGCAACATTAGCAGCAAAATCTGCTTTAAAAGCTGGCTCCGGTTTAGTAACGGCTTACATTCCTAAATGCGGTTATACCACATTACAAACCTCAGTACCGGAAGCTATGGTAATAACAGATAATGACAATAATATAATCACAGAAATTAAATACAATATTACTCCTTCTGCAATTGCTATTGGTATGGGTATCGGAATCGAAAAAACTACCAAAAAAGCATTAGAAAATTTTTTAAAGCAAGCAAAAGCACCCTTAGTTATTGATGCCGATGCACTAAACATTATAGCGGCAAATAAAACTATGTTAAAATTACTTCCTGAACACACAATTTTAACTCCACATCCGGGAGAATTAAAACGTTTAATAGGAACATGGAAAGATGATTTTGATAAGCTTAAAAAAACAAAAGCTTTCTCTAAAAAATATAATTGCATTGTAAATATAAAAGATGCTTATAGTATTGTGGTATATAATGACACGCTATATGTTAACAGTACCGGAAATCCCGGAATGGCAACCGGAGGAAGTGGCGATGTACTTTCCGGAATAATTGCTGCCTTAATTTCACAAGGGTACACTCCGTTACAAGCAACCATATTTGCAAATTACTTACATGGTAAAGCCGGAGATATTGCTGTAAATAGTACAAGCTATCAAGCATTAACAGCGCAAGATATTATACTGCATATAGGAAGCGCTTTTATAGATTTATTTACCCCAGAAAATAATTCTGCTGCAAGAAATAATGGGCAAGAACAAAATTAGCATGTTGTGAGTAACATAAAATATCAAGTTAATGTTTGGTTTATTTACTTTGATTAATGAATTTTGGGGCGCAAATAAGATATTATGAGCAATATTCACTATATAAGCAGTAAGCCACTTACCTTAGCAAAGATTAAAGAAATTGTAGACAACAATTACTCTCTTGCATTATCTGATGAAGCAGAACAAAAAATTACAAGCTGTCGTGAGTATTTAGACCAAAAACTTAAAAGCCAAGAAAGTCCTATTTATGGCATTAATACCGGTTTTGGTGCTTTACATAATATTAAAATTTCTAAAACACAGCTTGCAGAACTTCAAGAAAACTTAGTGATGTCTCATGCTTGCGGTACGGGAGATAAAGTTCCGGTGCCTATAATAAGGCTTATGCTATTGCTCAAAATTCAATCTCTAAGCTATGGGCATTCAGGAGTGAGCCTACAAACAGTAAACCGTTTAATAGATTTTTACAACAATAAGGTATATCCTGTTGTTTATACTTTGGGCTCTTTGGGAGCATCCGGCGATTTGGCTCCGTTAGCACATTTATCGCTTCCGCTTTTAGGAAAGGGAGAGGTGTATTTTAACAATACCATAATTAAATCTGAGGATGTTTTAGAGCAATTTGGATGGCAGCCTATTAAGCTTCAATCTAAAGAAGGATTGGCGTTATTAAACGGCACACAGTTTATGAGTGCTTACGGCACGTACATGCTTTTGTATAGTGAACGACTTTCATATTTAGCTGATTTAATTGGAGCATTGTCGTTAGAAGCTTTTGATGGTAGGATAGAACCTTTCTCACATTTAATTCATGAAATCAGACCACATAAAGGGCAGATTGAAACAGCAAAAAACATTTCATCTTTTTTAAACGGTAGCGAACTCATAAATCAACCAAAGGCACATGTTCAAGATCCATATTCTTTTAGATGTATTCCACAAGTTCATGGAGCAACAAAAGACGCTATACAATATGTAAAACAAACTGTTACAACAGAAATTAATTCTGTTACAGATAATCCTAATGTTTTTAAAGATGAAGATGTGATTTTATCTGGTGGCAACTTTCACGGACAAACATTAGCCTTAGCTTTTGATTTTTTAGGAATAGCCATTGCCGAACTCGGTAATATTTCTGAGCGTAGAATTTTTCAGCTCTTATCCGGTAACAGAAATTTACCTGCCTTTTTAGTTGATGACCCGGGGTTGCATTCCGGCTTAATGATTCCGCAATATACAGCAGCAGGTATTGTTAGCCAGAATAAACAGCTTGCAACTCCTGCCAGTGTAGATAGCATTGTATCATCTAACGGGCAAGAAGATCATGTAAGTATGGGGGCAAATGCCGCTACTAAGTGTTTAAAGATTTTAGAGAATGTAGAACGTGTATTAGCCATAGAGCTTATAACAGCATCACAAGCTATTAGATATAGAAGACCATTAAAAACTTCAGAAACCTTAGAACAGCTAATTGCTAACTTTAGGGAGAAAGTGCC
>JBPEWY010000035.1:0-38113 GCA_052032225.1 Flavobacteriaceae bacterium
GGAAAAACAATACTATTAACTACGCAACAATAAAAAACGCTACAGTAGGTTTGTTGGTTGAAAGCAGTGCAGTAAGCAATACACAAAATCTTACGATTACCAATTCTCAAATTTACAATAGTGCAATTGCAGGTATTTGGAGTAAAGCAGCCACAATTACAGCCCTAAATACAGTAATTGGAAATAGCGGACAAGTAAATGTTTATTGTAGTGCCGGAGGCAACTATGAGTTTACACATTGTACCATAGCAAATTACTGGCAAAATGGGTTTAGAGACACGCCCGCTTTATTAGTAACAAACTATTTAACACTAAGCGATAATAGCGTTATTACAGGAGATCTTAATGCTGCTTTTACAAATTGTATTATATACGGCAACAATTCTCAAGAATTTTATTTAGATGCCGTCCCGGAGCAATCTTTTAATTTTAGTTTTACCAATAACCTAATTAAGTTTGAACAAAACGGGAATACAAATAATAGTTTATTAGATTTCACCCTTTCAAACTACAGTAATAATATTTTTAACGAATTACCGGATTTTAAAAACCCTCAAGAAAATAGCTTTATTATTGGTAGTAGCTCTGCAGCAATAAACAAAGCGCTTTTAGAAGCAGCCCAACAAGTTCCTGAAGATATTTTAGGTAACAACAGAACTTCGGCTCCAGATATTGGAGCTTACCAGCATGAAGAATTTTAACCGGAAGCTCCAATTTCTGTTGCTCTTTTAAAAGCAGCAAAAGCAGCCTGCTTAATTAACTCTTTTACATTATTATCTTCCATACTTTCTAAGGCTGCTTGAGTAGTTCCACCTTTAGAAGCCACCTTGTCCATCCATTTTTTCGGAGACAAATCAGATTCGTTAAATAATGTTACGGCTCCATCAAAAGTATGTACTACTAACGTTCTTGCATCTTCTTCAGAAAATCCTAATTTTTGAGCTGCTTCTAACATAGATTGCATAAAATAAAACACATAAGCCGGTCCGCTCCCTGAAATTCCTGTAGATGCATCTATTAACTGTTCTGAACTAACATAAACCGCCTTGCCGGTAGATTCTAATAGCTTTTTTAGCGTAATTAATTCTACTTTAGACACATCAGATGATGCTGTATACGATGTAACACCCTTGCCTACTTTAGCCGGTAAGTTAGGCATAGTCCTAACTACTTTATTTATTGCCAGTTGCTCTTGCACTTGCGCAATGGTTACTCCTGCCATTAACGATACTATTATTTGTTGATTTGTAACCAGTGGTTTCATTTGTTTAAAAAGAGCTTCTGCATGATAAGGCTTTACAGCTAATAAAATTACATGGCTTTTAGGTAAACATTCTTCTAACTCAGAGAAAACTAAAAAACGACTGTTTTTAGCTAAATCTTCTCTCTTTTGTGCATCAGTATCATAAATTAAAACCTTTTTTCCTTCAAGTAAAGCAGATTGGGTAAGCCCCATGGCATAGGTATACCCCATGTTGCCCGCTCCTATTACTAATACATTCATAAATTATTTTTTTGTTTAAGTAAAACACAAGGACCATGCGAAAAAATAGTTCTTTTTAAAATATTTAATGATGCCTTAATTTTATTAATAGATTTTAAAAGAAATGCTTGCTTTATTATTATTTTATTAATTGATGTAAAACCAGCCCCTGACAAGAAGTCAAAAACACTGATTATATGGCATAAAAAAATCCCCAAGCAAAATACTTGAGGATTTTATAGTAAGCATATTTTAATATTACCAAACAAACAAAGGTCTGTTGGCCATCATTTCATACACTTTATTAGCAACTCCTTCTAACACCTTTTCATTTTCATGATTAGTAATTACTTCATCTATATAAGCCACTACTGCTTCCATATCGGTTTCTTTTAAACCTCTGGTTGTAATGGCAGGAGTACCTACTCTAATTCCACTAGTAACAAATGGACTTTTATCATCAAACGGCACCATGTTTTTATTTACTGTTATATCTGCCTTACCCAACGCCTCTTCTGCTTGTTTCCCGGTAATGTTTTTATTTCTTAAATCTATAAGCATCATATGGTTATCTGTACCGCCGGAAATAATATTATAACCTCTATCTACAAAGGCTTCTGCCATTGCTTTAGCATTTTTTTGTACCTGAATTATATAGTGTAAAAAGTTATCAGATAATGCTTCACCAAAGGCAACTGCTTTAGCAGCAATAATATGCTCTAACGGACCACCTTGATTGCCGGGAAAAACAGCACTATCTAATAAAGATGACATTTTTCTGAGCGACCCATTTTTTAACGTAATTCCGAACGGATTTTCAAAATCTTTCCCAATCATAATCATTCCTCCACGTGGTCCTCTTAATGTTTTATGTGTTGTTGTAGTTACAACATGACAGTGCGGTAGCGGATCATTTAATATTCCTTTCGCTATTAGTCCAGCCGGATGAGAAATATCGGCCATTAAAATAGCGTCAACACTATCGGCTATTTCTCTAAATCGTTTAAAGTCTATATCTCTGGAATAGGCAGATGCCCCTGCAATAATAAGTTTTGGTTTATGCTCATCGGCCATTTTAGCAACATGCTCGTAATCTATATAGCCCGTATCTTTATCTACACCATAAAATACCGGATTATACAATTTCCCGGAAAAATTTACCGGTGAGCCATGAGTAAGGTGTCCTCCGTGCGATAAATCAAACCCTAAAATAGTATCGCCAGGTTTTAAGCAGGCTGCAAAAACAGCTGTGTTTGCTTGCGAACCACTATGAGGTTGAACATTAACCCATTCTGCTCCAAAAAGTGCTTTGGCTCGTTCTATAGCTATATTTTCTACTTCATCTACAATTTCACATCCTCCGTAATAACGTTTGCCGGGATATCCTTCTGCATATTTATTGGTTAATACAGAGCCAGCAGCTTGCATTACTTGTTCACTCACAAAATTTTCTGAAGCAATAAGTTCTAAGCCTTCTATTTGGCGTTCTCTTTCGGCTTCTATAAGCTCAAAAATCTGTTCGTCGCGTTGCATAATTCTCTATTCGTTAAATAATCATCAAAAATAGTAATTCCGATGCTCAAATAAGCGGAAAATAATATATTTGACAAAACTTTTTTTAACACACTAAACCAACTTTAGTTTACTATGCCACATAAAACAAACGACCCTAATAAAAAATCTTGGATTCCGGTTCCCGAAAATTCAGATTTCCCAATTCAGAATATTCCTTTTGGTGTTTTTTTAACCAGAGACGATATTATTACAATTGGAACCAGAATTGGAGATACAGCTATAGATTTAGGTGCTTTGCATCAGCTTGGATATTTTGAAGGAATACCTCTTACAGACGATATTTTTCTTCAAGACACGTTAAACGATTTCATATCTGACGGAAAGAAAACCTGGAGGCTCGTTAGAAACAGAATTTCTGAAATATTCGATATAAATAACCCAAAATTAAGAGATAACGAAGAACACAAAAAAATTGTATTATTTTCTCTAGATGAGATAGAAATGCAATTGCCGGTGCAAATTGGCGATTACACAGATTTCTACTCAAGTAAAGAGCATGCTACCAACGTAGGTAAAATGTTTAGAGATCCGGAAAATGCACTATTACCTAACTGGTTGCATATACCGGTTGGTTATCACGGCAGGAGCTCTACCATAATTCCTTCGGGAATTCCTATTCACAGACCGGTTGGACAAACCATGCCTGCCGGAGCCGATAAGCCTGTTTTTGGTCCGTCGAAATTATTAGATTTTGAACTGGAAATGGCTTTTATAACCACCGATGCTAACGTTCTTGGAGAACCCATTCCGGTAGATGAAGCAGAAGAGTACATTTTTGGAATGGTATTGTTTAATGATTGGAGTGCACGCGATATACAAAAATGGGAGTACGTACCACTTGGTCCATTTTTAGGTAAAAACTTTGCATCATCAATCTCTCCGTGGATAGTAACTTTAGATGCTTTAGAGCCTTTTAGAGTAGCATCGCCTAAACAAGATCCGGAGCCACTGCCCTATTTAAGAAGTACCGGTAAAAAAAGCTTTGATATTAATTTAGAGGTAGCTATTACTCCGGAAGGTGGCGAACCCGTAACCGTAACAAAATCTAATTTTAAATATATGTACTGGAACATGTCTCAGCAATTGGCGCACCATACCGTGAATGGTTGTAAAATTAATAGTGGAGACATGATGGCAAGCGGAACAATATCAGGTCCTACACCAGATTCGTACGGCTCTATGCTAGAACTAACCTGGAGAGGCGAAAAACCTATAAAAATGAAAGATGGTACCGAACGTAAGTTTATAAATGATGGTGATACGGTTACCATGCGTGGTTATTGTAAAAATGATAAGGTTAGAATAGGTTTTGGAGAGGTTAGCACTAAAATATTACCTCCGTTTGCTTCAATAAAAAACAAATAGTGAATTTTATCGTTATAACTAAACTATAAACCCGCACATAATGCGGGTTTATATGTTTGGCATTATCCTTGAAAGGCCCTAATTATAAACAAATCAAACTTAACTGCCATGAAAAAATTTATACTACTTATGTGTATTACAATTGCTCTAGGAGCTTGTAACACTGCTAAAAAAACACAAAAAGCCATCAACTCAGGCAACTACGATGGTGCTATAAATATTGCTTTAAACAAGCTTAGAGATAACAAAACTAAAAAAGGCAACCAAGAGTATATTGTTATGCTCGAAGAAGCCTTTATAAAAGCTGTTTCTAGAGATGTAAACCATATAAAGTTTTTAGAAAAAGATGGTAATCCTGAGAATTTTGAAGCTATTTACGAAACGTATTTAGGCTTAAGAAACAGGCAAGAGCGCATTAAACCTTTGTTACCATTATATATTGTAGATAAAAACAGAAATGCTAAGTTTACTTTTAAGGATTATACCAATCAAATAATAAACTATAAAAACAAAACATCTGAATATTTATACAACAAAGCTTCAGAATTATTAGAAAACGGGATCACAAAGTTAGATTTCAGGAAAGCATACGATGATTTTGCGTACTTACAAAAAATAAACCCTAATTATAAAGATGTAGAAACCAAGCTAAATATTGCTCATAATAAAGGCACAAACTATGTTATTGTAAGTATGTACAATGACTCTAATATGGTTATCCCTGAAGCTTTAGAAGCCGATTTACTAAGTTTTAACAGCTATGGTATTAATGATTTTTGGACAGAATACCATGTAAATCCGCTTCAAGAAGTCTCGTATGATTATAGCATGGATGTAGCTTTCACTGCTATTAATATTTCGCCGGAGCAAATAAAAGAGCGACAAATAATTAAAGAAAAGCAAATAAAAGATGGCGAAACTCCTGCTTTAGATGAAAACGGCAACAAACTAAAAGATAGTTTAGGCAACTACATTATGGTAGATAAGTTTAAAACTATTAGATGCACTTTTTACGAGTTTAATCAATATAAAGCAGTTGATGTTGTTGGGCAGGTAACATTTACCGATTTGCAAAACAACCAACCCATAAACTCATATCCTTTAGCCAGTGGTTTTGAGTTTAACCATGTTTTTGCAACTTACGATGGCGATAAAAGAGCTTTAGACGATGCTATGCTTTCGTTAATAAACGTAAGGCAAGTTCCTTTTCCTACCCATGAAGAAATGATTTTTAATGCAGCAGAAGATTTAAAACAAAAACTTAAAGCAATACTTAGAAAACAACGATTTTAATTAAAAACTCGCCTCCGGGCGAGTTTTTTTATAAATATTCCTCTATTGCTTTAGCACTAATGCTTCCGTGAGAAGCATTGTAAATCGCTTTTCCATCTTTAACAAGTATAACTTGAGGACTTTCATGTTTTACACTCAAAATCTCTGCAGCTGCATTAGACACATCTCTGTAGAGCAAAACATCTAGAAAGTGCATTTTAATTTCTTGGTTGTCCCAATTAAAGTCTCGCTCAAAATTAGTTAGCGCCATTCTACTAATTCCACAACGTGTAGAGTGTTTAAACAACAATTGAGGTTGAGTGTAAGACTCTTTAATTATTTGTTTAATCTGATTTACATTATACACTGTATTCCAATTAGTTAACAAAGATTTTTGTTTTGTTTCTTTTCCTGATGATGAAAAAAGTTTAGCTAAAAATCCCATAGAAAGCTATTTAATATTTACAAAAATAATCCGTCAAAATGTCTCTAAAAATAATAAAAAACAAGTCAAATAGTCAGCTATTGCAACTTGGAATAACTATTGACTAATCATAAGTGTTAACAATTAAAACATAAAAATACAATATGAATTTTAATAATTTCACTATAAAATCGCAAGAAGCCATACAAGGTGCACAACGTATTGCACAAGAATATGGCCATCAACAAATAGAAAACGAGCACATTTTTAAAAGCATTTTCGAAGTAGACGAGAATGTTTTGCCTTTTCTATTAAAAAAACTACAGGTTAACGTAACTATACTAAAGCAAGTATTAGATAGTACACTACAAAGTTTTGCTAAAGTAAGTGGTGCAGATATAATGTTGTCTAGAGATGCTGCTGCTACTTTAAATGAAGCGAGTATAGTTGCTAAAAAAATGAACGATGAGTTTGTTTCTATTGAGCATTTAATTTTAGCAATCTTTAAATCTAAAAGTAAAATTGCTCAAATTTTAAAAGATCAAGGCGTAACCGAAAAAAACCTAAAAGCTGCTATAAATGAACTCAGAAAAGGAAGCAATGTAACTTCTGCAAGTGCAGAAGAAACATATAACGCCCTTAACAAATATGCAATAAACCTAAATGAGAGAGCCAATAGCGGAAAGTTAGACCCAATTATTGGGCGTGACGAAGAGATAAGACGTGTGCTTCAAATTCTTTCACGCAGAACCAAAAACAACCCGATGCTAGTTGGTGAGCCCGGTGTGGGTAAAACTGCAATAGCAGAAGGTTTAGCGCATAGAATTGTTCAAGGAGACGTACCCGAGAACTTAAAAGACAAACAAATTTTCTCTTTAGATATGGGTGCGCTTATTGCCGGCGCTAAGTACAAAGGAGAGTTCGAAGAGCGTTTAAAAGCAGTTATAAAAGAGGTAACTACATCAGACGGTAATATTGTTTTATTTATTGATGAAATTCATACACTTGTTGGCGCCGGTGGTGGGCAAGGAGCCATGGATGCTGCAAACATTTTAAAACCTGCCTTAGCAAGAGGAGAACTTAGAGCTATTGGCGCAACAACGTTAGATGAGTATCAAAAATATTTTGAAAAAGACAAAGCATTAGAACGTCGTTTTCAAAAAATAATGGTCGATGAGCCAGATACAGAAAGTGCAATTTCTATTTTAAGAGGTATTAAAGAAAAATACGAAACTCACCATAAGGTGCGTATTAAAGACGAAGCTATAATTGCAGCTGTAGAGCTTTCACAGCGTTATATTACAGACAGGTTTTTACCGGATAAAGCTATAGATTTAATGGATGAAGCTGCCTCTAAACTTAGAATGGAAATTAACTCTAAACCAGAAGAGTTAGATGCATTAGATAGAAAAATAATGCAGTTAGAAATAGAAATCGAAGCTATTAAGCGCGAAAAAGACGAAGTAAAACTAAAAGCTCTTAATGCAGACTTAGCAAATTTAAAAGAAGAACGAAACGAAATTTTTGCTAAATGGCAAAGTGAGAAAGAGATAATAGACAAAATTCAAACTACCAAAGAAGCCATAGAGCAATATAAATTAGAAGCCGAGCGTGCAGAACGTGAAGGCAACTATGGTAAAGTTGCAGAGCTTAGATATGGCAAAATAAAAGAAGCACAAGAAAAGCTTAACAACTTACAAAAACAGTTAGAAGAGCAACAAGAAAACTCGTTAATAAAAGAAGAAGTAACAACCGAAGATATAGCAGAAGTTGTAGCAAAATGGACCGGCATTCCGGTAACTAAAATGTTACAGAGCGAGCGCGAGAAACTACTTAAATTAGAAGAAGAACTTCATAAAAGAGTAGTTGGTCAAGACGAAGCTATTCAGGCTGTTTCTGATGCAATTAGAAGAAGCCGTGCCGGCTTACAAGATGCAAAACGCCCAATTGGTTCGTTCCTGTTTTTGGGTACAACCGGTGTTGGTAAAACAGAATTGGCCAAAGCACTTGCAGAATATTTATTTGATGATGAAAACGCCATGACCCGAATAGACATGAGCGAATACCAAGAACGCCATGCTGTTAGCCGTCTGGTTGGTGCGCCTCCGGGATATGTTGGTTACGATGAAGGAGGGCAGCTAACAGAAGCTGTAAGACGTAGGCCCTACTCTGTTGTGTTATTAGACGAAATAGAAAAGGCACACCCGGATACCTTTAACATTCTGTTGCAGGTGTTAGACGAAGGTAGGCTGACCGATAATAAAGGTAGAGTGGCAGATTTTAAAAACACTATTATAATAATGACCAGCAACATGGGCAGCCACATTATTCAAGAAACCTACGAAAATAACCCAGATATGTATGCTGCAGCAGAAGCTGCTAAAGTAGAGGTGCTTGGATTGCTTAAAAAAACTATTCGTCCGGAGTTTTTAAACCGTATAGACGATATAGTGATGTTTACTCCGCTAACCGAGAAAAACATTAAAGACATTGTAAGATTACAATTAAAGAATGTTATTAAAATGGTTAGCAAGCAAGGTATAACTTTAGATGCCACTGAAGATGCAATTGCATATTTAGCACAAAAAGGATTTGATCCGCAATATGGAGCAAGACCTGTAAAGCGTGTAATACAACGCGATGTGCTTAACAAGCTCTCTAAAGAAATATTAAGTGGGAATGTTACCAATGATAGCATTATTTTAATTGATGCTTTTGATGATGAGTTGGTATTTAGAAACCAAACCGATTTGGTAGATAAACAATCATAACTAAAAGATAAAACCTTAAAAAAGCGCCACAAAAGGCGCTTTTTTTATTTCATTTTAATAAAATATACCTATCAGTATTTTTATTATATTAGCTAAAACAACTTACATATGCCAACCAAAGCAGAACGCACCACCCAATTTATAATAGAAACCGTTGCCCCTATGTTTAATAAATTTGGATATGCAGGTACCAGCATGAGCGATATTACAAAAGCTACAGGGCTTACTAAAGGTGCTATATATGGTAATTTTAAAAGTAAAGAAGACCTCGCTATCCAGGCATTTAAATACAATTTAAAAAAGCTTTTAGAAAAAGTACAGGAGCGCGTAGATAATACTGAGTCTGCCATAGAAAAATTGTTTATTATCTCTAACTTTTACAGGCACTATGATGATGCTATTCACGAATTTGGAGGTTGCCCCATTTTAAATACAGCAATAGATGCAAACCATGTAAACGAAGAGCTATTAAACAATGTTAGAAGCGCTATTTTAAGAATCCAAAACAGTATAAAAAACATAATAGACCAAGGCAAAAGTAAAGGAGAAATAAAACCAATGGTAGACAGTACAGCCTATGCAAAACGAATTTTTAGTATGATAAAAGGTGCTGTTTTCACTTCGTATATTATGAATAACAGTAAGTACTTAAAAGATATGATGAATATGGTTGACGCCATTATAATTAACGAGCTTAAATATTAAAAAAACTGCATTGCTTACAGCACAATGCAGTTTTTATGAAAACCTAACGCTAACCACAAACGAGCTAGTTATTTTTTACCCAGAGGATCC
The DNA here is from genome assembly GCA_052032225.1 of Flavobacteriaceae bacterium. Classification (GTDB taxonomy): domain Bacteria; phylum Bacteroidota; class Bacteroidia; order Flavobacteriales; family Flavobacteriaceae; genus JBPEWY01. The sequence goes on from JBPEWY010000035.1 coordinate 9,686, forward strand.
ATGTCTCGCCAAAGTAGCGCCCATTGTATCTTGTACGTCTTGCGTTTTCTATCTCAGATAATTTATCGTACTTTTTTAGATACACATAATAATAATTGTTTTCATTATTATAAAAATACTTTGGAGACAGTCCCCTCTGGGTTAAGAACTTCATAAATAAATCAAAATACTTTTTCTGCGAGAATACATTAACTACCAAATAAAAACCGTATTCTACACCTTCTATTCTATCTTCAACTTGATAGCGTTTATTTGGTGCTTCTTCATTAAATACATCTTTTAACAATTCTTGATCAGAGTCTTTATCAATCCCTAAAGAATCTAAAGACTCAATGCTCATAGTTTGTATAGATTTATCTGTTAAATTAGTTTCTTGTATTGCACTGGTATCTTTTACAATTACTGCTTGTTCTACTTGTTTTGTTGTATTAGTTTGTTTAGATGTTGATTTTTGTTTATTGCTAGGTTTTACTATTTGCTCCGGTTGTTTAACAGTACTTTCCGGTTTGGTAACTTTAGTATTGGTTTTACTAATTTCACTTGCAACTTTCTCTTTCTTTTTTGTGGTTGATACCGGACCTTCTTTAAAAGTAATTGGCTTATTATTGTACGATTTGCCAAGCTCTATAGTGGCAGTCACCTCATAGGTTGCCCCAAAAGCTCTGTTAGACTGCTGAGTTCCGGTTTCTACAAGAAAACCAACCCCAAAACTGTTACCTATTTTTGCTCCTATACCGCCAGATATACCATACACGCTATTATAACCTACTTGTATCCATCCGTGTTTGGGAGCGTCTATTAGCACCGATGCTCCGTATTGTAAATCTTGTTCCGGCAAATGTTTTGCGTATACTAAGCTTCTAACACTACCATCTGTCATAAAAGTGTTTTTTTGTGTAAAAGAATGTGTATAACCTATATGGCCGGAAAATATTTTTTCAGAAAATGTTGTTACAGAATTAGACTCGGTTAAATTATAATCATATAAATTCTCGGCTGTAAAGCCTATGTCTATATTACTTATAGTTAAGTTAATCCCTGGCATAAACACTAAAATAAAATCATCTTGTGTGTCTAGTAAAAACGGATCAGGTTGTGGTGTAACAAAAGCGTTTTTATCTAAACCTCGCCTAAAAACTGTTGTATTTAAACCAAATGTTAACCAAGTAAACCTAGACAATTGTATGCCCTTAGCATAGTTTACTAACAACCCTGAATCTGTATACAATCCTAAATTTTGCTGAAAAAGTGCTAAACCGGCTCCTGTTTTTTCGGCTACTTTTCCAGAATAATTTATTAGATATGTTTTTGGAGAATCTTCAATGCCAATCCATTGTATTCTACTCCAAATACTCAAATCTCTTCCCTCCTGTCTAACAAGAGAGAAAGTAGGATTAAAAATATGTCTGTTGTATTTTATTACGTTGTGCTGTCGCCAATCTACCAACGGGTTACTGCTGGTTTCATTTTGTGCTTGAAGCTTGGGCGCTAGCATCAGTAACAAAATAAAGCCAACGTAATGCTTTATCATATCATTAATTTTCTACATCAAAGTCCAACAACTGTTATAGATCCTTTCTTTAATGCTTTTCCGTTTTTATTTATAAAGTAATAGTATATCGTAGATTTAGTATTAGTTATTGTGGTAGGTTCAGGCCAATTGTTTTGGTATTGTTTAGTTTTTAAAATAGGCCTTCCATACGTATCGCATATAACAACCTCAATATCAGGATCGTTAACAATTTTTGCCGGTAAAACCCACTTATCATTTATATTATCTTGATTGGGTGTTATAATGTTTGGCACCACAAAAGATTCAGATATTGCTACTGTAATGGTTTTAATAACCTTACAACCACCAACATAGGCCGTTAATGTGTACGTGCCTTCTTCAGACACTTGTAAACTATCGGTTGTAGATAGCGTTATCCCAGTACTGTCTGTCCAAATATACCTATCTGCTCCAGATGCAGTTACAGTCTCTGACCCTTCTGGAGATATATATACTATACCGCTATGAGATAATGAAACTACATCATCTGAAAGCGGGCTTATTGTAATAATTTCTGATTGTTGCGAACAACCATTAAGCTGAATTTCAGTATAATACTCTCCTGGTTCAGATACAACATAATTGGCTTCTAAAGTGCTTTCTATAAGCACATCATTTTTATACCAATTATAAACTGCATTTTCTATAGTAGTAGCTGTTAGTGTAGATTGCTCACCATCACAAACTACATTTTTACTAGCTTGAAGCTCTGGAGTTGGTATTTTTAATCTTATTTCTTTTGAATTGGATTTATAAACTGTGTTGTTATAATTTACTGCAAGTGTATATAAACCATTATCATGGTAAGAACTAATTGGTAAACTGGTTCTATTTACCGATAAAGATTCGTTGTTTTTAATCCAACTAAATGTAAACTTTTGCCACTCAGATGCAGGTATTTCAATTGTACTGCCATTAACAACAGCAGAAAAAGATGCAATCTCAAGTTCGGCTGTACTGCTTTCGCATGGGTTATATAGTTGGTCTGCAGTAATTTCAACACTTAAAGCCTGAGGCACAAAAACAGAAAACTCAGGTGATTTTACAGAACCAGCACAAGAGCCTTGCGCCGTAACTTGAGCCCAGTAGGTACCGGGCTCATTTACGTGCAATGAGGTGTTACCATTTTCTTGAATGATTTCACCATTTTTATACCACGCTATGGTAGGGTTTGGGGCATTGGTTGAAATACTTAGCGTGGTAAAATCGTCATTAAACAAAAGTGTTTCGGTTGCAGAAACAGCTTCTACAGTAAACCCGTTTTCGGGGCGTGTAAGGGTTACCGTATTAGAAGCAGCTTCGCATCCGCCTTCATTAATGATTTTTAGTTGATAATCGCCATAGCTGTCCTCAGAAACGTTTACACGTAAATGAGGCATATAAGGAGGTAAGTTACTTAAATGTTCACCATTTTTATACCATTTATAAGTGTAGGCTTCATTTGTGGTATTTGCCGAAAAAGTGTGATAAACGCCGGGGCAAGCTTCTATCACACTATCTCCGGTTATACGGGCCTCTAAATCTTCGCCAAAACTAACAATTACAATGTTAGAATATAGTGTTCCGGTGCAATCACCAAAGTAAGGTTCTACATAATATTCACCGGATTCTGTAACCTCTAATGTTGCACCACCATTGGCATAATACTGTCCGTCTTTATACCAAATATACTCATCTGCAATGTCATGGTTTAAGCTTATAGTTGCGCTATTACCCCCACAAACAGCAACATCTTGATAATTATTTAAAACTAACTGAACACTCGGAATGTAATATGCGTTAAATGATTGGCTGCTTGGACTAACCATTGCAGGAGAAGTTGCACGCACTCTTATTTTGTAATTGTCGCCTCTAACAGTTGTTGGTAATTGAAAAGAAGTTTCAAAACCAAATGAAAAATTTTGATCGGTAACGGTTTTTAAAACGGTAGGAGCATCAAAACTACCCTGCGCATCAGATAATTCAATATAAAAGGTGTTGTTAGTGTTAAAGGGTTGCTCGTCGAAAGCAACAATTGCTTCAAAAAGGTTATGTCCATCCTTTGCGCAGGCGTAGGTAAATGATAGTTCTGGTGCGTGTAGGTTTTGCGATTGCGTGTTCCATATTGATGCACAACAACAGCAAAACAACTGTATTGTTGTTAGTAGGCGTTTCATAGTATGTGATTTGGGGGTTAAACATTATGGGGTTTTAAAATCCCACTTTGTTTAAAAAAACCGAAAAAAAGTGTAGAAAGTAAACTTATATCATAGGCACATTTATTTGTTATTTAATTGTAATTTTACCGAAAACTAAAGAATATTTTGAAACTGTCAAAATCGACAAACTGAAATTTTTTATCGATAAAATACATTTATAGTGTTGAATATCCGATAAAATTAGCATCTCATCGACGAACAACACTTTGTGCATTTTTTTTAATTTTTCGATGAAATGCATATTGAAGAACTAAAACCTATTGAAAATTAATGTTTTATCATGAAAATAAATTCTTACATAGATCATACCCTACTAAGCCCTACTGCTCTGCCTTCAGACATTAACACACTATGCGAAGAAGCACTCGCACATTCTTTTTTTAGTGTTTGCGTTAACGGATGTTACGTAAAACAAGCAGCAGATATTGTAGCTGATTCTAATGTGAAGGTCTGTACCGTAATAGGTTTTCCTTTAGGAGCTATGAGCGGAAAAGCAAAAGTTCTCGAAACAGAACAGGCTTTAAAAGATGGTGCGCAAGAATTTGATGTGGTAATAAATTTAGGGTGGCTTAAAGCCGGAGAGTATAACAAGGCTTTACAAGAATTAGCTTTTGTAAAAGACGTAGTTGGTAAACGCATTTTAAAAGTTATAATAGAAACTTGTTATCTTACAGATAAAGAAAAAGAAGACGCTTGCAAATTAGTAGTTGATTCTGGAGCAGATTTTGTTAAAACATCAACCGGATTTGGTACACATGGAGCTACATTAGACGATGTAAAACTGATGAAAAACGTTGTAAAAAATAATATTCAAATTAAAGCTTCGGGTGGCATAAAATCATATGCAACTGCTTTAGAGTATATTGCTTTAGGTGTTAGTAGAATTGGTACCTCTAGCGGGGTTAAAATAATAAGTGAAGCTCTGGAGCACTAATTGTAACACACAGGCTTATTTCACGTCTTTTTTGTTAAAAGCATACCACATGCGATGTATTATATTAATTCTATTCTTTTTAACTTTTTTTTCTGCTAACTGTCAAACAAAAAAAGACACCCTAGCGCTATTATTAAAACAAGCTCATATACCAGGCATACAACTTTCTTATTTTAACGAAAAAGACGATTATTCTGTTGCCATTGGTGTTGCTAGTAAATCTAAAATAGATACTGTAACACATAGCACAATATTTCAGGCAGCTTCACTTAGCAAACCAATTACAGCTTATATAGCACTAAAACTTGCAGATAAAGGGGTATTGAACATTAATAAGCCTTTACAAAGTTATTTGCCTTACAATAGATTAGATAGTACAGAGTTTGGCAATTTAATAACAGCAAAACATATTTTAAGTCATACATCCGGTTTACCTAATTGGGGAAGTAAATTTTTAACTATGCATTTTAAACCGGGCTTGGGTTGGAGGTATTCCGGAGAAGGTTATGTTTATTTGGCTAAAGTTTTAGAAAATATAACTAAAACCCCTTTTGAAAAACTGGCGCAAGAACTTGTTTTTTCACCACTAAAAATGAATTCAACAAGTTTTGTATGGAAAAGTGAGTTTGAAAATTTAATAGCAGATGGGCATTCTGAGTTAGAGCAACCTTTTACTTCTTGGAAACCCAATAAACCCAATGCTGCAGCAAGTTTGCTTACAAATGCAAAAGATTACGCCACTTTCTTAAAGGCTGTTTTAAATGGTACAGGGCTCTCTAAACAATCGCATCAGCTTATGCTTACTCCGTTTGGTTCTGCACAAACCCCTGAAACATCTTTTGCTACTGCTCCATATATAACTTGGGGGTTAGGAGTTGGGCTTGAACATCAACAAAACACTACTAACTTCTGGCATTGGGGAGACAATGGTACTTTTAAAGCTTTTATGTATGTGATGCCTAAAACACAAGAAGGGTTAGTTTATTTTTGTAATAGCGAGAACGGCTTATCTATAACTAAAGAGGTTTTATCTCTATTCTTTAAAAACAAAGATTTAAAAGCAGTTAACTGGATAGATTACACGCATTTTTCTGATAGCTTACATCAAGCCAAAATTAAACTTCAAAAAGCTTACTTAAATGAACCGGCAGATAAAGCTCAAACTGTTTTAAAAGAGCTACTAAAAAACACCGAAACCAAACATAATTTTAAAAACATTGTAGAACAAACAGCTCTTTTATTAATAACCAATAAAGAACCTGAAAAAGCTATTTCTTTTATAAAAAATGCCCGCAATTACTATAAAAATAACTACAAACTTAAATTGTATTTAGCAGATGCTTTTGCCGTGAAAAAACAGTACCAAAAAGCTTTAAACCATTACATTACCTTAAAAAAAGACACTACTGTAAACAATAATTTATTAGCCTCTAGAGAATATTGGGTTTTACAAGCTCTTAATGCTAAAAAAAATGAGAATAAAAAGCTTTTACCTTTAAAAAAATATGCTGGCAGCTATGGTGATGCTTTTTCGGGAGTGCTAAGCAATAATAAACTGTTTTTAAAAAACAACAATTCTTCTATCGCAATAGAATTAATTCCTTTAAGCCGTGCCGTTTTTGATACTGCTTCTCCGGAACAATACAGAATAGTTTTTAAACTTAATAAACGTACTGTTACTGCTTTGGTGCTCTCTAGTATTAACGGAGATGCTAAACAATTTTTAAAACTTAATTAAAAATGCATAGATTTGGCTTTGCTGTGCTAAAAATAAAATTATGAGTTTACATATTGAAGCTAAACCCGGAGATATTGCCGAATCTATATTATTGCCAGGAGATCCACTTAGAGCTAAATGGATTGCTGAGACATTTTTAGAAGATGTGACTTGTTATAATACTATAAGGGCAATGTATGGCTACACGGGGTATTATAATGGTAAAAAAGTTTCTGTACAAGGCACAGGAATGGGAGTTCCCTCAATTAGTATTTATGTGAACGAGCTTATAAACCAGTATGGAGTAAAAAACTTAATACGCGTAGGTACGGCCGGCTCTTACCAAGAGCATATTGGTATTAGAGATACCGTTTTAGCCATGGCTGCATCTACTAATAGTAGCATTAATTTTCAGGCTTTTAATGGAGAACAATATGCTCCAACAGCAAGTTTTGAGCTTTTTGCTAAAGCCTTGCAGGTTGCTCAACAAAAAAATATACCTATTAAAGCAGGAAATGTGCTTACAAGTGATGTTTTTTATCAAGATAATAAAGATTATTACAAAAAATGGGCAAAATACGGTGTGCTTTGTGTAGAAATGGAAACGGCTGCTTTATACACTCTTGCTGCAAAATTTAATGTAAATGCTTTATCTATTTTAACAATTTCAGACAGTTTGGTAAACCCAAATTTAAACACCAGCGCTAAAGAAAGAGAATCTAGTTTTAAAGATATGGTTGAATTAGCATTAGAAATTGTTGTATAGCAATTATATTAAAACTCTTATACCAACGTTATACACTATAGCACAAAATTAAATTGTCATGAAATATTTACTTACCTTCTTGTTAGCAGCCCTTACTTTTATTCCGTTAACTGCACAAGAAGATGAAAATACTACCGTATATTTTTTAATTAGGCATGCAGAAAAAGATCGCTCTAACCCCAACGAAAAAAATCCGAACTTAACCCAAGACGGTATGGCTAGAGCTTTAAAATGGGCCGAAGTACTCTCTACTATTAAGTTAGATGCCGTGTATTCTACCAACTACAACAGAACCAAACAAACCGCTAAGCCAACCGCTATAAAACAAGGGTTAGAAGTTGTTTTATATAATCCGAGAACACTTAATATAGATGATTTTAAGGCATCTACTAAAGGCAAAAAAGTGCTTATTGTTGGTCATAGTAATACCACTCCTGCTATGGTTAACAAATTAATTGGTAAAGAAAAATACGAGCAAATAGATGACCGCAACAATGCAAATCTTTACATTGTTACCATAAAAAATAATACTGTAACCGACTTAGTTTTAAAAATAGATTAGTTAGTATTTTTTAACGATACCTGAACGTTTTCTAATAGTATTTTAGACAAAAGTTCTAACGCTCCGGCTTCAAATAAAGAATCTAACTCATAAACCGTCACATTTTTTTCTTTAGGTTTATAATTATTATAATCTACAAACCTAATTCCGTTTACCACTCTTGGGTTAAAAGCTTCTCTAAATCTGAGTCCGCCTCCATTCACATGAAATTTATAAGCTAAATAATCGGCTGTAAAATTTTCTTTATGAATCCAATACACATAAACATCTTCAAAATCTTCTCCTCCTCCTTCTTCATTGAACGTTACTTCTATTTTATAATATGGCTCATTTTTAATGGTTGTAGTGCCCAATAAGCGTTTATTAACTGCTTTATCATTTAATCCGTATGGTAAATACGCAAAATAATGAACAGAGTTAACAGAATTTCCATACTTAGTTTGTAATGAGTCCGGTAATTGCACTGCAACATCATTTAAAGTACGATTAAACCCTTTGTTTGTAAGCTCATCAACCGTCTTATTGCCTAAAGAATCTACTGTAATTCTCTTATATGAAAATTGCCATTTGTTTCGTTCAGACTCATATTGCTTACCTCTAAATGCAAATTGAATTTTATTGTGTAAATAGCGCTCTCCTCCTGCTGTTTCTATAGTTTTATCTATTATTTCTTGAGCTGTTAATAATGTTTTTTGTTGAGCTTCTTTTTTTGGTTCTTTACAGCTTATTGCAACAAAAAAAATCGTAAACACAAATATTCGTTTCATAAATTCTTTTTTTAAAAGTGGCATAAAATTAAAACTTCTTATCACAAAGAGTCGTAATTAAAACATAAAATTGACATTTGATAATTTGTTGTTACTTTTGCTGGGCTAATTAAAACAATGAGTCAGAAAAACATAAATATAAAAAACAAAAGAGCTCGTTTTGAGTACGAGATTTTAGATACTTATATTGCCGGGATTGTGCTTACAGGCACCGAAATAAAATCTATTAGGCAAAGTAAAGCTTCTATTGCAGAGAGCTTTTGTGAGTTTAATGAGCGTGGAGAGCTTTTTGTAATAAATATGTATATAGACGAATATTCGCACGGCTCGCATTACAACCATAAACCCAGAGCAGAACGAAAGTTGCTTTTAAATAAAAGAGAGTTAAAAAAGCTACATAAAGAAGTTAAAAATACCGGAATCACCATTGTTCCGCTTAGATTATTTATAAATGACAGGGGCTTTGCAAAGCTAGAAATTGCACTTGCAAAAGGTAAAAAACTATACGATAAACGTGAAACTATTAAAAAACGTGATGTTAAGCGAGATTTAGACAGGATTAAAAAATCGTATAATTAGTTTTTATCTTCTAACATTGGTACAAACCTAAACTCTCCGTATTCTTTTTTCTCAAACTTTTTTTCTCCGGTTCTAACATAGCGTGTCATTATTTGTTGATGTTTACCAACCGGAATAACTAATTTTCCACCAATTTTTAATTGCGCCAATAGTGCTTTAGGAACAAAAGGAGCTCCTGCAGTAACAATAATACCATCAAAAGGAGCCTCTTCGGGCAATCCTTTATAGCCATCGCCAAAAACTAATTTTTTTGGTCTGTAGCCTAATTTCTGTAAAAACAGTTTGGTTTTTTTAAACAACTCATTTTGTCGTTCTATAGAATAAACTTTAGCACCTAACTCTAACAAAACTGCAGCTTGATAACCGCTCCCGGTGCCAATTTCTAAAATTTTATCGCCTTTTTTAATTTCTAATAATTGAGTTTGAAAAGCTACTGTAAAGGGTTGCGATATAGTTTGATCGGCCGCAATAGGAAACGCTTTGTCCTGATATGCGTGGTCTTCAAAACTGCTGTCCATAAACAAATGCCTCGGAATTTTTTTAATAGCTGCTAATACGCGCTCATCGGTAATACCTTTAGCAGCAACCGTTTGCACAAGTTTATTGCGCATTCCCTGATGTTTTAAAGTATCTTTCAAGCTACTTATATTTTAAATGTTATTGGTTTAAAGGTAGTTAATGTATAACGTTTACAAAACCCTTTTTAAGTAATATGCTACAAAGTTAAAACGGATTTTTGTCATGAAAAATCAACCAAGAATAGTATTTTTGTTCAAAACTAAATTTTATGCTTAAAATAGGCGTGCTGGGTGCAGGGCACCTGGGTAAAATACACCTCCGATTACTAAATCAATCTAACAAATACAATTTAGTTGGATTTTATGATCCTAATAAAGAAAACTCACAAAAAGTAGCGCAAGAATTTGGCTATACCGCTTTTAATAGTGTAGATGAGTTAATAGATGCTGTAGATGTTGTAGATATTGTTACTCCTACCCTTTCGCATTTTGATTGCGCAAAAAAAGCCATACAAAAAGGAAAACACATTTTTGTTGAAAAGCCAATAGCCAATACCGTTGCAGAAGCTCAAGAAATAAGAAATTTAGCAAAAGAATACGGAGTACGCGGTCAAGTGGGCCATGTAGAGCGTTTTAATCCGGCATTTAAAGCGGTAAAAGACAAAATTAACAACCCAATGTTTATTGAGGCACATAGGCTGGCTGAGTTTAATCCGAGAGGTACAGACGTTCCGGTGGTCTTAGATTTAATGATTCATGATATTGATATTATTTTAAGCGTTGTACAATCTGAAGTAAAAAATATAACTGCAAGTGGAGTATCGGTAATAAGCAACTCGCCAGATATTGCAAATGCCAGAATAGAGTTTGAAAACGGGTGTGTAGCTAATTTAACTGCCAGCAGAATTTCGTTGAAAAACATGCGAAAATCAAGGTTTTTTCAGCGAGATGCTTATATCTCTGTAGATTTTCTAGAGAAAAAAGTTGAAGTTGTTAAAATGAAAGACGCCCCAAAACAACCAGACGATTTTGCTTTAATCTTACAAAATGCCGAAGGTGTTAAAAAGCAAATATATTTTGAAAACCCTAAAATAGAACCAAACAATGCTATTTTAGAAGAGTTAGAAACATTTGCAGAAGCCATACAAACTAATACAACACCAGTGGTTCCTTTAGCCGATGGCACACGTGCCTTAGAAGTAGCCACACAAATAATAAATTGTTTTAATAAAAATTAATATTTATGAAAAATATAGCTGTAATTGGAGCAGGAACAATGGGCAATGGAATAGCACACACATTTGCTCAATTTGGTTACAAAGTTCAATTAATAGATATCTCTGAAAAAGCATTACAAAAAGGAATGGCAACTATAAGTAAAAACTTAGACAGAATGGTTGCCAGAGAAAAAATTTCTGAAGAAGACAAAGCCGCTACTCTAAATAACATTACAACCTATACCTCATTAAAAGAAGGTGTTGAATACGCTAGTTTAGTAGTAGAGGCTGCTACAGAAAATGTAGATTTGAAGCTTAATATATTTAGAGAATTAGATGAGCTTTGCCCGGAAGATACTATTCTGGCAAGTAACACCTCTTCTATCTCTATAACCAAAATAGCATCGGTAACTAAAAGGCCCGAAATGGTTATAGGCATGCATTTTATGAATCCGGTTCCTATAATGAAATTAGTTGAAGTAATTAGAGGCTATAATACCTCTGATGAAGTTACAGAAACCATTATGGAGCTATCAAAAAAATTAAATAAAATTCCGGTAGAGGTAAATGATTACCCAGGGTTTGTTTCTAACCGAATTTTAATGCCAATGATTAATGAGGCTATAGAAACACTTTATAATGGGGTTGCCGGAGTTCAAGAGATTGATACAGTTATGAAATTAGGTATGGCACACCCAATGGGTCCGCTTCAATTAGCCGATTTCATTGGATTAGACGTATGCCTATCTATTTTAAACGTATTATATGATGGCTTTAAAAACCCAAAATACGCTCCTTGTCCGCTTTTAGTTAATATGGTTACTGCCGGCAAATTAGGGGTAAAATCTGGAGAAGGGTTTTATGATTATTCCGAAAGTAATAAAGCAGAAAAAGTATCTTCTCAGTTTTTAAAATAAAATTATCGGGCACAATAAATTGTGCCCGATATATATAACAATGGCTAAAATTATTCCATTTAAAGCAGTTAGGCCTACCAAAGATAAAGTAACTCTTGTTGCCTCAAGAAGTTACGAAGATTACAGTAAAAAAGAGCGTAAAGCACAACTTAGCTTTAACCCCTACTCTTTTTTACATATTATAAATCCCGGATATAAATTTCAAAAACAAGTTACCGGTTCTGAGCGTTTTGAGCTCGTTAAAAACCGATACTTAGAGTTTAAAGAAGATGCTGTTTTTTTAAAAGACACAACACCTTCACTTTACATATATAAGTTAAAAAAAAGAGGGCGAGTGTATTGCGGTATTTTTGCAGGAGCAAGTACTGAAGATTATAAAAATAATGTTATAAAAAAGCACGAAGATACTATAGAGTATAGAGAGCTGCTATTTAAAGAGTATTTAAAAACCGTAGGATTTAATGCAGAGCCGGTTTTACTTACCTACAAAGACAATCCTACTATAAACGATATTGTTAAAAAAACCACACTTACACAACCACTCTACGAGTTTACCACAGAAGATAAGGTTACACATTATGTTTGGCGCATTACAGATTCTGATAAAATTAAGGCTATTTGTAACGCATTCGCATTAATAAACGAACTTTATATAGCAGATGGGCATCATCGTTCTGCATCTTCTTACTTGCTTGCAAAAGAATTAGCAAAAGAAAATAAAAACCACACCGGTAAAGAGCCCTACAATTTTTTTATGAGCTACTTAATACCGGAGTCTAATTTAAAAATTCATGAGTTTAACAGATTAATAACCGATTTGAATGGTTTAAGTAAAGAAACTTTTTTAATAAAATTAGATAAGTGGTTTAGAATAGAAAACAGAGGTCAAGAATTATATAAGCCCACCAAAAAACACCACTTTAGTATGTATTTAGATGGCGAGTTTTACTCGCTATACCTCAGAAAAACAGTATATAAATTTACAGATGCACTAAGTAAGCTAGACACTCAAATTTTATATAAAACTATTTTAGATCCTATTTTAGGAATTAAAAATCTTCGTAACAACAAACGCATAGATTACTGCTACGGGGAGCATAATATTATTAAAATGAAAGATTTAATAGACCAAGGTAAATTTGCAGTAGGTTTTGGTTTAGTTCCGGTAACCATATCAGAAATGAAAGCCATTGCAGATGCCGGTTTAGTTATGCCTCCAAAAAGCACGTATATAGAGCCAAAACTTAGAAGCGGTTTAACCATTTACGAATTCTAAAAATTACATTGATTAGTTATGAGCATTGCAGAAAACTTAATCAACATAAAAAAATCTCTTCCGGAGCACGTTACTTTAGTTGCTGTTAGCAAAACCAAAACTATTAATGAAATCATGGAAGCTTACAATGCCGGTCATAGAGATTTTGGCGAAAATAAAATTCAAGAAATGACACAAAAATGGGAGCAGCTTCCAAAAGATATAAATTGGCACATGATAGGGCACGTACAACGTAATAAAGTTAAATACATGGCTCCGTTTGTATCTTTAATTCATGGTGTTGATAGCCTTAAACTGCTCAAGGAAATTAATAAACAAGCACAAAAAAACAACAGGGTTATAGACTGTTTGCTTCAAATTCATATTGCTCAAGAAGACACTAAGTTTGGAATGAATGAAGATGAATTATTTTCTTTAATAGAAAGTGATGAGTTTGCCAGCCTTAATAATATTAGAGTTAAAGGATTAATGGGAATGGCAACTTTTACAGATAACACCCGGCAAATAACGCAAGAGTTTACATTGTTGCAAACTCTATTTAAAAAACTACAGCAATACAATCCCAGTCAAAAATTAGCACCTTCAATTTTATCTATGGGTATGAGCTCAGACTATAAAATTGCGTTGCAATGTGGTAGTAATATGGTTAGAATAGGCAGTAGTATATTTGGAGCTAGAAATTATGATAAATAATAGCGTTACTTACTTTAACTTGGTATTCTCAACTTAATTTTTAAAATTTATAACCTAATCATTCCTTAAAAAATCTGTATAATAGAGTTTGTACGCAATTTTAGACATAGAAACCACCGGTGGCCAATACAACGAAGAAGGCATTACAGAAATTGCCATATATAAGTTTGATGGGCATCAGGTAACCGACAAATTTATAAGCCTAATAAATCCTGAAAGAGCCATTCAGCCCTTTGTTGCAAACCTTACCGGTATAAACAATAACATGCTTCGTAATGCTCCAAAATTTTACGAAGTTGCCAAGCGTATTGTAGAAATTACCGACGGTTGTATACTTGTAGCACACAATGCACAATTTGATTATAGAATTTTACGAACAGAATTTAGGCGTCTAGGCTTTACGTTTAAACGCAAAACGTTATGCACCATAGAATTATCAAAAAAGCTAATTCCTAACCAACCTTCGTATAGTTTAGGTAAATTAGCCCGCTCTTTAGGCATTCCTGTAAGTGATAGACATAGGGCTAACGGCGATGCTTTAGCTACAGTAAAACTCTTTAAATTATTACTTGCCAAAGACAGCTCTAAATCTATCATAACAAAGGCTGTTAAAGCAGAAAATGTTGGTCAGCTAAACCCAAGGCTTCAAGATATTGTAGAGCAACTTCCCAGTGCCGTAGGAGTATATTATATGCACCGAGAAGACGGAACTATTATTTACATTGGTAAAAGCAAAAACATTAAAAAGAGGGTAAATCAACATTTTACTTCAACCTCAAGAAAATCAAAAAATATTCAGCGTGAAGTAGTTGCCGTAACCTACGAAGAAACCGGAAGTGAGCTAATTGCTTTACTGAAAGAGTCTGAAGAAATTAAAATTAACAAACCTATTTACAACAGAGCACAACGTAGGGCCTTTTTTCAGTTTGCGTTATATACAGAAAAAACCCAAGAAGGCTACATAGCATTAAAGTTAGATAAGGCAGATGGGCGTAAAAAAGCGGTTACTACTTTTACCAATTTTGAAGAGGGTAAAAAAATGTTATTTACTATTACAGAAAAGTATAAACTATGCCAAAAAGTAAATGGTTTATACCAAAGCAATAGTTACTGCTTTCAGTACCATATAGATTGCTGTAATGGTGCTTGTAATTTAGAAGAACACCCAGAAGAATACAACAAAAGAGTAACAGAAGTGTTACAACAATGCAGCTACCCAAACCAGCATATGCTTATAATTGATAAAGGTAGAAGTATTGACGAAAAGAGTGTTGTTTTAATTGAAAACGGACAGTACAAAGGGTTTGGGTATTATAACTTGAATTATCAAATTAATAATATTGATGTGTTACGCTCAGTTATTACTCCAATGAAAAACAATCGAGATACGCAACACATTATTCAATCATACTTAAGAAGAAAAAAGAACCCGAAAATTGTAACTTTTTAAACGCTATTACAACCAAATTAAAGGTTTAGTAAAAATTAAAAAACTAATTAATAAATATCGTTACCGTTTAAAATAATGTACCTTTAAAAATCAATACTATTAAACCTATGAGTTCTCAAGAACATCACAAAAGCTGGAGGGCTAAGCTACACGAAATAATTTACGGTACACATACGCCAGCAGGTAGGTGGTTTGATATTATTTTACTTATTGTTATTGTTTACAGTATAATTATTGTAATGATAGAAAGTGTGCCAACTTTAGACGCACAGTATCATGATTTTTTAAACCTTTCTGAATGGGTTGTTACCATTCTTTTTACAATAGAATATATACTTAGAATAATATGCATAAAAAAGCCTACTAAATATATTTTTAGCTTTTTTGGTATAGTAGATTTACTCTCTACAATACCCAAATACCTATCGTTTTTCTTTGTAGGTTCTCAATATTTAGCAGCTTTCAGAGCATTACGTCTTTTAAGAGTTTTCAGGATATTAAAATTAGTTAGATTCGTTGGAGAATCTAACAACCTTGTACGAGCACTACGGGCCAGCAGAAACAAAATTTTTGTGTTTGTTTTTTTTATAATAATCGTGTCGGTTTTATTAGGCACTGTAATGTATTTAATAGAAGGTCCTGAAAATGGCTTTAACAGCATTCCTCATAGTGTATATTGGACAATAGTTACCTTAACTACAGTTGGGTACGGAGACATCTCTCCTCAAACTCCTCTTGGCCAATTTATAGCCACTGTTATTATGATTATTGGTTATGGTGTAATTGCTGTACCTACAGGTATAGTTTCTGCAGAATACACATCTGCTAAAAAACAACCAAAAGTTGGATTAGACGGTAGAGCTTGCCCCAACTGCAGTGCAGAAATCTATAGGTTTGATGCTGCTTATTGCAGAAAATGCGGTCAAAATTTAAGTGATGACTAAATATGGTTAAACCCATTTTAATTACAGTACAAGGACCTACTGCTATCGGAAAAACCGAACTGGCCATTAAACTTGCACAACATTATAATACCGAAATAATTTCTGCAGATTCCAGACAGTTTTATAAAGAAATGAGTATTGGTACGGCTGTTCCTTCCGAAGATGAGCTAAAAGCTGTAAAACATCATTGTGTTCAACATAAAAGTATTCATGAGACATATACCGTAGGTGATTTTGAAAAGGAAGCTATTACCATTTTACAGCAACTATTCTTAAAAAATAATGTAGCTATTTTAGTGGGTGGAAGCGGGCTTTATGTTGATGCTGTTACAAAAGGTTTAGACAGTTTTCCTGAGGTTCCTGAGCATATTAGGCAAACACTTATTACAGAGTTTAAAGCTAACGGTTTACCCTTTTTGCAAACAGAACTAAAAAAAATAGATCCCGAATACTATAAAAAAGTAGATCGTAATAATCCGCAACGGCTAATGCGAGCCATAGAGGTATATAGAGCCTCAGGTGCTCCGTTTTCATCGTTTTTAAATAAACCTAAACCTCCACGGCCATTTAACGTTATTTCTGTTGCCCTAACTGCAGAGCGAGAACTTATTTACAACAGAATTAATAAAAGGGTAGATAAAATGATTGCTGCCGGCTTACTTGATGAAGCAAAAAGGTTGTATGAACATAAAAATGTAAACGCATTGCAAACCGTAGGTTACCAAGAATTGTTTAGTTATTTTGATGAAAACTGCTCTTTAGAAGAAGCTATTGAAGAAATTAAAAAAAACACTCGAAGATTTGCTAAAAGACAGCTTACATGGTTACGTAAAAAAGAAGATATAATTTGGATAAACTGGCAATACAGCTTTAACGAAGTTGTACAAAAAATTGAAAATGCAAAAACAAAAAAATCCGACTAACAAGCAGTCGGATTTTTTGTTTGGTTACCTCTTATTTTTGTTCTGCCTTACTTTTTACAACAAGCCTAAAGCCTTCTCCATGAATGTTTAAAATCTCAACATCTTCATCTTTTTTAAGGTATTTTCTAAGCTTGGCAATATAAACATCCATACTTCTTGATGTAAAATAATTATCGTCTCTCCAAATTTTAGTAAGCGCGAGTTCTCTAGGCATTAAATCATTTTCATGAAGCGCTAATAAACGTAACAATTCGTTTTCTTTGGGTGATAATTTTATTGGCTCTTCGTCTTTATAGGTTAAAAAACGAAGTTTTGAGTTTAAAAAGAAATTTCCTATTTGAAACTCAAACTGTTTACTGTCTGCAACAGAATTTGTTGCCTTGCGTTGCATTATAGCCTTAATTTTCATAAGTAAAACCTCAGAGTCAAAAGGTTTGTTAAGGTAATCGTCTGCTCCTACCTTATACCCTTTTAACACGTCTTCTTTCATGGTTTTGGCTGTTAAAAAGATAATTGGTATGTTTTCATCTTTTTCACGTATTTCTTTAGCCAAAGTAAATCCATCTTTATAAGGCATCATTACATCTAGAATACACAAATCAAAATTATCCTTCTTAAACTTTTCGTAGCCTTCCATTCCGTTTTTTGCCAAAACCACATCAAAATCGTTCATGGCCAGGTAGTCTTTTAAAACAATCCCAAAATTCGGATCGTCTTCTACCAATAAAATCTTTTTATTTACTGTTTCCATAATCTGTATTTATATTAAAGGTAACTTTATAAAAAAGGTACTCCCTTTATCTTTTTCGCTTTCTACATAAACTTCGCCATGGTGGTCTTCTACAATCATTTTTACATATGCCAATCCTAAACCATGACCTTTTACATTATGAATATTCCCGGTGTGTTCTCTATAAAATTTCTCGAAAACGCGCTTTGCTACAGCTTTACTCATACCCGCTCCTTGATCTTGTACTTTTACTATAATTGATTCTTTCACATTTTCTGTGAACACATCAATTTTAGGAGCATCAGGAGAGTATTTAATTGCGTTATCTAATATATTAACCATTACATTGGTAAAATGAAAATTGTTTGCAAGCACCTCATCTCTATCGGCTTCAAAATGAGTTTTTATATATCCTCCTCTATTCTCTACCAATAAAGAGACATGTGTTATTGCATCGTTTATTAGGTCGTGAATTTCTACCCTATCTTTACTAATATCTAATTGGTTTTTTTCTAGTTTAGAAATTCTGAGCACATTTTCTACTTGAGCATGCATACGTTTGTTTTCATCGCGTATCATTTGCAAGTAGCGCTTTACTTTATCTTTGTCTTCAAAGAGCTTTGGATTTTTTAATGAGTCTAACGCTAAATTAATTGTAGCTATGGGCGTTTTAAACTCATGTGTCATGTTATTAATAAAATCTGACTTAATCTCTGATATTTGCTTTTGCTTTATAAGTTGATAAAGCGCACTTGAGTATGCCACTATAATAATTAACGTAAAAATAGCCGACAGGACAGCCATCCCTAAAATAGACGATATTAAAAACCGTTTTTTGTTTGGGAAAGTAACCAACAACTCGTAATCACTTTTACCCTCTATATCTGTAAGTATGGGTGCGTGATAGCGCGTACCTTTGGTAAACCCAAAGTTTCTGGTTCTTACTTTGGTTGGTAGCCCTTTGCTGTAAATACCATACTCAAAATCAGCATCTATCCCTCTGTCTTGCAGCTCTCGTTGCAACAATAAGTCTAATTCTGATGTAGAAACACGTTTGTGTACCGGTATTCTTTTAGCCATTTGTGTAAATGCATCTTCAAAAGCTAACTGCTCTATATCACTTATAGCATTAATGGCTTCTATTTTTTTTACCGGCGTAAACTTATTGTTTTCTAAATCGCGTTTTAAAATTTCTGTAGTACGCTTACTGGTTAATTTAGTAACGCTTGCTGTATCTGTATCTAAGTTTGCATTTTCAAAGAACGTAGATGAGATTTCAAAGTTTTCTTCTAAAATACCATGTCGGTAAATAAAAATCTCATCCTTATTATCATTATAATCTTTAAAAAAGATTTCGTTGTATTGTCTGTTTTTAGCAGGCCCTAAACTATCTTGGTACAGAATAAGCCTGTCAAAATAATCATTTATCTCTCTCTTTTTTACTTTTTCTGCAACAGCCTGTAAAGCCTGGTTAACATTGTAAGTAAATTGCTCTTCTTTGTCATCAATAGATGTTTTAATCCAATATCCTTGTACGAAAATAATTCCTACAAGAGACAAACTCATTAAAACAACCAGTACAACAAATAATCGTTGGTTCATTTCCTCAAAATTAAAGGATTAATATGGAGTCTGTTAAGCATTTAACCTAACCTTAACAAAAATGTTAAAATTTAGAACGGTTAGCAGATTTAATAAGAATTTTTTTATGAATTGTTTCAACCTGTTCTTTGGTGTTTTTTAAAGTAATGTTATTGATTACAAAATCTGCTAATGGGATTTTTTTATCGTCAGGCCATTGATTATTAATTCTATTTAACACCTCTTCTTCTGTTGTTTTGTCACGTTGCAACACCCTACTTATTCTTTCGTCTACCGGGGCTGTTACCAAAATTATAACATCACAATTTTTATATCCGCCACTCTCAAATAAAATAGCTGCTTCTTGAATAACATAAGGTGCTTTCTGCGCTTTGTACCACTGCAAAAAGTGTGCCCTAACAGCCGGATGAATAATATTATTTAATTGTTGAAGTAATTTTGGATTTTTAAAAACCTTGGCTGCTATGAACTCTCTGTTGGGAACACTATTGTGGTATGCAGCATTACCTAATAACCCTATAATATCTTTACGTATTGCTTCTGAATGCTGCATGAGTTTTTTTGCCTCATCGTCGGCAACATAAATAGGAACACCTAAATCTTTAAACATAGTAGCCACTGTAGATTTTCCGCTACCTATGCCCCCTGTTAATCCTACTATCATAATCGTTTTACAATATATTGTACTTGTTCTTGTAACAGCTTAATATCGCTTACGGTTTTAGGCTTTTTTAACAATCGTAAAGGTATATAGTTGCTGGTTTTTGCAATAGAGTCTGAATAATCTGCAACCAATGTAAAATCTGCATGAGATAGTTCTTTTAACTCTTTTAAAGGAGCTTTGCAAAGCACTTTAACCTCTGAAGGATAGGTTTTCACTAAAATACTATCCGGAGCATTTACAACTTGTACAGGCACGGTAATGGTTTTCTCTGAAAACAACTTAATTGAAGCTTTAACAGTAACTTGCTTTGGCGAAACGCTTATATGTTCTATGTTTGGCACTATAATGGGTAACAAAATATTAATATCTTCTCTAACATTTTCTGCTTTATAAAGCTGTGTGTACAGTGCATCTATTGTATCTAACACAGAGTTAGGTCCGTTTATAGTTACTGTTTTAGGAGTAACCTCTATATCGTTAAATATTTTGTGATTTTCTGCTAGAGAGAGTTCTAAATTAGTTTTTACCGGTACTTGCTTTTCTTGCTTGGTTTCTAAATTAAAGTAAAGCGTATCCGGATATATGTTCTCTACAGTATTTTTAGATAATTGTTTTTCTAAAATAGAAAGTAATGTAACCTTATCTAAATAATAGGTGTTGTTTTCTTCTTTTACATTGGTTAAGCTAATTGTTACCTTATGCCCAAAAATATAGTGATAAAGCAATCTAAATCCGGTTGCTTTAATTCTAACATTTATAGTTTCTGCAGGTAGTTCGTGTAAAATTTTATTGGCAGGAACATCTTTATAAACCACTTTAAAATCAACTGTGCTGGTGTAGGTCTCAGACAGTTTTACCAAAAACCATAAAACAGCTGCACACGCTAAGAAAAATAAAAACATGTTTATTTTATGTTTTTTGTAAACCAACTGTTTCATAGTACTTAAAAGATATTAAAAAAACATATTCGGTAAAGCTTGTTTAGGATTTTTATTTAACAAACCAACTAACACTGTTGCTTTTAAAAATCCCCATCCGTATCCAAAAAACATAATAAACATTGCAAATATGCTTAATACTGCTATTGTTAAGCTTTTTGTAGTAAACAAAGCATGCGTAAATAATACTAAAATGTAGCTACCGTACACCATCAAAGGAATGTAAAAAGAAAATAATGCTGCCAATAAAGCCACTATAAGGCCTAAAATAAACACAGAAGGTAGCCAATAAGTTAGTTTTGCGGTTTCCGGATGCCAAGAGTTTAAAATTGGTCTTGCTAAACCAAATTTATTTACTTGTTTGTAGAATTTAGACCAGTTAATTCTGCGTTTATGATGCACGTATGCGTTCGGTATAAGCTTGGTTTTAAAACCGGCTTTCCAGATTCTAATAGTTAAGTCCGGGTCTTCGCCGGGATGTATTGTACCAAAACCTCCTGTTGCTTGGAAAGCTTTTTTAGAGATTCCCATGTTAAAACTTCTTGGCTGAAATTTATTTAAAGCATGCTTCCCTCCTCTTATACCTCCGGTGGTTAAAAAAGAGGTCATCACATAATTTATTGCTTTTTGAACTTTAGTAAACGAAGGGTGGTCGGTATCCGGACCTCCAAAACAATCAACATATTCTTTTGCTAACGAATTGTTTACAGCCGTTAAATAATGTTTTGGCAGAATACAATCAGAATCTAAAATTATAAAGTAGTTGCCTTTTGCATGTTTCATCCCGTAGTTTCTGGAATCTCCGGGACCGGTATTTTCTTTAGATAAATACGTAATGTTTAACTTGTTTTTATACTTACTAACAACAGTGTCTGAAGGCAATGTAGAGCCATCTTCTACAATAACCACCTCAAAATCTGATGTGTAGTCTTGTAGTGTTAAACTTTGTAAAAGCTCATCAATTTCATCCGGTCTATTAAAAACTGGGATTACAAAAGAATACGATAACTGCATAGCTTAAATAATGTTCTCAAAAATAAAAAAAGCCACCAAGACGGTGGCTTAAATAAGTTATATATTTTACTTACTCTTTCATGAATTTTTCCATCACTTCATTACTAACTCCGGTGTTAGAGAAGCCTCCATCATGAAATAAGTTTTGCATGGTTACTTTGCGTGTTAGGTCTGAAAACAACGATACAGTGTAATCAGCACAATCTTGAGCTGTTGCATTACCTAACGGAGACATCATTTCTGCATAGGCAATAAAGCCATCAAAACCTTTAACACCTTGTCCGGCTGTAGTTGGAGTTGGCGACTGAGAAATTGTGTTAACTCTTACCTTTTTCTCTTTGCCAAAGAAGTAACCAAAACTTCTGGCAACAGACTCTAAATAGGCCTTGTTATCTGCCATATCATTATAGTCAGGGAATGTTCTTTGTGCAGCCATGTAGGTAAGCGCTACAATGCTACCCCACTCATTCATAGCGTCTAACTTGTGTAGTGTTTGACATACCTTATGAAATGACAATGCCGAAACATCCCATCCTTTTGCAGTAAAATCATAGTTCTGATCGGTGTAAGCACGTCCTTTTCTAACGTTTACAGACATACCGATTGAGTGAAGTACAAAGTCTAGTTTTCCTCCAAGTACTTCTACTGCTTTATTTACAAGATTCTCTAAATCTTCCAGGTTTGTGGCATCAGCAGGAATAATTTCTGCATTAGTTTTTTCGGCTAACTCTTTAATTTTACCCATTCTCATTGCAATAGGCGCATTGGTTAACACAAAGGTTCCGCCTTCTTCAAAAACGCGCTCGGCAGTTTTCCAAGCAATAGAATTTTCGTCTAAGGCGCCAAAAATAATTCCTCTTTTCCCTTTTAATAGATTGTATGCCATTCTTAAAAGTTTATGTTAGTATTGTGTAATTTTTGTCAAAAATATCAATTTATTTAACAAGAAAGCACCCGTAACGTTTTTTTACGAAGCTGTTAACAATCCTTTTGCATGTGCTAATGCTGCATCACTTGCATTTTTACCATCTAACATTTGTGCAATCTCTACTATACGCTCATTATGAGAAAGCGGTTTCATTTGGGTTTCTGTAACGGCATTATCATCTTGTTTGAATACTTTAAAATGATGATGCCCTTTAGCTGCAATTTGTGGTAAATGTGTAATTGCAAATACCTGCATATATTCTCCCATTTGCTGCATAATTTCTCCCATTTTATTTGCAATCTCTCCAGATACACCTGTATCTATCTCATCAAACATAATGGTAGGTAATTGTATGTGCTTAGCTAAAAGCGCTTTAATACAAAGCATTATACGTGATAACTCTCCACCTGAGGCTACCTTTTTTAAAGGACCATGAGGCAACCCTTTATTTGCTGAAAATAAAAATGTTAACTCGTTTTTACCGTAAGTATTATACTGTGCTGCTTCGGTAAGGTTTAGTTTAAACGAAGCATTGGGCATTCCTAACGGAGCTAACGATTTTTTTAAATACTCTTCTAACTCAGGTATGGCTTTCTTTCTGTTTTCTGTTAATTGATTAGTTAAGGATTTTAATTGATTTTCTAAGTTAGTTAGCGCTTTATTTTTTTCTTGAATTGTCTCGTCTAAATTTTCGGTTACAGCAACTTTTTGTGCTAAGTCTTCTTGTATTTTAATTAATTCTGATACGGTAAGTGCGTTATGCTTTTTTTGAAGACTATACAACAGCTGTAATTTGTTATTAACTTCTTCTAATTGATGCGGATCGGCTTCTGTGGTTTCTTCGGCATCTTTAATTTCAGAAAAAATATCTTCAAGCTCTATAGTAACAGACTGCACTCTTTCGTGCAATGCAGTAAACTCTGTATTTAACAATGCTAACTTCTGTAATGTGAGCTGCAACGCTCTAATAGTATGTAAAATACCAACAGGTTCTGCGTCTAAAATTTGGTAAGCTTCTGCTAACTTCTCTTTAATTTCTTCTACATTGTTTAACTTCTCGAATGTTGCTTCTAGCGCTTCTAACATGCCTTCTTGCAAGTTAGCCTGTTGTAATTCTTGTAATAAAAATGAGTTATAGTCGAGTTCTTTTGCGGCTTCTTTTTGATAGTTTAAAAGCTCTTCTAACTCTTTCTTGGTACTATTGTATTGGCTAAGTACTTGCCTGTAGTTCTCTAAAGTTTGCTTATTATTGGCAACAGCATCTAAAACTTCAAATTGGAAAGCTGTTTCTGTTAATTTTAAGGTTTGGTGCTGCGAATGAATATCTATGAGTTTACCACCTAACCTGGAAACCACATCTAACGTAACAGGTGTATCGTTTACAAATGCTCTCGATTTACCGCTGGGGGCAATCTCTCTTCTAATAATAGTTATGGCTTCGTAATCTAAATCTTCTTCTTTAAAAAAAGACTTAAGGTTGTATTTTTCTATATTAAATTCTGCCTCTATAACACATTTGCTATCTTGATTTTTAAGCACGCTTAAATCGGCTCGTTTTCCTAAAACAAGCGACAAACCACCTAACAAAATAGACTTCCCGGCACCGGTTTCTCCGGTAATAATAGTAAGGCCATTATTAAAATCTACTTGAAGATTGTTTATGAGCGCGTAATTTTTTATTGATAACGATGTTAGCACGGTTGTATGGTTTAAACAATCGCATCAAATATAGGTAGTATTTATGTGCTAAAAAACCGGTGTTAATATTTTATTTCTTTCCAAGTACCGGCATAAAAAGGTGCTACTCTGTTAAGTAGGTCTATTAAATTTACAATGCTCATTTTTGGGCCACCAGAAAAAACCTCTTTAATTTCTTCTGCTTTAGCATCAAAAAATGTTTGAATTAAAAAAGCGTTGGGCCTACGTTTAATTAAAGCATCAAAAAGTCGCATACAACCTGCAATGGTTTGCTTGGCAGCCATATTGTTATCTACCATTAAATCTAGTCCTTTACGGTGGTAGTTATATAACGCAATTCTGTATTCTCTAAACGTATTAGAAAGCAAATTATCTATTAGCTCCCAACGGGTTCTGTTACCGTCTGTTTGTTGCCAACCGGCATAGCCACTACCTTGAGCAAGATTAACAATCTCTTGCGCTTTCTTAAAATAAGGTGTGCCTCCTTCTAGCTCAAAAGTATCTGCATCTAACCCTAAAATAACATATACATAATAGGTAACAACAGCTACTAAGTTAGACTCAAAAACGTTTGGATTAAAATATAGTGGTTGAAACTCTATATAGGTAAAATCAAATTGCCGATCGTTGTAGTTAAAAACAGGAGTTTGGTAGTCTGAATTATAAACCGGCCTGTTAGATTGTATTTGGATTGTAGCCGAAAACTTGTTAGACTCATAACTGTTAACCGTAATTAACATGCTACAGTTAATGCGTTCGTGTGGAGCAAAAACCTTGTTTGTCCACTTAGTTTTGTTTACATAATCATTAAGTGAACGCTCTAATGTTTTAAATACTTGCTGATTGGTTTGGTCTACCAAGTCTGAGTTTACACTAACCAAGCAGTTTAGCTCTTGCGCAAAGCCATTAACTACTGTTAGTAAAAACAGTGAAAAAACCGCTTTTTTAAATGTACGAGAGAATCTCATTAAAAATATCTTTAGCAACTGCTGCTTTTGTTTTTAATTGAAACGGTTTTACTTTAAAATTCTTATCTATAAAGGTAATTTTATTTGTAGAAGTCTTAAAACCTGCTCCTTCATCAGATAACGAGTTAAGTACAATGGCATCTAAATTTTTCTTGGTGATCTTTGCTTTAGCATTTTCCAGCTCGTTTTCTGTCTCTAAAGCAAAGCCAACTAAAAACTGTTGTTTTTTGTGTTTTCCTAAATCGGCAAGAACATCAACCGTTTTTTCTAGCGCAATTGTTAACTCGTTGCTGGTTTTCTTAAGTTTTTGTTCTGCAACATTTTTTGGCTTATAATCTGCTACAGCTGCTGCACAAATAGCAATATCTGTAGTGCTAAAATGCTCTAGTGCTTGTTTATGCATTTGGGCTGCAGTCTGCACATTTATTCTTGTAATGTTTCCGTTTGGAGTTGGTAAATGTGTAGGGCCGGTAATAAGTACTACTTCGGCTCCTAACTGTAAAGCCTCTTTTGCAAGTTCAAAACCCATTAAGCCTGATGCGTGATTACCAATAAACCTAACTGGGTCTATGGGCTCATAAGTAGGGCCTGCTGTTATAAGTACTTTTTTATTTTTAAGTGGAAGTTTTTTTAAAATATCGGCTTCTATAAAAGCAACAATATCTTCTGGTTCTGCCATTCTGCCTTCACCAACTAAACCACTTGCTAGCTCACCGGAAGCAGCCGGAATCATAATGTTTCCGAACGATTTTAAAATATCAAAACTTCTTAAGGTGCTTTGGTGTTTGTACATATCTAAATCCATTGCCGGAGCAAAATAAACCGGGCATTTAGCCGAAAGATATGTAGCCAATAATAAGTTATCGCAAACACCATTAGCCATTTTAGAAAGGGTGTTGGCTGTAGCGGGAGCAATAACCATATAATCTGCCCACAAACCAAGCTCAACATGGTTGTTCCACAGGGCGTTTTCATCTTCTTCGTGTGTAAAAGAAGATAACACCGGATTTTTAGAAAGTGTAGAAAGTGTTAAAGGCGTTACAAAATCTTTGGCGCTCTCGGTCATAATAACTTTAACCTGAGCGCCAGCTTTTATAAACAATCGCACTAAGTAAGTGCTTTTGTATGCGGCTATACCTCCGGTAACGCCTAAGAGAATATTTTTGCCGCTAAGAATAGACATTATAGTTTGTCTTGTTCTTCTTTATCTTTTTCTGTATTACGCCAGTAAATTTTTCCTTCTAACCACTCTTGTACAGCAATAGCATGTGGTTTAGGTAATTTCTCGTAGAACTTAGAAACTTCTATTTGCTCTTTGTTTTCGAAAATTTCTTCTAAGCTATCGTTATACGTAGCAAACTCTTCGAGCTTTTCTATAAGTTCTTTTTTAAGTTCTGCATTAATTTGCACCGCTCTTTTAGCAGTAATTGCTATAGCCTCATAAATGTTGTTTGTAGGCGCATCAAACTCATTTCTGTTAATAGTTACTGTTGTAACCGGCGCATTAGTTTTTTTTAAATCACTCATTGTAAAATAGTTAACTATTTAGAAAATTTCTTTAATTCTTCTTGTACAGTGATAGCCATTTGGTCTACCTCTTTCATGTATTTAGAGTTTGGAAAGTAACGTTTAAATGCTTTGTAATAATCTTCTGCACTACGTAAACGCTCTTCCATTTTGCTTAGTACACTGTTTACACCAAGCTCATAAGCTGCCGAGAACCTGTAATACATAGCTTCTTCTCTGAATACAGATCCCGGATGATCTGATATAAAGTTGTTTAAAGAAGCTATAGCAGCTTTATAGTCTGACAAGTTAAAATAAAGCTTGCCAATTTCAAATTCTTTTTTCTCTAACTTAGTAGTAAGCTCCTTTACCATTGTATTGGCTTCTGCTACATACTCTGAGTTAGGATACGTGTTTATAAAAATCTGCAATTTCTCTATGGCCTTATGCGTATCTGTTTGATCTATAGAATATTTTGGCGAAACATGATAGTAACACTTGGCACCTAAAAATGCAGCCTCTTGCGCTTTATCACTTTTTGGGTATGATTTTGCAAATCGTTCAAATTGGTAGGCAGCCAAATAGTAATCTTTTAAATTATAATAGGTGTCTGCATAGAAAAATATTACACGCTCTCCTTGAGGCTTACCAACAAATTCGGGAACAATTTGATCAAAAAGCCTAATAGCTCTTCTGTAATCACCTTCTTTGTAAAGCTTTTCGGCTAAGGCATATTTTGCACTGGTTTCTTCGCTTTTAAGCGCTTTTTGATACTCGCTACACGAAGTGGTTAAAACCAACGTTACAAGTGCTATGCTTAAATAGTTTCTCATTTTTATAAACATCGGGCAAAATTAGCTAATTTATAAGTATTACAAAAACATTTTTTATGCGGTGTAATATACCACATAACATGCTATACCAAACTTGTTTTAGTTAAATTTAACGTATAGTATCTAAAAAATGTTTGATTTTATTTTTTAATTCGTTGGTTGCAGGAACCAATGGTAGTCTTACAGTATCATTACACAGCCCTAGTTGTTGAAACATTGCTTTTATACCTGCCGGATTACCTTCTTCAAAAATTAAATCTATGCTTTCCTGAACTTTATAATGTATCTTATAGGCTTCTTTTGCGTTTCCTTCAAGCCCTAAACGAACCATTTTAGAAAACTCTTTAGGTAATCCCTCTCCTATTACAGATATTACTCCTGCTCCTCCTGCTAATACCATTGGAAGCGTAATCATATCGTCTCCCGAAATAACTAAAAAATCGTCCGGCTTGTTTTTTATAATTTTCATTGCCTGTACAATATCTCCTGAGGCTTCTTTAATTGCAACTATATTTTTGCAATCTTTTGCTAACC
>JBPEWY010000036.1:0-5470 GCA_052032225.1 Flavobacteriaceae bacterium
GCACAAAGCATTGCTCCACACAAAACCCATAATAGTGTCCGAAAACCAAACTATCTACCGAAGTTTTTTTAGTGCTATTTGTTTTAGTACAGCTTAAGCAAATTAAAACAACGCAAACAAAAATCAATTTCCTCATCATCTAGTTTTATCAATATATATAGTATAAAAAAGTATTATAATTCTTGTGTGTTAGGCGCTTCTTTTAAAACTAAGCTAAACACATAAGCACCAATGTCTTTAACCGGCTCGTATAAAACAGATTTATCTAATGTTTCTTGATTTATAAAGCTAATTGAATGATTGGTACGTGCAAAAAACACAAGAATTGCTCCTAAAACAACAGCAAATTTTAACGCTCCAAAAGCTGCTCCTGCTAATTTGTTTAGTACGCCCAACATAGCAAAATCGGCTATTTTAGTTAGCAATTTTCCAGCAAAGCTTACTGCAACCACTATAGCAATAAATGTAATAGCAAAGGCTGCTAAGTTTATATAGCTTTCACTCCAATCTACTCGATTGCTTAAATAATTTCCCGCAACATACGAAAAGTGTATAGCGCCATATATTCCGGCTATTAAGGCAACTAAAGATGCAACCTCAATAAAAAGACCTTTAGAAAATCCTCTAATCAATCCAAATAAAATTAACCCGCCTAAAAGTATGTCTATATAATTCATTGTAGCTAATAGATATTTATCAAATATAAGTAACAAAAAGTACTTTACTTTAGCTTTCTGTTTTTAGTGTTTATTACCTTTGCAAGTATAACTTATGATTAGAGACGAAAGCTTAAAATACCGTTGGGAACTACTTGTTAAACGCCTTTCTGAACAGTTTTCTGATGGCGATCCGTTAGACTTAGACGCGATTATTTATTTAATTGGCGTTCAAGAATTAGGGCAAGTGCATAGAACTTTTAAAAAAGATGAAAAAGTAAACTTAATGCACATTGCCATTTGCAGACTATTAGAGCCATATGGCTACTATGAGTTTGATTTTTTTGATGCAGACGGGTGGCCTCACTATAAGTTGAAAGAGCCGTTACCACCTTTAAAACCGGGAGAACAATCGCTTTTAATGAAAGAAGCTATTGTACAGTATTTCTTAGAAAAAGAGTTTATTGAGTAAGCTAAAAACATTAAATTTGCGCCCTAATTGAATTTTGCGGGATGATAGACACTATTAAGGAGCATATTGCTAAAGTAGAAGCCTTTACAGCAAATACCAAAGAGGCTGTAGAAGCTTTTAGAATAGAATATTTAGGCAAAAAAGGAATCTTAAACAGTTTCTTTGCCGAGTTTAAAAATGTTCCGAACGAGCAAAAAAAAGCTTACGGTCAAGCTATAAACCAATTAAAAGCGGCTGCTACTGCTAAAGTTAATGAACTTAAAGAAGCTTTAGAAAGCCAAGCCGAAGAGAAAGGAATTTATGGTGATTTAACCCGTCCCGGAGAACCCATCTCTTTAGGGGCCAGACACCCAATTACCATTGTAAAAAACAGAATAATTGAAATCTTTTCTCGTATTGGCTTTAACGTAAGTGAAGGGCCTGAAATTGAAGACGATTGGCATAACTTTACAGCTTTAAACTTACCGGAGCATCATCCTGCTCGCGATATGCAAGACACCTTTTTTATTCAAACCAATCCGGATGTTTTATTACGTACGCATACCTCTACCGTTCAGGTGCGTTATATGGAAAACAACAAACCGCCAATTAGAACAATTTCTCCCGGTAGAGTGTACCGCAATGAAGCTATTTCTGCCAGATCGCACTGTTTCTTCCATCAGGTAGAAGGATTATATGTAGATAAAGATGTGAGTTTTGCAGACCTAAAGCAAACCTTACAATACTTTACTACAGAGATGTTTGGTAAATCTAAAATACGTTTACGCCCATCGTACTTTCCTTTTACAGAGCCAAGTGCAGAAGTTGATGTATACTGGGGATTAGAAACTGAAACAGACTACCGAATGACCAAAGGAACCGGTTGGTTAGAAATTATGGGATGTGGCATGGTAGACCCAAATGTGTTAGCTAATTGCGGAATTGATCCTAAAGAATACTCCGGGTTTGCTTTTGGTATGGGTATAGACAGAATTGCGCTATTACTATATCAAATTTCTGATATTAGAATGCTTAGTGAAAACGATGTGCGCTTTTTAGAGCAATTTAAAAGTGCCTTATAATTTTTGTTAGGAAGGCTCGCTCTCTAACTCTAAAATTGTAAGAAGAAGGTGAGAAAAGATATAGAAATTCCGGTTATTAAAGATGTTCATGTAGCCATTGTTCATGAGTGGAATGAAGACTTTTTATCTAAAGACTGGAATGCTTACATAATTAACAACCGCTCTACTGCCGTAGAAACCGTTTTAATAGTTTCTAAAGGATATAACGAACAAAAAATAACCTCTACCATGAGGCATAGCTTACAGGTTTTACCGGCTAAAAGCTATGCTAAAATAGAACTCATTCAAGAAGAAGTACTTAAACTAGAAAATGAGTTTTATGTTACTTTTTTTGCTGATAATAAACTATACGAAAGACGATTTATTTTCCCTAAACACTCTGTAAACGAGCGCAACTTTCAAGAGTTACCGGTAATGAACATAGATGGCGTTTTAGGAAAATAGTTTACCGTAAACCATAGCCCTTAGCTGCCCACCAAGGATGCACATCAATCACTAACCTTCCGGCTTTTACCATTGGGTCTAAATTAGCTAAACTGTCTGCCATTTCTATAGTGGGAACATTGTAAATAGTAATTCCTCTAATCTCGCCGTCATCTCCAAACGGGCCAGAAATATCTGCATACCCCTCTTCGTACATTCTGCTTAAATGTGCTAAGTGTAGCTGTTGCAAGCTATCTGTTTCTGCTTTATTTTGATTTCTGTTAGGTCCGGATTTTAAAAAAACTATAAAATATTGCTGCATTAAAATAGTGTCTTTAGTTTTTTCATCTACATAATCAAAAATTTGGTAACCTTTAGCTACTAACTCCTCTTTTAATGCCTTTACAGATTGCTTTTTTTGTGCGGTATTATTCTGATTGTTCTCTTGGTTAGCATGATTATCTTTACACGAAATCACAAAAACAAACAATACAATTACTAAAAATATTTTTTTCATGTTACCACTTTTTAAAAGGATGTTTACTTAATTGTGAGTTATAATATTTTACGTTTCCGGTTACTTCTTCTCCCAGCCAATCAGGCTTTGGAAAATGTTCGTTTTCTGATTGCAACTCAATTTCTGCAATAACAAGTCCTTCATTATCATCATAAAATTCATCAACCTCAAAAGTATAATTATTTACAGGCACTAAAAATCTGTTTTTTTTAATTACACCGGGTTCACACAATTTTAATAGTTGCAAAGCCTCTTGTTTTGGTATTTGCTTTTCCCATTCAAACCTGGTTAACCCGTTATTATCTGATTTTCCTTTAATTGTTAAAAAGGCTTGATTATTAGTAACTCTAACTCTAACAGTCCTCTCCGGATGCGAGTTTAAAAACCCCTGAATAATCTCAAACTGCTCTTTTGCCAGCTCTTTATAAGTGTTGCTTTTTACTAAAAACTTACGCTCTATCTCTAACATGTTTAATACGTTTTAGCCAATTCAAACAACGTATGATTTTCGTAACATCCGGATTTAAACTCGTTATTTGCTAAAACCAGCATAGCTTTCGCAATTGTTATTGGATGTATAGCACGGTATTTTTTTAACGGTCCAAACATAAGAGGATTAAGCAATTTCATTAACTGCTTAAAAAACCATTCTCCGGGTCTCTTTTCTTTTCTGCTGCCGGCTATTAAAGACGGCCTAACAATATATGTATTAGGTATGTTTTGTTGTAAAACGGCTTTTTCCATTTTCCCTTTGGTTCTGTTGTAAAAAATACGGCTGTTAGAATTAGCTCCAAGCGCAGAGATAACCACAAACGTATTAATGTTGTTTTTGACTGCTAGCTTAGCTGCCTGGTACGGAATACCATAATCTATTTGTTCGTATACCACTTTATCGGGTGTTTTAGCTGCTGTTGTGCCTATACAACAATATACCTCATCTGCTATAAATTTTGAACTTTCTTCTTCTAGTTTAAACAGATTAACCTGATGTTCTTTAAGTTTTTTATGATTAATTCCAGACGGGCGCCTGGTAAAAACAATAACAGATTTGTACAGCGGGTTTTTTAATAAAAGAGCAACCAATTCTTTACCCGTTACTCCCGTAGCACCTAAAACTATTGCTGTTTTTTGCATGCAACTAAATTACACTAATTTTGAATAATGGCACTTAAAGGTCCTTTTAGAAAAATTATACATGTAGACATGGATGCCTTTTATGCTTCGGTAGAGCAGTTAGA
Source organism: Flavobacteriaceae bacterium (assembly GCA_052032225.1). Classification (GTDB taxonomy): domain Bacteria; phylum Bacteroidota; class Bacteroidia; order Flavobacteriales; family Flavobacteriaceae; genus JBPEWY01. The sequence goes on from JBPEWY010000036.1 coordinate 4,368, forward strand.
TAACCCCGAGCTTAAAGGCAAGCCCTTGGCTGTTGGTGGAGGCGAAAAAAGAGGTGTTGTAAGTGCAGCAAGCTACGAAGCCAGAAAATATGGTGTTAAGAGTGCTATGAGTGGTTTTTTAGCTAAAAAAAAGTGCCCCGATTTAATTTTTGTAAAACCACGTTTTGACCGCTATAAAGAGGTTTCAAAGCAAATTCGGTCTATTTTTTATGATTATACCGATTTGGTAGAACCTCTCTCTTTAGATGAAGCCTATTTAGATGTTACCGAAAACAAAAAAGGTAATCCAAGTGCAACACTAATAGCTAAAGAAATTAGGGGTAGAATTTTATCTGAAACAGGATTAACGGCTTCTGCAGGAGTATCTATTAATAAGTTTATTGCTAAAGTTGCAAGCGATTATAATAAGCCTAACGGACAAAAAACAGTGCCTCCCGAAGAAGTTGAAGCATTTTTAGAAAATTTAGAGATTATTAAGTTTTACGGTATTGGTAAAGTTACGGCAGAACGAATGTATAAGCTGGGTATTTTTACCGGTAAAGATCTTAAGCAAAAACCTTTAGAGTATTTACAACAGCATTTTGGTAAAAGTGGCACGTACTATTACCATGTTGTAAGAGGAATACACAACAGCCCTGTTAAACCCTATAGAATACCAAAATCTGTTGGGGCAGAACGCACTTTTTTTGAAAACCTCAGTAGTGAAGTTTTTATGTTAGAAAAGCTCACAAATATTGCTACAGAGCTTGAAAGGCGATTAAAAAAGAGCACTATTGCAGGTAAAACTGTTACGTTAAAAATTAAGTATAGCGATTTTACTTTACAAACCCGAAGCAAAACATTACCGTATTTTATTGCCGATAAAAGTTTAATTTTAGAAACTGCTAAAGAGCTTCTATATCAAGAAAAACTGCAAAATTCGGTTAGGCTTTTGGGTATTTCGTTAAGTAATTTAAACACCCAACATTTAAAAAAGAACACCAAGAAAACTGTAAGTGTACAGTTAAAGTTTGATTTTTAATTTGATTTGCGTTAGTGATTGAAGCGACATCCTTTTGCAAGCAAAAGATACAGCGTAAAGCACGGCGGGTTTTGCATGAGCA
>JBPEWY010000037.1:0-2146 GCA_052032225.1 Flavobacteriaceae bacterium
AGAACAACACCAGATACAACCAATACACACTAATCTATTTTTATTGTTAAATAGTTGCAAAAAGGAGCCATTTGGCTCCTTTTTGCAGTTATAACGGTTAAAGTCTTAACAATATCTTAAAAAAGTTTCTACAGCCATTCTTTTCAATATATTTGATGACTATTAAACGTTTTATATCTCATGAAAAATTTTGCATTATCAATACTTGCGGTTTCCTTAAGTATTTCGTGCACTTCTACACAGCAAAAAGCTGCACAAACTACACCTGTTAAAAATTCTGCAGACACCTATGCAGCAACTATTACAGAACCCGAATTAAAAGAATATTTGTACACCTATGCTTCTGATGAGTTTGAAGGTAGAAACACCGGAGAGCCAGGTCAGAAAAAAGCTGTAGAGTACATAAAAAACTATTACCAATCTATTGGCGTTCCCGGCGCAATGCCTAACGGAGATTATTTTCAAAAAGTGCCAATAGAAATTGCAGCATTACCAGAAGCTCAATTAGTGTTAAATAACAACAGTTACACTATTGGAGAAGATTTTGTTACTTATAACGCTCCTGAAAATGTAAACTTTAATACTTCAGAAATTGTTTTCTTAGGTTATGGTATAGAAGATGAAAATTATTCAGATTATAACTCTGTAGATGTTTCCGGAAAATTACTTTTAATTATGTCAGGTGAGCCTAAAGATGAAAACGGCAACTATTTGGTTTCAGGTTCATCAGAACCTTCTAAATGGTCTAACAGACGTCAAGCTGCAGCTGCTAAATTAAATTTAGCTCAAGAAAAAGGAGCTGCAGGCATATTGTTTTTTGATGCTGAAAATTTTGATGCCTACAAGAGACAATATGACTACATGAAGAAAAGAGGAAATAAAGGTGGAAGAATGTCTTTAAAAGATAATGCTTCGAACTTTTTCTATCTTTTAATTTCAGAGAATGTTGCTAAAAGCATCTTACCTGAAGTAAAAGCTAATATAGCTCCTAAAACAATTAATGCTAATGTGGCAATCACACTCAAAGGTCAGTCTAAAGAAATAGACACAGAAAACGTGGTTGCAGTAATAAAGGGGTCAGAAAAGCCTAATGAATATATTGTAATCTCATCGCATTTAGATCATGTTGGAGTAAATGATAAAGGAGAAATTTATAATGGTGCAGACGATGATGGTTCTGGAACTGTTGCAATGCTAGAAATTGCAGAAGCCTTTAAAAAAGCGGTAGAAGATGGTAACGGTCCTAAACGTTCTGTTGTGCTTTTACATGTTACCGGAGAAGAAAAAGGTCTTTTAGGCTCAAGGTACTATACAGATCACGACCCGATATTTCCGTTAGAAAATACTGTTGCCAATTTAAATATTGATATGATTGGTAGAATAGACCCGAAAAGAGAAGGTAACAGAAACTATATATACTTAATTGGTTCTGATAAATTAAGCACCGATTTACATGAGCTTTCCGAAGCTGTAAACCAAAAATGCTGTAATATTGAGTTAGATTATAAGTATAATGATGAAAACGATCCGAATCGTTTTTACTACAGAAGTGATCACTACAATTTTGCTAAAAATAACGTTCCTATAATATTTTATTTTAACGGAACACACGCTGATTATCATAAACCATCAGACACACCCGATAAAATTAATTACGACTTGTTAACTAATAGAACTAAGTTGATTTTTTATACAGCTTGGGAAATTGCAAACAGAGAACAGCGTATTGTTGTAGATAAAGCTAAAACTACTAAATAAGCCTTTTATAGCACAAATAATAAAGCCTTTCTGATTGGTTTCAGAAAGGCTTTTATGTTACTAAAAGTTAACACTTAATAACTTAAATGAATAAAAAACTCCTCTTTTTCAAGAGGAGTTTTGTTTTGGGTGGAAGACCGGGTTCGAACCGGCGACCTTCGGAACCACAATCCGACGCTCTAACCAGCTGAGCTACAACCACCGTTTAATTGCGGATGCAAATGTATAGCATTTTAATTCTTTTTGCAATACCTGAAATAAAATTTTTATAGCAAATCAGATAAACTTTTAACAGCTGCATACCTTTCTACAGTAAACCCTTCTGCATACTCCTGCCCTATTAATCTGCCCAAATCTCTAGCTCTATACTCAATACTATCTATAAAAT
>JBPEWY010000038.1:0-10899 GCA_052032225.1 Flavobacteriaceae bacterium
ATATCGTCTCCCGAAATAACTAAAAAATCGTCCGGCTTGTTTTTTATAATTTTCATTGCCTGTACAATATCTCCTGAGGCTTCTTTAATTGCAACTATATTTTTGCAATCTTTTGCTAACCTCAAAACTGTTTCAGGCAACATATTAGACGCTGTTCTTCCCGGAACGTTATATAGTATTATTGGTTTTGAAGTTGCCTCTGCAACTGCTTTAAAATGCTGGTAAATTCCTTCTTGCGTGGGTTTATTGTAATAAGGTGAAACCGATAATACAGCATCATAATTGCCTAAATCTGTTTGTTTTATTTGCTGTACAATTTCATGTGTATTGTTTCCGCCAATTCCTAAAACCATTGGTACTCTACCTGCATTTGCCTTAGTAACGGTTTCTTTTACCAGTTCTTTTTCATCTTTAGACAATGTTGCTGTTTCTGCAGTAGTGCCTAAAACAACTAAATAATCTACTCCCCCGTCTATTACGTAATTAACTATGCGCTCAAGGGCTTGAACATCTACAGAATAGTCTTGCTTAAAGGGTGTAACCAATGCTACACCGGTTCCTATTAATTGTTTCATTATAGTGCTTTTAGTATGGTTGTATATTTTTTTAATTCGGTTACAAATGCCTCAAAATTAGTAGGCGCTACATTTATTATTAAATTGTTCAGTTCTTGATTAATTACCGGAAATCCAACTTTTAATTGCGCTTTTGTTTTAGCAGTAAGCAATAGTAATGGCAATTTTTGAACGGTATAATAATTAATTAAAACATCAAATTCTTGATTTAAAAACTCGGTTACGTAACCACTTTTTATAGTTCCGTTCCACCCTAAATCTGCTTCAGAAAACATTGGTACTGCAAAAGGCGATACGCTATCTAATTTATCTTGGTATCCTATTATTTTTATTTGATTATCTCTTAAATTAAATGCCTTTGCCAATTGGTACATATTAGTAACATCTGGCATTACCTCAACATCTACAATACAACCAATGGTTAAACTCTCTTTAGAATCTGCTTTTTTAACTTCTGGTGTATGTTGTTTAAGTAATTTGTTAAGAACTTTACGTGCTGAGCGCTCTTTAATTCGCTTTAAAATCATTTATTTTACATTTTATGCAAAGTTAGCGTATTGATTGAAAATTTAATTTGTTATTTAACAAACTTTACAAATGAAAATAAAACTTTTTGTTACAATTATAACACTGTTTTTCTTCTCGGTTTCTTGTAAAGAAACTAATTTATCTACCCACAAAATAGAAGGTAAGCAAATTAACATAGATAGCACGTTTGCTGCTAAAGAAGAAATAGAGTCTTTTGTTAAACCTTACAGAGAACACATAAACAAACAATTAGACAGTATAATAGCTTACGCTCCTTACGATTTAACAAAAAACGATGGTATATTAAACTCATCTATTGGTAACCTAATGGCCGACATAGTTTTAACTTATGGCAACAAAGTTTTTACAAAGCGTACCGGTAAAAATATAGACATGGCGTTATTAAACCATGGTGGCATTAGAGCAATTATTTCTAAAGGAAACATTACTGCCAGAACAGCCTATCAAGTAATGCCTTTTGAGAATAGAATTGTTGTTGCCAAACTATCGTATAATCAAATTAAAGAGCTTATTGCCTATTTAGTAAAATCGCAAAGAGCTCACCCTATTGCAGGAATGCAGCTGGTTTTAAACAACGACAATACTGTTAAAAAAGTTACCATTAACAATAAACCATTGCAAGAAGGCAACAGTTATTATGTAGCAACGTCAGATTATTTATTTAATGGCGGTAGCAACATGCATTTTTTTAAACCTGCAGAAGAAGTTTACGAGTTAGATTATTTAGTTAGAAATGCCATGATAGACTACTTTAAAGAAGTAGATACATTAAAGGCTAAAGTTGATAACCGATTTATTAAACTAACCCATGAATAGAAGAAATTTTATAAAACATACAGCTGCAACCGGCACTTTTGTTTCTTTAGCCGGATTAACAGGCTTACAGTCTTGCGCATTATCAAGCAAAAAGCACATTACAATTTTACACACAAACGATGTGCATAGCCATATAGACCCATTTCCAAAAGATCACTCCAGAAACCCCAATCAAGGTGGTGCTGCAAGGCGAGCTGCCTTAATAGAAAGCATTAGAAAAGAAAACCCCAATACGCTTTTATTTGATGCCGGCGATATTTTTCAAGGAACACCTTATTTTAATTATTACGGTGGTGAGCTGGAATTTAAATTAATGAGCATGATGCAATACGATGCTGCCACCATTGGGAATCATGATTTTGATAACGGAATTGATGGGCTTTATGCGCAACTCCCAAATGCAAAATTTGATTTACTTTCAGCAAATTACGATTTTACCAACACCGTTATGGATGGCCATGTAAAACCATATAAAATTTTTACTATAGATGGTGTTAAAATTGGTGTATTTGGTATTGGTATAGAGTTAGATGGGTTAGTTCCTAAAAGATTATATAAAGAAACCAAATGGATTCATCCTGTTGAAGTTGCTCAGGATATGAGCAGAATTTTAAAAGAAGATGAGCGCTGCCATTTAATTATTTGCCTGTCGCATTTAGGGTACCACTACAGAGATGAGCAAATTCCGTCTGATTTAATGTTAGCTTCTAACACCGAAAATATTGATTTAATTATTGGCGGTCACACACATACTTTCCTAAAAAAGCCAACGGTGTTTAAAAACCGTAAAGAACAAAACATGCTTGTTAACCAAGTAGGTGCTTACGGAATTAATCTGGGTAGAATAGATTTCTACTTAGACGATACAGAAGTTAATGCAACCGGAAAAAGTATTATAGTATAATCATTCATTAAAAAACGCCCGAAATAGCTTTAACCACTTCGGGCTTTTTTATATAAGCTATTTATTAATCTAACATAGCTAAAAAATCGTCTTCTGTAATAATCGGAACACCAAGCTTTTGAGCTTTCTCTTTTTTGCTCGGCCCCATGTTGTCTCCGGCTACCACATAGTTTGTTTTAGATGAAATAGAAGATGCCACTTTACCGCCATTATCTTCTATTAGTTTCTTGAGTTCGTTTCTCGATACTTTCTCAAAAACTCCGGAAACCACAAAAGTTAATCCTTTAAGCGTATCAGTTTTATTTTCAAGCTCTTCTTTAGAGAGTTGCATTTGCAGCCCATAGTCTCTTAAACGATCTATAACTTCTATATTGGTTGGATTAGCAAAAAACTCTACAACACTCTCAGCTATTTTCTCCCCAATCTCATCAACCATAATTAAATCCTCAAAAGAAGCTTGTTTTAATGCATCAATAGATTGGTATTCTCTAGCTAATTTTTTAGCTACGGTCTCCCCTACATATCTAATTCCTAAAGCAAATAGAACGCGCTCAAAAGGGACTTTTTTAGATGCTTCAATTCCGTTAATTAAATTTTCTGCCGATTTTTCTGCCATTCGTTCTAACGGAATTATTTGCTCTTTTTTAAGCTCATATAAATCGGCATAGTTTTGTATTAATCCTTCTTTAAATAAAAGCTCTACTGTCTCTGCTCCCAAACCATCTATATCCATTGCTTTTCTAGAAATAAAATGTTGTATTCTACCCGTAATTTGTGGCGGACATCCGTAAGTATTTGGACAATAATGCTGAGCCTCTCCTTCTTTTCTAATTAAAACCGAACCACACTCCGGACACTCATTTATATATACTGTTGGCTGTGAATTGGCCTGCCTTTTACTAAAATCTACTCCAACAATTTTTGGGATTATATCTCCACCTTTTTCTACAAAAACAACATCATTAATTCTAATATCTAATTTCTCTATCTGATCTGCATTGTGCAAAGATGCTCTTTTAACGGTTGTTCCTGCTAAAAGTACCGGCTCTAAATTAGCCACGGGAGTTATAGCACCTGTTCTGCCAACTTGGTACGATATACTGTTTAGCTTGGTTGCAACCTGTTCTGCCTTAAATTTATAAGCTAATGCCCATCTGGGTGCTTTTGCCGTATAACCTAGCTCTTCTTGTTGCGCAATGTTATTTACTTTTACAACCACCCCGTCTATTTCGTAAGGTAAATTATGGCGCTCTTTTTCCCAATACTCAACAAAAGCCATTACCTCATCGGTAGTTTTACAGAGTTTAGCTTCTTTTGGCACTTTAAAGCCCCATTCTCTTGCTTTAATTAAACCTTCAAATTGTGTTTTAATAGGTAAGTTATCACCCACAAGACTGTATAAAAAACATTCTAACGGGCGTTTAGCCACCTCTGCACTATCTTGTAATTTTAAACTTCCGGATGCTGTGTTTCTTGGATTCATGTATGGCTCTTCGCCGGCAGCAATACGCTCTTGATTCATTTTAGTAAAACCATCTATAGGTAATACAATCTCTCCTCTAATATGAAATACTTCCGGGTAATCTCCTTTTAATTGTAGCGGAACAGATTTTATAGTTTTTACATTTGTAGTAACATCATCACCCTGAAAACCGTCTCCTCTTGTTACTGCTTTTACTAGTTTACCATTCTCGTAAGTTAAACTTATTGATGCCCCATCGTATTTTAACTCGCAAACAAACTCTACATTGGTAGTGCCTAGTATTTTAAGAATTCGTTTTTCCCAATCTTGTAAATCTTCTTTAGAATATGAATTATCTAAAGAATACATTCTGTACTGGTGGGTAACAGTCTCGAAGTTTTTAGTTACCGCTCCACCAACTCTTACCGTTGGAGAACTCGGATCAAAATACTCGGGATACCGAGCTTCTAATTCTTGAAGTTCTTTAAGTTTTACATCAAACTCGTAATCAGAAATTATGGGTTGGTCTAATACATAATATCTATAGTTATGCTCTTCAAGCTCTTTGCGGAGCTTGGTAATTTTCTCTAAGACATTATTCATAAACTAAACTTGATTTTTGTTAATCCATTTTGGTGTTGATGTAGGTTTAAATTGCTTCATTTTTTGCAACAACCTATCAGAATCATCATCTACCAAAAGTAAATTATAATTCTCTATTTTAAGAAATCCTTTTTTAACCATATGCTCTAAAAATGCTAGCAAATAATTAAAAAAACCATTGGTATTGAGAATTCCAATGGGTTTACTGTGTAGTCCCAGTTGTGCCCAAGTAATCATCTCGAAAAGCTCTTCGAGCGTACCATAACCGCCAGGTAATGCCATTATTCCTTCGCATAAATCGTTCATTTTAATTTTACGTTCATGCATGGTTTGGGTTATATGTAATTCTGAAAGTCCGAAATGCGCTACTTCTTTTTGCTTTAAAAACTCTGGAATAACGCCTATTACTTTACCGCCATGCTCTAAACAGCCAGACGCTAATTTTCCCATTATGCCAACTTTGGCACCGCCGTAAATTAATGTGATGTTTTGTTGGGCAAGTGTTTTCCCTAATGTATAGGCTTCGTTAATAACCGCTTGATCATTCCCTTCGTTACTTCCGCAAAATACAACCAGACTATTCATGTAATGTAGCTTTTATCATGCGCATATTGCCTGCCAGGTCTTTTCTTAATTCGGTTTTAAAGCCAAATTTTTCAAGTAATAGTTGGGTTTCTATGCCAAGATACTGATTGATTTCCAAATATAGCGCTCCGGCTTTAGATAATTTATTAACAGCAAACTGTGCTATGGCCTCATAAAATAGTAGCGGATTAGTATCTTCTACAAACAAAGCCAAATGAGGTTCATAGGCTAAAACGTTCTTTTTTATCTGTTTTTGTTCGCTTTTTGTTACATAAGGCGGGTTAGAAACTATCACATTAAATTGGGCAACATTACAGGCGTCTGAAATTTTTTGTGCTGCCGTATTATAATCTAAAATATTGGCTGTTACAAAACATACTTTTTGCCGATTGTTGTTAGCATTTTCTTGAGCAACTTTTAAGGCTTCTTCAGAAACGTCTAGCGCTACAACTTTACTGTTTTTTAAATTATGTGCTAACGATGTTGCAATGCATCCGCTTCCGGTGCCAATATCTAATAATGTGATTGATGAGTTGTTTTTATGATCTGAAATAATCCAAGATACTAGCTCTTCGGTTTCCGGCCTCGGAATCAAAACATGATTATTAACTTTATACCTAAGACCATAAAACTCTGTATGCCCCAAAATATATTGTACCGGCTCTCCCTGCTCTAATCTGTGAAGTACCTCTAAAAGTTGATTGATTTCTGCTTTAGTTACTGTATAATTTGGTTGAAGCGCCACCATAAATGATTGTAACCCTAAATAATGCTCTATAACCCTATAAAATATAGCTTTACGCTCCTCTTCTTCATAGCGCTTTTTAAGTGTATTGTAATAAAGCGTTTGTATTTCTTTTAAAGTCATAATTAGGTTAAATCTTTAATCATCCAGACTGTGCAGGCATGATGACCGGTATCTCCAAGAGGATTGTTTAAATAACTAAACCCATTTTTTTGGTACAAGCTTTGAGCTGCTTTCATATAAGGCATTGTTTCTAAATAGCATTTATCAAAACCAAGCTCTTTTGCTGCTTGTAAACAATGCTTAATCATTTTGCTTCCAATACCTTTACCTCTTACCTCTTCTAAAAAATACATTTTCTGCAACTCGCAAACATTACCATCAAAATTATCTAATGGAGCAATCCCTGCACCACCTACAATACGGTTATTAAGTTCAACCACGTAATAAACAGATTTTGGATTGTTATAAGCCTCAAACATATTATTTAACGATGCATCTGCATACGCAGATCCTTCTTTTGGCACTCCAAAATCTTCAAGCACTTTTTTAATTATTTGTGCAACAACTAAATTGTCTTCTAATTTAATTTCCCTTATAACTACCGTGCTCATGTTGTGTTTTAAATGCTATTTTTGTGAACGCAAACGAACATAATAAAAAGTATTTGAGTACACACGAAAAATACATAAAAAGATGCATAGAGCTTGCTAAAAAAGGCTTAGGTAATACTTACCCAAACCCTAATGTGGGTTGTGTTATTGTACACAATAATACGGTAATTGGAGAAGGTTACACAAGCAAATATGGTGGTGCCCATGCAGAAGTTAATGCTATACAGCAAGTAAGTGATAAAAAGCTCTTACAAGAAGCTACCCTTTATGTAACTCTAGAACCTTGTGCTCATTATGGCAAAACCCCTCCTTGTGCTGATTTAATTGTAAAACATAAAATACCAAATGTTGTAATTGGTGTTTTAGATAGCAACACTCTTGTAGCCGGAAAAGGCGTGAAAAAATTAATTGAAGGAGGCTGCAATGTAACTATTGGCGTTTTAGAAGATGAATGCAGAGAGTTACATAAACGTTTTTTAACATATCATACCAAAAAAAGGCCGTTTATAATTTTAAAATGGGCACAAACAATTGATGGTTATTTAGCTCCTAAAAGCAGTGATAGAAACCAAAAAGCGCCTGTTTGGATTACCAATACATATTCTAGGCAACTTGTGCACCAATGGCGTAGTCAAGAGCACGCAATTTTAGTAGGTACTAAAACTGTTTTAGAAGATAACCCAAAATTAACTACAAGACAATGGAGTGGATACTCTCCTATTCGTGTTGTTTTAGATCAGCATTTAAAAATAGATACAACCTATAATATTTTTAATAGCCAGAGTAAAGTTATAGTGATTACCGGTAAAAATAGTAAACCGGTAAATTCATATCCTGCTAATGTTTTGATTGAACAAATTGATTTTACTGAAAACTTAGCGCATAAAATTTGTAATGTTCTTTATAAGCACCAAATACAAAGTGTTATTATTGAAGGTGGTAGTAAAACGCTTCAAACCTTTATAACCGAAAATTTATGGGACGAGGCGCGTATTTTTACAGGTAAAACAAGTTTTGGTTCCGGAGTTAAAGCTCCTACATTTAACTTCACGCCTTATAAATCAAAAATGATTGGTTCGGATACTTTAAACTACTTTAAGAATAATGATTAACAATATTATTTTTGACTTTGGTGATGTATTTATCAATTTAAATAAACAAGCTACTTTGTCCAAATTACAAGCGCTGGGCATTAAAGAAGTTACCCCAAACATGATACAAATTAATGAGGCCTACGAAACCGGAGATATAAGTAGCGACAGCTTTATTGCTTTTTATAAAAAACTTTTGCCAAGCTGTAGTTCTGAACAACTAATAGCTATTTGGAATGCCATTATTTTAGATTTTCCGGAGTACCGTTTAGAATTTTTAGAACAGTTGTGTCAATTAAAAAAATACCGATTGTTTTTATTAAGCAACACCAATCATCTGCACATACAATATGTAATTCAAACCATGGGCAAAGAGCGCTACAACCGTTTTAAAAATTGTTTTGAGCAGTTTTACCTATCACATGAAATTGGATTAAGAAAACCAAACCAAGAGGTATATAATTTTGTGTTGTCAACAAATAAACTTGATACTGCTCAAACTCTTTTTATAGATGATACAACAGAAAATACAGAAGCAGCCAAGAGCTTAGGGTTAAAAACATGGAACATAAACCCTCTTAAAGAAGACGTTATACAGTTACCTGAATATTTAAAACAGCTTAATGAGTAGTAAATCTGACACATACCAAACCCTTAAAGAACCAAGCAAAGAAGTATTGTTTAAAGAAAAAGGCAGTAAATTTTATGGATATGCTTTTCCGGTTAGTAGTGAGCAGCAAATAAAAGAAGTACTTGAGAGCATTAAAAAACAACATCATACAGCAAGGCATTGGTGTTATGCATGGCAGTTAGGAACAGAACAAAAACACTACAGAGCAAATGATGATGGTGAACCAAATAATAGTGCCGGTATGCCTATATACGGACAAATACAGGCCTTTAATGTAACCCAAGTGTTAGTAGTAGTTGTTAGGTATTTTGGCGGAGTAAAACTTGGTGTTGGTGGCCTTATAACTGCTTATAAAACTACAGCAAAAATGGCCTTAGAAGCTGCTACTGTTATAACTAAAACCATAAAACAGCAATATGAGCTTGAGTTTGATTATAAACATATGAGTGCTGTTATGCGCGTTGTTAACGAAAACAATGCTCAAATTATATCGCAATCGTTAGAATTAAATTGTAAAATAGTAATAGGTATAAGAAAGCAAAAAGCACAACAATTTGAAAACAGCTTAAAAAACCTGTATGAAGTTAAATTAAAAAAAATTGCATCTTAAAACTTTTCTGCAACTAATTTTTCTAAAATATAATCAGGGCAATAAATCGGTTTTTTAGTTGCTATATCCATGAAAGCCAACACTGTATGTGCTGTAGATAAAAGCTCACCTTGTTCGTTATAAATTTCGTACTCAAACTCTATTTTTACGCCCGGCTTTTTAACTAAGTAAGTTTTAATCGTTAAAAGGTCGTCATAATACGCTGATTTTTTATAATTTAGATGCAAAGAAATTACAGGAAGCATTATACCGCTCGTTTCCATTTCTTTGTAAGAAACACCTAAATTTCGTAACCATTCAACCCTTGCAATCTCCAGGTATTGCACGTAGTTTCCATGGTACACAACCCCCATTTGGTCTGTTTCACCGTAACGAACTCTAACTGTAGTTTGGGCAGTTTTTAGGCTCATGCAGTATTTAAAAAAATTGTTAACTAATTGTAAACAAATTGTTTTTCAACTTGCAAAAAAAAAACTAAATATTCAACCCCTAAATCATTTTTTTTTTTAATTTTTTGTTCACATATTTGTTCAACCGAAATCAATAGCGAAATAACCCCAATTATCCTCGCTTACTAACCAACAATAACTAAAAAAGAACTTATACGGAATGGAGAAAACTGCGCAATCAGTATGGGATAATTGTCTGCATTTTATTAAAGACAACATCCAACCTCAAGCATTCAAAACATGGTTTGAACCTATTAAACCCGTTAAACTGGCTGATAAAGCGCTAAGCATTCAAGTCCCGAGTAAATTTTTTTACGAGTGGTTAGAAGAACACTACATTAAGTTACTTAAAGTTGCTTTAACTAAAGAGTTAGGCGAAAATGCCAAGTTGGTGTATGTAATTAAAATGGAAAACACTTTTGGCAACAAGCAACCATATACAGAAAAAATACCGAGCTCAAACAAAATAAATGTAGAACCACAAGAATTAGATGTCCCTGTAAAATCTAAAAATCCGGAATTAAAAAATCCGTTTATAATTCCCGGAATTAGAAATATTAAAATAGAGTCTCAACTAAACCCTAATTACAATTTTGATAATTTTTTAGAAGGAGATTCTAACCGTTTGGCTCGTTCTGCCGGATTAGCAGTTGCTAACAAGCCTGGAGGTACATCGTTTAATCCTTTATTAATTTTTGGTGGCGTTGGTTTAGGAAAAACACATTTAGCACATGCTATAGGCATAGAAATTAAGGCCAAATACCCGGAGAAAACCGTTTTATACATTTCGGCAGAAAAATTCACACAACAATACATAGACTCTGTTAAGAAGAACACCCGAAATGATTTTATTCATTTTTATCAGCTGATTGATGTGCTTATTATAGATGACGTTCAGTTTTTATCGGGTAAATCTGGCACACAAGATGTTTTCTTCCACATTTTTAATCACTTGCATCAAAACGGAAAACAGGTAGTGCTGACATCAGATAAAGCTCCTGTTGATATGCAAGATATAGAGCAGCGCTTACTCTCTAGATTTAAATGGGGACTATCTGCAGAATTACAACAACCAGACTATGAAACTCGCGTCTCTATCTTAAAAAACAAACTCTATAGAGATGGTGTAGAGATGCCTGATGATATTGTTGAGTATGTAGCCAAAAACATAAAAAGTAATGTTAGAGAGCTTGAAGGTGCAATAATTTCACTCATTGCTCAGTCTTCATTTAATAAAAAAGAAGTAACATTAGACTTAGCCAAGC
>JBPEWY010000039.1:0-13881 GCA_052032225.1 Flavobacteriaceae bacterium
TGGCTATAGCGATGGGGCTCACCTCTTACCATTCCGAACAGAGAAGTTAAGCCCATCAGCGCAGATGGTACTGCTTATTGCGGGAGAGTATGTCGCCGCCTTGTTTTAAAACCCTTCACTAGTTTAGTGGAGGGTTTTTTTGTTTTTTGTATGGTGTGAGTTATGTTTTTTTAAAAAGTAACTACTTTTACCTGCAAAAAAAGCTTTGTGTGAGGGATAGAAGCGGTATCCTTTTGTTTTAATAAAAACAAAAGATTTAAGCGGATAGCCCGACCCGAAGGGACACACCCAAATAAATAAAAACGGATTTAGACCGTTACTTTTTGTTAAAAAAAGAATTGGTAAGCAGGATAACACTGTAAAAGCCTAGTGCTATGGCAGTTAGAGCTAAAATGAGTCCAATAATTAATACAGGGATATACCAAGGGTGATCTTGATTTTTGAAGGCTTGATAGATGACAACAGGACCTAAAAACATACAAATTACGGTGTATGCAAAGTATTTGAGGCTTTTGTAAAGCTGTTCTTTATTGGTTTTCATTAGTTATAAAATAAAGGCCTCTTTTAAAGAGGCCTTTTACAAATATTTTATGCGTTAATTATGCTATTTAATGTATTACTTGGACGCATTGCATTGCCGGCAAGAGTATCATCCGGTTGATAATAACCACCAATATTTACAGGTTGACCTTGAACTTGGTTAAGCTCATTAACAATAGCTGTTTCGTTATCTTTAAGTGCTTTGTAAGTTTTGGTAAACTCTTCTTTTAGCATAGTGTCTTTATCTTGGTTGGCTAATGCTTCTGCCCAATAAAGCGCTAAATAAAAATGACTACCACGGTTATCTAATTCTCCCACTTTTCTTAGTGGAGATTTTTTATTTTCTAGTAGTTTTTCGGTCGCTTGATCTAATGTTTCTGCTAATATTAGCGCTTTTGGATTGTTAAATTTAGTACCGTAATGTTCTAAAGAAACGGCAAGCGCTAAAAACTCTCCGAGAGAATCCCATCGTAGATGGTTTTCTTCTACAAATTGTTGTACGTGTTTAGGAGCTGAACCTCCGGCACCGGTTTCGAATAAACCACCACCATTCATTAGTGGTACAATTGAGAGCATTTTTGCACTGGTTCCTAACTCTAAAATAGGGAACAAGTCTGTTAAGTAATCTCTCAAAACATTACCGGTAACTGATATTGTGTCTTTACCATCTTTTATACGCTCTAAAGTATATTGCGTTGCTTCTACCGGCGATAAAATTTTAATTTCTAAACCGCTGGTATCGTGATTTGGTAAGTACGTATTTACTTTTTTAATTAGTTCTGCGTCATGAGCTCTATTTTTATCTAACCAGAACACAGCAGGAGTATTTGTTGCTCTTGCTCTTGTTACTGCTAGTTTAATCCAATCTTGAATTGGGGCGTCTTTAACTTGACACATACGCCAAATATCTCCTTCCTCTACAGTATGCTCTATTAGAACAGTATTGTTTTGATCTACAACTCTAACAACGCCTGATTTTTGTATCTCGAAGGTTTTATCGTGAGAACCATATTCTTCTGCTTTTTGCGCCATTAGCCCCACGTTTGGAACTGTTCCCATTGTTCTTGGGTCAAAAGCACCGTGCTTTTTGCAAAAATCTATGGTTGTTTGGTATATGCCTGCATAACTGCTATCCGGAATTACAGCTTTTGTGTCTTGTGGGTTACCTTTTGCGTTCCACATTTGCCCGGAGTTTCTAATCATTGCAGGCATAGAAGCATCTATAATAACATCGCTCGGTACGTGAAGGTTAGTTATGCCTTTATCAGAATTAACCATTGCTAAATCTGGTCCTTCATTGAAGGCTTGCTCTATATCTGCCTCAATTTCTTTACGTTTATCTTCAGGCAGCTCGCTTAATTTACTTAATAGATTACCAAGACCATTGTTTACATCAACACCAATTTCATTTAAAACATCACCATGTTTTTCGAAAACATTGCTGAAAAATACTTTTACAGCATGACCAAAAATAATAGGATCTGAAACTTTCATCATGGTTGCTTTCATGTGTAAAGAAAACAACACTCCTTTTTCTTTTGCATCTTTTACTTGCTCTTGTAAGAAGGCTAATAAAGCTTTTTTACGCATTACGGTAGCATCTATAATTTCGCCTTCTTGAATGGCAAAGAAATCTTTTAAGGTTGAAGTAGCGCCATTACTATCTACATGCTCAATTTTTACTTGGGTAGCTTGGTTTATTGTTAGAGATTTTTCGTTAGATCTGAAGTCGCCTTCACTCATAGACGCTACATGTGATTTAGAGTCTGGAGACCATTGCCCCATGCTATGCGGATTTTTTTTCGCATAATTTTTAACAGCTTTCGGCGCTCTCCTGTCTGAATTTCCTTCTCTTAAAACAGGGTTAACAGCACTACCTTTAATTTTATCATATCTGGCTTTTATTTCTTTTTCTTTTTCTGTTGTAGGCTCATCTGGATAATCCGGTAAGTTATAGCCTTTATCTTGTAATTCTTTAATTGCTGCCTTTAATTGAGGGATAGATGCGCTAATGTTTGGAAGCTTTATAATATTTGCTTCGGGTTTTTTAGCCAATTCACCTAATTCAGATAACGCATCCGGAATTTGTTGTTCTGAGGTTAAGTAGTCAGGGAAGTTAGCAATTATTCTTCCGGCTAGTGAGATATCTTTAGTTTCTAAAGCTATTCCTGAAGAAGCTGTAAATTTTTTTATAATTGGTAAAAGTGAATATGTTGCTAAGGCAGGAGCCTCATCTGTTTTAGTATAAATGATTTTAGGGTTAGTTGTCATTGTATGTGTTTTAGTTAATTGAAATTAGGCCTATTTACAAGATTCGCAAATATACATTAATATGCCTTTTTTAACAACGCTTATTTTACAGGGAGGATAAAAAAACAAAAGCCATATCAATGTAATTTCTTACTTTGACATGGCTTTCTTTGAAATAGTTTCCCGTGGCCTATTTAGTGTTGCCACTAACTTCGGTAATGTAGACCGCTCTACAGTACCTTTTCGGCTCAAGTTTCACTATTTCAATCGAACACTTTTCATTAAAAAAGAACAAAAGTTCTTTAAAACTACTTGGTGTTCTAAATTGTTTTTCTTGATGCCCTTAAAAGTAATCACTCGTTACTCACAAATAACTACTTTGTTGAGCATTGTTTCTAGTTGGTTGCTATCCCTTTCAGGAGAAACAACTTTTCGAAACTTTCAGTATGCTACGGTGAAACCTACTTGCGCATGTAACACTTTTGCATACGTCATGGTTTTTTAGTTTTTAATGCATACACATTTAAACTGCAAAACCTCGAAAAACAATTATTATAAAGAACGTTGCTTTATTCGAATTCGTAATACTAATGATAATTAGTTGATCACTTATTCTTTACCAAATGTAATATTTGATTTTTAATTTCCAAATAAAATAACTCTCTAAAAATCAACAAGATATCAACTTGTGTTATTAACAATTGTTAATAACGACATTTTAAATGGAGAAAAGAACATTACATAAAAAAAAGCCTTCAATAAGAAGGCTTTTTTGTAGGTTAGTGTTTGGTATTTATGACCTAACTTCTTTAATTCTTGCTTTTTTACCGGTAAGACCTCTAAAGTAATAAATTCTAGAGCGTCTAACTTTACCACGCTTGTTAACTTCTATTTTTTGTAATGCAGGCATGTTAATTGGGAAAATACGCTCTACACCAACAGTACCTGACATTTTGCGAATGGTAAAAGTTTCGGTAGCACCACTACCTCTTCTTTGAATTACAGTTCCTCTAAAGAACTGAGTACGAGTTTTTTCGCCTTCTTTAATTTCGTAGTAAACAGTAATAGTGTCTCCAGCAGAGAATTCTGGAAAATCTTTTTTAGTTACAAATTCGTCTTGAACAAATTTTACTAAGTCCATTTTAATTTATGTTTAAAAATTGATTTAGAACAACATTCACGTCTCTCGCCAGAGGTTGAACTAAATTGACTGCAAAAATAATCAATTAATACGAATAAGCAACAGTTTTTATTTTTTATTTAAAAGGTCCGGTCTGCGCTCTTGCGTGCGTTTTAAGGCTTGTTCTTCTCGCCATTTTTCAATTTTAGGAAAGTTTCCGCTTAATAAAATTTCGGGTACTTTTAATCCCTTGTAATCTGCCGGACGTGTATACACGGGTGGAGCTAATAAATTGTCTTGAAAAGAATCGGTTAGGGCAGAAGTTTCATCATTTAAAACCCCTGGAATTAATCTAATTATAGCATCGCATAAAACAGCAGCACCAAGCTCTCCTCCGGATAATACATAATCTCCTATAGAAATTTCTTTAGTAATTAAGTGATCTCTCACTCTTTGATCAACTCCTTTATAGTGGCCACATAAAATAATTAGGTTTTGTTTTAATGATAGTGTATTGGCCATGGTTTGATTTAAGGTTTCGCCATCTGGAGTCATATAAATCACTTCGTCGTATTCTCTTTCTGCTTTTAGTGCTGTAATACATTTATCTATTGGCTCTATCATTAAAACCATTCCGGCGCCACCACCAAATTGGTAATCATCTACTGTTTTATAATTATTTGTAGTATAGTCTCTTAGGTTATGTAACTTAACTTCTACTAAGCCTTTTTGTTGAGCTCTTTTTAAAATAGAAGCTTCAAAAGGACTTTTAATGAGTTCCGGAAGTACCGTTATAATATCTATACGCATACAATGGTTTTTTGCAAAGATATTGCTTTTGTTATATGCCAACAATCAATTTTATTGAGGCGCTTTCCAGAAATAATGAAGCATGGTACTATCTTTTTCCCAGCCTAATTTTTCGTAAAGCTTTTGGGCAAAATTGTCTGATGCAGTTTCTAAAGCAAGACCTTTATAGTTTTTATCTATACAATATTGTTTAGCATGATTTAATAGTGCTTTTGCTATACCGAGGTTTCTGTGTGATGCAACCACAAACAAATCATTTAAAATGTAAAAAGGCTGTAATGAAACCGATGAAAATGTTGGGTATAATTGTGTAAATGCTACAGCTTTATTTTGGTAATAGGCTATAAAAATTATACTCTCATTATGGTTAAGTCTATTTAACAAGAATTTGAACTCAGATTTAGGAGCAGCTTCTTGTTTGTAAAAAACTCTGTAAGCGCTAAAAAGTGGGGTTAAATCTTTTAAATCTTCTATGGTTGCTTGTTTTATGTATAGCATAATAAATAAAAAAACTCCCCAATTTTAGGGGAGTTTGTATGTTAACTTTTTTTACCGGCTTTTTGTTTATTTATTTCGTCTTGTAGTTGTCTTCTAACTTTTTGTTCGCGCTCTAAAGCTCTTCGTCTGTGTTCTTCGTATTCTGCTTCAAGTTCTGCTAAGCTGTTTCTGGCTTCTTGCGTAATAATATTGCTATTCCTGAATTTGTAAATAAAGAATAACAACAATATGGTTAATATAGCAATAATGCTCCACATTAACGATTTATATGCAGCTTTACTCCATAACGAACCAAAGAACGATATACTGTCTTTTTCTTCGGTTACGGTATTTAAATTATCGGTTGTTGTTTTAAGTTGAGCTTGTAATGAAGCAATTTCTTTTTTTTGATTATTTATTGTGGCTTGTAAAGATTTATTATTGGCATAAGCAGCATTCAAACTATCTATAACATTGTTTCTAAGTTTAATTAACCAGGTGCGCTTAACTACTTCGTACTCTTGGTAATTTCCTGATTTTTTAAAAACATATTCAAACTGATTTTCTATAGAGCCTTCATCTAAAGAAAGCTTAGGCTCTTCTTGCGCGTGTAATACAGCCACAAACAGGAAGGCTAAACCTGTAACAATTAATCTTACTTTTCTCATCATCTCTTTTATATAGTGTTGTTAGTGATAATATTATGCTAACGATACGACTTTTGCCATATTGTTACCAAAGATACTTTTTTTATAAAAAAAGCTCCAACATTGTGGAGCTTTCTAAAATTAAGTTGTTTTATTTTAATAATATGTGTAGCGTCTAACTTTTGCAATATATTTTGCTAATCTGATTACTTGGTGAGAGTAACCGTATTCATTATCATACCAAATGTATAATACTACGCTTTTACCGTCTCCGGATACTATGGTAGCTTTACTATCATAGATTGCAGGGGCCGATGTACCTACAATATCTGATGATACAAGCTCATTGCTTAACGAATATTTAATTTGTTCAACTAAATCGCCTTCAAGTGCATATTTTTTCACTATTTCGTTAATCTCTTCTTTGCTTGTTTGTTTGCCTACTTCTAAGTTAAGCACCACTAAAGATCCGTTAGGAACAGGAACTCTAATTGCATTAGAAGTTAGTTTACCCGTTAAAGAAGGTAAGGCTTTAGCAACGGCACTACCGGCACCGGTTTCTGTAATTACCATGTTTAAAGCTGCAGCTCTACCTCTACGGTACTTTTTGTGCATGTTATCTACCAAATTCTGGTCGTTAGTGTAAGCATGAATAGTTTCTAAATGCCCTTTAACAACACCTAAAGTATCTTCTACTACTTTTAAAATTGGTGTGATAGCATTGGTAGTACAAGAAGCTGCAGAGAAAATATTTACTGTATCAGGATCGTAGTCTTTATGGTTTACACCATGAACAATGTTTGGGACACCTTTTCCGGGCGCTGTTAATAATACTTTAGCTACTCCTTTAGCTTTTAAATGGCGTCCTAATCCTTCTTCGTCTCTAAACGCTCCGGTATTATCTATTACTAAAGCATCATTAATACCATATTGTGTATAATCTATTTCTTCCGGTGCATTTGCCGTAATCATATGAACGGTTGTACCATTTATAATTAGGGCTTGGTTGTTAAAATCTGAAGCAACTGTACCGTGAAAATCACCATGAACAGAGTCGTTTCTGAGTAACGAAGCTCTTTTTTCTAAAATTTCTGGAGTAATAGTACCTCTTGTTACAATTGCACGTAGGCGTAATTGACTGCCTTTTCCGGTTTTTGCCATTAACTCGCGTGCCAGTAGTCTACCAATTCTACCAAAACCGTATAAAACAACATCTTTTGGCTGAATTTCGTTGCTATTGTTAGCATCAGAAAGTTTGTCTATTACAAAATCAGTAGCAGAATCGTATTTATTATCTTCTAAATGGTATTCGTAAGTAAGTTTACCAATATCTAATTTAGAAGGGGGTAAGTCAATATTTTTTATAGCTTGAGCAATCTCTACTGAATCAAAAATAGAAATTGGCTTTTGTACAAACTCACCTGCATATTCGTGCAGGTTTATAATTTCGCTTACGTTTCTGTCTATAAGTTGATTTCTAAAAAGAACAAGCTCTATGGCTTTGTCGTACCACAGGTCATTAACTATTTTAATGAACTCAATAGAGGCTTTTCGTCTGTCTGCCTGAAAAGCTAACTCTTTCTCGTAAATTTCGTTAGAAAGCATTAGTATGAAAGTTTAAGTTGTGTTTTTATTTTGCCGCAAAAGTATAATTTTCAAACGTTTTCGTAAAGAAAAAAGTAAAAAATAAAGCCCTCTTAAGCAAGAGGGCTTTTATGGTATTTAAGAGTAAGGTTGATTACTGAAAAATATAACGTTCTATTTCTCCTGAAGGGCTTACAACTATGAGCTTATACATGTTTTCTTTAGTTTGTAAAAACGCCTCAACATCATTTATGTTTGTTATTTTATAGTCGTTTATTTGAATTACCAAATAACCCTCTGTAATGCCCATTCTACTAAATTGTGGGTTACGGTTACCTGTAACTTTAACACCCTCTTTTATTTTGTATTTAGCTTTATCAGCATTAGTTAAGTTTTTTAGCTGTAAACCGTACAGACTGGTAAAAGTTAGTACTTTTTTAGATAAAGTAACGGGTACAGTTTTGTATTTACCATTTCTTAAAATAGTTACCTGAACCACGTCGTTAGGACGTTTAGATTTTAGGTAACCCGCCATATCAGAAAATTTATTGATGGTTACATTGTCTATTTTCTTAATAATATCACCTTCTTTTAAACCTGCTTTTTCAGCACCAGAATTTTCTTCTACAGCGCCAATATAAAATCCTTGGGTTTCTTTTATTTTAAGAGCTTCTGCAACAACAGAGTTTAGACCATTACCGCTAACACCAAGCATCCCTTCTTGCACATCGCCATACTCCATTATGTCTTCTACAACTTTTCTAGCTATATTGCTTGGTACAGCAAAAGAGTATCCAATGTAAGAGCCGGTTTGCGAAGTTATTGCAGTATTTATGCCAATTAGCTCGCCTCTAACATTAACAAGTGCACCGCCACTATTACCGGGGTTTACAGCAGCATCTGTTTGGATGAACGATTGGTTAATTCTGTCGTTAGGATTTAAATCTCTTGATTTTGCGCTAACTATACCGGCAGTAACAGTAGATGTTAAATTAAACGGGTTACCGACAGCTAATACCCATTCTCCAATTTTAGTATTATCAGAATCTCCAAAAGTTATATACGGAAAATCTTCGTTGGCATCTACTTTAAGAAGAGCTATATCTGTTTCGGGGTCTGTACCAACTAAACTTGCTTTAAACGTTTTATTATCGTTGGTTGTTATTTCTATTTCAGAAGCATTTTCAATTACATGGTTATTAGTAATAATATATCCGTCGGGAGAAATTATTACACCAGAACCGGTACCAATTCTGGCTTGTGGTCTTGTTCTACCATAGAAAAAATCCATAATAGTAACCGGAGCAGAAGCAATAGACACGTTTTTAACATGCACAACAGCATTAACAGTAGCCTCTGCTGCAGCTACAAAGTCAACATTTTCTGTAGCAGTTATATTGTTGTTTATAGGGAATGAAGTTGTTGTTTTTACAAAATTTGGTTGGTTGCTGGCTGCAACCACAGTTACAGGTTTTTCAAAAAACAATTTATAAGTACCTAAAGTTAGTGCTCCAGCTAAAACGGCTAATATTAAAAGGCTCCCAAATCTTTTCATAACAGTTGTTTTTGCTTTTGTGAAATTAACACCTAAAATTAGTCCATTATTATGTTATATACATAACTTTAACGCCTGTTTAACATCGCATAATGCTAAGCATAATAGTATATTTGCACATATTAATTTTACAATGGCCATTACCTTTTATAAATATCAAGGAACCGGTAACGACTTTATTATAATAGATAACAGGCAGTTAGTGTTTCCCAAAAATAATACCAAATTAATTGCGGACCTTTGTGACAGAAAATTTGGCATAGGAGCAGATGGTTTAATTTTATTGGAAAATGACGATTCGGCAGATTTTAAAATGATTTATTTTAACTCAGATGGTAATCAGAGTACCATGTGTGGTAATGGGGGTAGATGTATTGTTGCATTCGCAAAAAAATTAGGAATTATACAATCTAAAACGCGTTTTACAGCCATAGATGGTATTCACGATGCTACAATAGATTTTAAAGATAATGTAGCCTTAAAAATGCAAGATGTTACAGAGGTTAAAACAATGAGCCCTACAGAAGTGTTTTTAGATACCGGATCGCCTCATCATATAGTTGTATGTAAATCTTTAAACGATTTAGATGTTGTAAAACAAGGCGCTAATATTAGGTATAATGTTTATGGGGAAGCCGGATGCAATGTTAATTTTGTAGCGCAACAATCAGAAAACGTTTTTAAGGTTAGAACTTATGAGAGAGGAGTAGAAAACGAAACGCTTTCTTGTGGCACCGGAGTTACAGCTGTTGCCATAGCTATGCACCATTTAAATTATACAGATAAAAACAAAGTTGTGTTAACAACCTTAGGAGGAGATTTATCTGTTAGCTTTGTTGCAAACAACAAACAGTATAAAGAGGTTTTTTTAACCGGTCCGGCAACATTTGTGTTTAAAGGAGAGGTATCATGGTAACGCTTAAAGGAGAAATAATTTATTTAAGAGCATTAGAGCCTAAAGATTTAGATTTTCTATACGAATTAGAGAACGATGAAAATATTTGGGAAATAAGCGAAACCGTAACTCCATACTCCAAGTTAGTTTTAAAAAACTATTTAAAAAACAGCCAACAAGATATTTACCAAGTAAAACAGCTTAGATTAGCAATTTGCAATAAGCAACATACAATAGTTGGGTTAATAGATTTGTTTGATTTTAACCCAACACACAAAAGAGCAGGGGTAGGTATTATAATTAAAGAAGAATCTAGTAGAGGTAAAGGTTATGGAACAGAAGCGCTTAAATTACTAATAAATTATGCCTTTACCCATTTGCAATTACATCAAATATATGCCAATATTATGGCGCATAATACGCCTAGCATAAAGCTTTTTACAAAATTAGGTTTTAAAGAAGTTGGTGTAAAAAAAGAGTGGAGATTTGTAAACGGAACGTATAAAGACGAAATATTATATCAATTAATTAATCATGTACATTCGTAAAATTGTTATTGCTATACTTTTAATTGGGTTGGTAGTTGGTGCTGTAATTACATATTCTATTTACACAGCTATATTTTCGCCAAACACAGCTTTTAATAATGATAAAGCTTATGTGTATGTTAAAACAGGCAGTACTTTTAATAATGTAAAAGAAAGCATTGCTCCGCTTTTAAAAGATGTAGAAAGTTTTGAGCTTGTTGCCCAAAAAAAGGGATATGTTAACAATGTAAAGGCAGGTAGATTTGAGATTGTAAAAGGCATGAATAATAATGAGATTATAAATGCCTTACGTAGTAAAAATGTGCCTATCAGGATTTCGTTTAATAACCAAGAAACATTACCCAAACTTGCAGCAAGAATAGCAAATCAAATAGAAGCAGATAGTGCCTCGTTAATGCAAACCTTTTTAGACTCTGCTTTCTTATCTGCCAATAAATTTACACCTAAAACAGCCCTGGCAATGTATGTGCCGAACACATACGAGTTTTTTTGGAATACCTCTGCCGAAGAGTTTAGAGATAGAATGCTAAAAGAATACAACAGGTTTTGGAATGAAAAGAGAATGGAAAAAGCTGCTGCAATTGGCTTAACACCATTACAAGTTATAACCTTAGCATCTATAGTGCATGAAGAAACTGTAAAAATAGATGAGCGACCCAGAGTAGCAGGAGTTTACTTAAACCGATTAAAAAGAGGAATGCTATTACAAGCAGATCCTACGGTTATATATGCATTAAAAGAGCAATTAAAAAATCACGATACAATTATAAAAAGAGTTTTATACAAAGATTTAGAGATTAACTCACCATACAATACCTATAAGTTTTCCGGATTGCCACCCGGTCCTATAGCAATGCCGGATATCTCTGCTATAGATGCTGTGTTAAACCCAGAAAAGCATAATTACTTGTATTTTGTTGCCGATGTAGAGCGACCGGGATATCATAAATTTGCTAAAACTTTGCGTGAACATAACATTAATAAGCAGGCTTACATACGCTGGATTAATCGCCAAAAAATTACTCGATAGCCTTAAAATACTATGGTTTTAACCCTTTTAACAGTAGTTTAACTCCTTAATTTTCAGAATTAAAAAAAAATCGTAAATTTGCAGGCTCAAATTTTAAGCTGCCTTTTTAAGGCGTAAGTCTTAAAGAAATTACATTATATGAGAAGAAGCATAATTATTTTATGCCCCCTAATCATTCTAGTACTATTACTGAGTTTAGGTTTTACCTCAACAAAAAAAACCGCAAACGTTCCTGAAAATCTTGTTGTAACAGAACCGGTAGTATTTACTGTTCCTGAAACTGATTCTATAGAAAACTCAGGTTTTGTAATTACTCCGTTTACCGGAAAAACCTTTGTTGGTTTTAAAGAGGCTTTAGGGTTTAAAGAATCTCAAGGAGATTATTTTGTAATAAACCAACTAGGTTACTTAGGTAAATACCAATTTGGGGCTTCTACTTTAGAGATGATAGGAGTGTATAACGTTAAAAAGTTTTTAAACTCTCCAAAGCTTCAAGAGAAAGCCTTTATAGCTAATACTGCCAGAAATAAGTGGATTTTACGTAAATACATTAAGCAGTATGTTGGTAAAAAAATAAACGGAATAAAAATTACAGAGTCTGGGATCTTAGCAGCAGCACATTTAGCTGGAGCCGGTAACGTAAAAAAATATTTGCGTTCCGGAGGTGCATATAACTTTGAAGATGGTAATGGGGCTACTATTCAGTATTATATGAAGAAATTTTCAGGATACGACACCTCAAATATTAAACCAGACAGAAAAGCTAAAATTTAAGGACACATAAATTAGATTATAAGTACAACAAAAAACCTCAAGAATTACTCTTGAGGTTTTTTTATTGTGCTTGTATAATAAATATTGTTGGGATTTTATGCAGATTAACAGTTGTTTTCTTCCAACCGGCAATAGGTTTAGTTTCTATAAATTCGTCTGGTGTTGTAATGTTGGCCGCTACACAAAGTTGTGTTTTGGGGTTAAGTGTAGCTAATAAATCGGCCAGTAATTTATCATTTCTGTAAGGGGTTTCAATAAATAATTGTGCTTGGTTGAGTTCTCTTGACCTTTTTTCGAGTGCTTTAATCTCTTTTCTTCGCTCGCTTTTATCAATAGGTAAATACCCGTTAAAAGCAAATTGTTGTCCGTTTAATCCACTTGCCATAAGTGCTAATACAATAGAAGACGGACCAACCATTGGTACAACTTTTATGTTTTTTTGATGTGCAAGCTTAACCACATCGGCACCGGGATCTGCAATACCGGGACAACCGGCTTCAGAGAGTAATCCTACATCATGCCCTTTAAGAATCGGCTCTATAAGTGATTGGATTTCTAACTCGCTGGTATATTTGTTAAGTGTTTCTATAATTAGATTTTTTTGAGGTTTGTTAGGAGTGATCTTTTTTATAAACCTCCGAGCCGTTTTCTCGTTCTCTACTATGTAATAATTAATGTGTTCTATTGCTTTTTTAATAGAGATGGGTAAAACCTCTAAAGGGGCAGTGTCTCCTAATGTGGTAGGAATTAAATATAAAGTTCCTGGCTTGTGCATACTTCTTTATAAAGAGCAGTAAAGCTACAAAAAAGTAAGGTTATGAAATTATTAGATTTAAGAAAAGCTTTTTTCTGTTAGGTTTTTGGCTATTTCATCGCAGGCTTTGTCTAATAATGAATACACATTTTCAAAACCTTGCTCGCCACCATAATAAGGATCTGGAACTTCTAAATTTTTACCCGGAAAAACTTCTTCAAGTATAAGCTTTACCTTTTTTTTATGCTCAGGAGATTTAGCTAGTGCAATAACATTTTGGTAATTGCTTTTATCCATCACATAGATGTAATCAAAGGTGTCAAAATCAGTAACAGAAAACTTTCTTGCGCGCTGTTTAGTTAAGTCTATTCCATATTTTTTGGCAACTTTTATTGAGCGCTCATCCGGCAATTCGCCTACATGATAAGCAGCAGTACCGGCAGAGTCTACGGTAATAGCGTTATTATCTACCTTGCTTTCAAGTATGCCTTGCGCCAAGGGCGATCGGCATATGTTTCCTAAACACACCATTAATACTTTGGTCTGCATGCTTACTGTGAAAGTTTTTTATTTAAGTCTTCTATGTATTTTCTAAACTGCTTATCGGTTTCTGCCAAATTATCAACTGTTTTACAAGCGTGTAGTACAGTTGCGTGATCTCTTTTACCTATTTGAGAACCTATACTTGCTAAAGAGGCTTTGGTATATTTTTTTGCAAAAAACATAGCTAGTTGTCTAGCTTGTACAATATGGCGCTTTCTGGTTTTAGATTGCAAAGTGGCTACATCCATCTCAAAATAATCTGAAACTACTTTTTGAATGTAGTCTATAGAAACCTCTTTTTTAGTACTCTTAACAAATTTCTCTACAATTTGCTTAGCTAAGTCTAATGTTACT
>JBPEWY010000004.1:0-21486 GCA_052032225.1 Flavobacteriaceae bacterium
CTGTTTTTGTGATGCTGCAATCGTTAGAAGCGGCTTTAGACTCTTGCTCCATACCACAACCCTCAGCATGATTATAAACAGCTATATCTACTAAAGTGTCTCCACAGTAGTGCATACCAACGGTAAAAGAGAGGGTAGAAAATAATACAACCCACGCTAAGGAAAAAGACACTATTTTTTTTAATAGCTGCTTCATTGCATTGCAAAAATACAAATTAATTTAACTTGTTATTTATGTAAACGAAATACAAAGTCAATTATTTTCTTATTTAAACGGAAGGTTTAAAACATCAAGAGGGGAGAACAACTAAAATATAGAATTATAAATAAAAAAAACCGTAACCTTTTAAGTTACGGTTTTTTGCGGAGGAAGAGGGATTCGAACCCCCGGAGGTGTGACCCTCAACGGTTTTCAAGACCGCCGCATTCGACCACTCTGCCATTCCTCCTTTGCGGATGCAAATATAGAAAGCTTTTTATTTCTGTAAAACCATTTTTTAAATTTTTTTAATTCAAATTTCTTACTATCTATAAATCAATTACTATAATTTATAGTTGTACTACATTAGTAAACTGTTTAATGGCTATTTTTGTCAAAAATTAGTATTTATGAGCGTTATTAAATATCTAAACTGGCGCTATGCCACTAAAAAGTTTGATGGTACTAAACTTATTCCTACATCTAAAATAGAAACCATAAAAGAGGCTTTTAATTTAACTGCAACATCGTATGGTTTACAGCCTGTTAGGCTAGTTATTTTGCAAGATAAAGCAATACAAAAACAGCTTGTTGCGCATTCCTGGAATCAAGAGCAAGTAGCAAATGCATCACATGTATTAATATTTTGCATAGAAACTAACATAAACGAAGAATACATAACCAATTATTTTAACAGAGTACAAACTATCAGAAAAACATCAGAAGAAATTTTAAAGCCTTTCAGAGAGTTTTTAATTGAAGATTTTACGAATAAAACCCATGAAGATATAAAAGCGTGGGCAAAAAACCAGGCTTATTTAACTATGGGAAATTTATTAACAGTTTGCGCCATAGAAGAAATAGATGCTTGCCCTATGGAAGGTTTTGATCCGGATGCTTATGATACTATTTTAGGCTTAAAAGATAAAGGACTAGCCTCTGTTTTAGTTATGCCAATTGGCTACAGAGCTCAGGATGATATGTTTGCTGAGTTCAAAAAAGTTAGAAAAACCATTAACGAAAGTGTTTTAGAACTATAAAATATACCCCATATGCCCGGATTTGAATTATTTAACGATTTAGAACGAAAAGAAGTAAACGATGTGTTAGAATCTGGTGTTTTAATGCGTTATGGTTTTGACGCCATGCGAAATGGACACTGGAAAACCAAAACCTTAGAAGAAGCCTTAGCAAAACGCATGAATGTACGTTACGCTCAGGTTGTTAGTAGTGGTACAGCAGCTTTAACTGTTGCTTTAGCCAGTGCAGGGGTAGGAGCAGGAGATGAGGTTATCATGCCCACGTTTACTTTTGTTGCCAGTTTTGAAGCTGTTTTATCTGTTGGTGCTGTTCCTGTATTGGTAGATATAGACGATACCTTAACTTTAGATATAGCTGCTGTAGAAAAAGCCATCACACCTAAAACAAAGGTTATAATGCCGGTTCATATGTGTGGTTCTATGGCTAGATTAAAAGAGTTAAAAGCTATTTGTAATAAACATAACCTTATTCTTTTAGAAGACGCTTGCCAAGCAATTGGTGGTACTTTTGAAGGAAAACCTTTAGGTAGTTACGGAGATTTAGGCTGTTTTTCTTTTGATTATGTTAAAACTATCACTTGCGGAGAAGGAGGCGCTGTAATTACTAACAACCAAACATATGCTAAACATGCAGACCACTATTCAGACCATGGGCATGACCATATTGGGAATGATAGAGGAGCAGAAGACCATCCGTTTTTAGGGTATAATTTTAGAATTTCTGAGCTTAATGCAGCTGTTGGAGTAGCACAATTAAAAAGGCTTGATGAGTTTATTGCTATTCAAAAGAAGAATTACAGTATAATCAAAGAAACACTTAGTGAGTTAGATAGTGTTACATTTAGAACAGTACCTGAAGGAGGCGAGGAAAACTACTCTTTTTTAAGTTTCTTTTTACCTGATGAACAAACTGCCAGAAAAGCCCATAAAAAACTATTAGAAGCTGGTGTTGATGGTTGTTTTTATTGGTTTGATAATAATTGGCATTACATAAAAAAATGGGAGCATTTAAAGCAATTAAAATCACTTGGAAAACTACCTCAAGAAGTAATAAACCAGATGCCGGATTATAACAATGCAGATTTTTCTAAATCTGATTATTGGATGGGAAGAAACATTTCTGTTTTAATAAAATTAGGTTGGAGCGAGGAAGAAGTAAAACAAAGAGCTCAGAAAATGAAACAAGTATTGGCTCATGTATAAAACATGAGCCATTTTTTAATAATTTACGTATTCTACAATTTCAAGTCCATAACCAACCATACCCACTCTTTTGGTTTGAGTTGAGTTAGATAACAGTCTTATTTTAGAAATTTTTAAATCATGAAGTATTTGTGCTCCAATACCATAATCTTTAGTGTCCATTTCTATTTTTGGAGCTTTCATGATACCTTTTTTCTGATTTTCTTTAAGCCCTTTTAGCCTTTTTAATAAGTTAAAAGATTGGCTTTGTTGGTTTATAAATACAATTGCACCTTTGCCTTCATCATTAACAGCTTTAAACATACTGTCTAATTTCTGGTCTGCATTATTAGTAAGCGTTCCCAGAATATCGTTGTTTACTAAGGTAGAGTTAATTCTGGTTAAAACAGGGTCTCCTGCATTCCAGTTACCTTTGGTTAACGCTAAATGAATTTGATCGTTTGTGGTTTGTTGGTAAGCGTGTAAGGTGTATTTGCCAAAACGAGTTTCTACTTCAAACTCTTCTTTTTTCTCAATCAAGCTGTCATGTTGCATTCTGTAAGCAACAAGATCTTCTATAGAAACCAGTTTTAAATCAAATTTTTTAGCTACTTCGGCAAGATGCGGTAATCTTGCCATGGTGCCATCTTCATTTAAAATTTCAACTAAAATTCCTGCCGGCTGGAAACCTGCTAATCTTGCAAAATCTACAGCAGCTTCTGTATGTCCTGTTCTACGTAAAACACCTCCGTTTTTTGCTCTAAGCGGAAAAATATGTCCGGGTCTGCCTAAATCATGAGGTTTAGTATTTTTATCTACTAAAGCTTTTATTGTTTTTGCTCTGTCGTGAACCGATATTCCTGTGGTACAACCATGGCCAATCAAATCAACAGAAACAGTAAATTGTGTATGGTGTAAAACGGTATTGTTTTCTACCATCATATTAAGTTCTAACTCTTTACAGCGTTCTTCGGTAAGTGGTGCGCAAATAAGCCCCCTACCGTGTTTAGCCATAAAGTTTATCATTTCTGGAGTAACCATTTCTGCAGCAGCAATGAAATCGCCTTCATTCTCTCTGTCTTCATCATCTACAACAATGATTACTTTTCCTTTTTTAATATCCTCAATAGCTTCTTCTATTGTATTGAGTTTAATTTTTGTATCTGGCATGGTTGTATGTTGCATAGAAAAATTGTAGGCAAAGATACCTATTTTTGATGCTTATAGGTACGGTTTTTAGCCTTTTTAAATAAGTTTCTTATTGGCTCTGTAAAGCCATCAATATCAAAAATTCCTTTATCTGCAGTAGCTCTTCTGGTAAGCATAATACCAAGCGGAAGCATAATTAATGTAGAAATCCAAGAGGCAAGAACAGGATCTAATTCACCGTTTTTTGCATTGTTACCGGCAAAAATTCCTATAAAATAATACGTTAAAAATAGCGCAATGGCAATAACCATTGGTAAACCCATACCTCCTTTTCTGATAATAGCTCCTAATGGTGCTCCAACAAAAAAGAGCACTAAACACGCCAAAGCTAACGCATATTTACTGTGCATGGTTAAGATATGATAATTAAGTAGTTTAGAGCGTCTAAACAAGTCTGGTTTTCTGCTTTCTAAAGAGCCTTTTACATTATTAATATTGTTAAGTGCTACATCTATAACTTGTTGTTTTCTTGCTGTTTCTTTTACTAATGATAGTAGGTTTATGTTAGTTTTGGGCATGCTATCTACTTTTATTTCTTTCTCCTTCTTATTAACAATACCCAAACCGGTTTTGGCGCTAATGTTTTTACTAAATGCTGTTACTATTTCTCTATTATCTACTACAAGCGAGTCTATTGAACGTTTAAGCTGACTCACGTTTTGCATTTTAAATAGGTTAGAATATTTTTCTTCTTCTAAATTCACATCGTTTAGTGCGCTCAAATCCATATTCATTACATACTGCTCAAAATGCGCCTTAGCATGCGGCATTCTTTTTCTGGTTTTAGATGATTTTGTTTGAACATCCTCGTAATAATAACCGTCTTTTAAAACCAATTGAAGAAAATCTGATTTTTCATCACTGATTAACTCTCCTGTTTTAGCATAAATTACAGTAGTATTAATGCTACCATTACCTTTTTTATGAATTACTACATTTTTTAAAAACCTATCGTTTTCGCCATATTTGTCATCTACTTTAATATTTAAATTGGCAACATCGTTAAAAACCCCTTCTGTAATAGCTAACGCCGGTTTTAATTTGGCAATATTTTTACGAAGATTAAATGATTTGTGTTCTGCTTTAGGAATTACATTGTTTGCAAAAAAGAAAGTACCAATGCTTAATATTACCATAAAAATTATAAGGCTACGCATAGCTCTATAAAGGGAAACCCCAGACGATTTCATGGCAGCAAACTCATAATTTTCTGCAAACGTACCAAAGGTCATAATAGAAGCCAATAGTACGGTTAACGGTAATACATTGGGGATTAAGTTAGGCGAGTAGTAAAACAAAAATTTACCTACTATAATTAAATCTAGCCCTTTTCCTGCCAGCTCATCTATAAAAAACCAAATAGCCTGAAAAATAAAGATGAGCATCAGTATTAAAAAAGAACTGATGAAATTAAACAGAAATCTGGATAAAATATAGCGATCTAAAATTTTCACTAAGCCTTAGCTTTTAATAATGTAGTACCCTTGGTCTTCGTACTTTTTGGCATCAAAAGTAAACAAGGTTTTTGATATTGGTTGGTTTGTTTTAAAAGAATTAACAGTAATGGTAGTTTGTGTACCATTTTTACCGGTTTCTATAAGATTATATATATGTTTTGTGGTAATATCTATTCCTAATAAAACATATTTAATTTCTGCATTACTATCTATTGGGGTAAGTTTCACGTACTGTATTTTTCTTCCTCTAACATTTTGTAAAATATCCCAGCTGTAATTATATCCTTTTTTATAAAAAGACAACATCTTAGATGGGCTTATGGTGGCTGCATCTTCATCACTTTTATCCTCTATGGTTACCTCTTCATTTTCAGGAATTATGGTGTACAGTTTTTTTCCGTCAAAAATTTGTGTTGCCCCTAAATAGTTAAGATAGTATTTGTTATCTGCAATGGTTACATCGCCACGCACCTCTTGCTTAATATTCTCTGCTTTGTTATTGAGCGTATATTTAAAATCTATTACAATGTTGTTATAGCTGTTAATTTTTTGAGAAACTTCGTCTAACAATGCTTTAGCTTTAGCTGCATTTTGAGCCTGCACAAATCCTACACTTAAAAAAGCAATTATAAAGACAATCTTTTTCATGTTTTAGTTATTATTTTTCTCGTTATTTAATAATTGTTCTAAACTGGTTAAATCAGGTACTAAAACTTGTCTTGCTTTACTACCTTCAAAAGGACCAACAATACCGGCTGCTTCTAACTGATCAATTAATCTTCCGGCTCTATTGTATCCTAATTTTAATTTCCTTTGTAATAAAGATGCAGAGCCTTGTTGGGCTGTAACAATTACTTCGGCAGCCTGATTAAATAAAGGGTCTCTGTCTTCTATACTTACATCAATACTTGTGCCAGATTCTTCACCTACGTACTCCGGCAAAATATGTGCTTCAGGGTAGGCACGTTGCGACCCAATATACTCTGTAATTTTTGCAACCTCCGGGGTATCTACAAAAGCACATTGAAGCCTAATTAAATCGTTACCTTGCGTGTAAAGCATATCTCCTCTACCAATTAGTTGGTCTGCACCTTGGGTATCTAAAATGGTTCTCGAGTCTATTTTAGAGGTAACTCTAAACGCAATTCTGGCAGGGAAGTTTGCTTTAATAATACCGGTAATTACATTAACCGAAGGCCTTTGTGTAGCAATAATTAAATGAATACCAACAGCTCTGGCTAATTGAGCTAAACGAGCAATTGGAGTTTCTACCTCTTTGCCGGCAGTCATAATTAAATCGGCAAACTCATCTATAATTAATACAATGTATGGTAAAAACTTATGTCCATCATTAGGGTTAAGCTTTCTGGCTTTAAACTTTGCATTGTATTCTTTAATGTTTCTAACCATTGCATTTTTTAGCAATTCGTAACGGTTATCCATTTCAATGCAAAGAGAATTTAAGGTGTTAATAACCTTTGTGTTATCAGTTATTATTGCTTCTTCTGTATCAGGGAGTTTAGCTAAAAAATGACGTTCAATTTTATTAAATAAAGTAAGCTCTACTTTTTTAGGATCTACCAATACAAATTTTACTTCGGCAGGATGTTTTTTGTATAAAAGTGAGGTTAAAATTGCATTTAAACCAACCGATTTACCTTGCCCGGTAGCTCCGGCCATAAGTAAGTGTGGCATTTTAGCTAAATCTACTACAAAGGTTTCATTGCTAATGGTTTTACCTAAGGCAATAGGAAGCTCCATTTCTGCATTTTGAAATTTTTGCGAAGCAATTACAGAACGCATAGATACTATAGAGGCGTTTTTGTTAGGCACCTCTATACCAATGGTTCCTTTGCCCGGTATTGGTGCAATTATTCTAATGCCTAAAGCAGATAAAGACAATGCAATATCGTCTTCTAAGTTTTTAATTTTAGATATTCTAATTCCGGCAGCCGGAACAATCTCGTATAAAGTTACTGTAGGGCCAATGGTAGCTTTAATATGTGCAATTCCTATTTTGTATTGCTCGAGTGTTTTTACAATCCTTTTTTTGTTGGCTTCTAACTCTTCTTGGTTAATGGTTATGCTACTTTTTACACCATGATCACTTAAAAGCTCTAAGGTTGGGAATTTATAATTACTAAGCTCTAAAGTAGGATCAAACTCGCCAAAATCTTCAACCAATTTATTGGCTAAAACATCGGTAACTTCCTCTTCTTCAGGTTGTTCTACTTCAACCTTTAAATCAGAATCTTCATTTTCAGTATTGTTATTTTGGTTTTTTATAGCGATAGATTCAGCAGTAACTGTACTCTCTTCTGAAGTGGTGTCTGAAAATACAACTTCAGTTGCTTCATTTTGTTCATTTTCTTCGGTTAATGAAGATGAATTTGTAGTTTCTTCTGGAGAAGAAAGGTTTTCTGATGCATTAAGTTCTTTACGTTTAAAAAGAGCAGCTATTTTTTCAGGAGTAATTTTTAATCTAACAACCATATAGGTTATGCCAACGAAGGCTAATAATAAAATAACTCCTGCTTTACCAATATAATCTTGCAGAAAATCGTTCAATTCAAAACCGACAACACCTCCTAAAAGCGGAAATTTTTCGGTAAAAAAACCAAACAGAACGGCAAACCAAACCATTATTAATATGCTCCAAAACCATGTATTTACTAATGATTTTTTTGAACGATTTAAAACCATTCCGGCTCCGGTAATAAAGAGTAAGTATGTTAAAATGTATGTAGCAACACCAAATCCTTTATAAATTAGAAAATGACTAACGTTAGCTCCAAATTTACTGAGCCAATTTTTAGCTTGTAACTCTCTGTTAGCAAATTCTGTAACAATACTTTGGTCTTCTTGCCAATGAATAAAATAAGAAGTAAAAGCTATAAAAAAAGCTATACTTAATGTTACCAATAAACTCCCCAAAACAATACTATTTTGTCTAGAAAGTTTAAAGATTGAGCGTTTACTATTAACAGATTTGGTAGTCTTTTTAGATTTTTTCTTTACCATTAGCCCTTATAGGTTTGCCACAAAAATACAAATTACTAACGTTCGTAATGGCAGCTTTGTTTTGTAATATTAACAAAGTAGTATTTACCATATTTTTGGAATGTAAATAATACAGCCTATGAGTATGGCTGCAATTGCAGTAAAAAACACTGCGCCGGCAGCAATATCTTTTAAAAGTCCAATTTTAGTATCGTATTCCGGCTGTACGTAATCTGCAAGTTTTTCTAAAGCTGTATTAAGCCCTTCTATACTTAACACTAATGCAATAACAAGAATTTGAATAATCCATTCTGTAGATGAAATGTCAAAATAAAATCCTGCAATTATTGCAACAATTGCCAATACAACTTGCACTTTAATACTAGACTCTGTTTTTATTAGCAACAAAGCACCATTGCTGGCATACTTTAAACTATCTAATCTACTTTTAAAAAAGCTTTGTTGTTTTTTCATGAAAGCGCTTTTAATGCAGCTTGATAATTAGGTTCGTTAACGGTTTCTGCAACCTGCTCTGTGTATATTACCTCTCCGTTAGAGTTTACAACTACTATGGCTCTTGATAGAAGACCTTCTAGTGGTCCATTTGTAAAGGTTACACCATATGCTTTTCCAAAATTCCCATCTCTAAAATCTGATAGCATTTCTACATTTTCAATACCGTCTGCAGCACAGAATCTGGCTTGTGCAAAAGGTAAGTCTTTAGAAATACATAAAACTTTAGTGTTAGCTAAATTAGCTGCAGTTTCGTTGAACTTTCTAACCGATGTGGCACACGTTCCAGTGTCTACACTCGGAAAAATATTTAACACTAAATTAGAGCCTTTATAGTCTGCCAGTGTAGTAGTAGAGAGGTCTGTTTTTACCAAAGTAAACTCAGGTGCTTTAGCACCAATAGTTGGTAGTGTGCCAATTGTACTAAAATTATTGCCTTTAAGAGATACTGTTGCCATTTGTAAAATTATTTGTTTAAAAATAACCAATTATGCTTTTAGCAGCTAACTATAATTAAAAAAAATCCCCTTTTGGAAAACAAAAGGGGATTTTGATTAGTTGTTAACAAATAGTTTAATCTATAGAACCGGTTACTCGTTTCATGAAACTATTCAGTGCTTCTTTTTTTGGTGTTCCTTCTTTTATAAGTTTATTAACTTCTAAAGCACCATAAAGATTAGAAAGCAATTCGCCAATTACATCCAGCTCTTCGTCTTTTAGAGGAGCTTCGGCCAATGCTTCTAGCGTTTCAATAGTTTCAATAATGTAATCTTCGTCGTTATCCTCAATAAACTGAGTGATATGTTTAATTACCGGTAACCTCATCTACTAATTGTTTTAATACATCAAACTTATTGGTTTGCACCTGATTAACAAACTCGCCGTTTTTAAATGCTGCAAAAGTGGGTAGATTATCTACGTTTGCCAATTTTCTTGAGTTAGGATATTTCTCTGCATCGGCAATTATAAAAGTAGCATCAGAATGTTCTGAAGCAAGTTTTTTAAACTTTGGCTTCATTATTCTGCAATTGCCACACCAGCTTGCAGCGTATTGTACAACAACTATATTGTTGTTTTTAACAATTTCGGCTAAGTTGTCTTGCGCTAACTCCTGTACCATTTTAGTGAGAGCTTAAGTATTCTGCAACACCTTTTCTGTCTGCTGTCATGGCATCTTTACCTTCTTCCCAGTTAGCAGGACAAACTTCACCTTTTTCTTGTACGTGCGTGTAGGCATCAATTAATCTTAAATACTCATTTACGTTTCTACCTACAGGCATGTGGTTAATGCTTTCATGAAAAACAGTACCTTCTTCGTCAATTAAATAGGTAGCTCTGTATGTAACATTATCACCTTCGTAAATAAACGAATCGGTTTCTTCGTTGTAAGTTTCAGACTGGATGTCTAAAATTCTTAGCATGTTTGCTAAGTTACGGTTGCTGTCTGCTAAAATTGGGTATGTTACACCTTCAATACCACCATTTTCTTTAGAGGTGTTTAACCATGCAAAGTGTACTTCTGGAGTATCACAAGAAGCACCAATTACAATAGTGTTTCTTTTTTCGAATTCAGGTAATGCTTCTTGGAAAGCGTGAAGTTCTGTTGGACACACAAAAGTAAAATCTTTTGGATACCAGAATAATAGAACTTTCTTTTTATTCTTTACAGCTTCTTCTAATACATTGATTTTAAAAGTGTCACCCATTTCGTTCATTGCATCTACAGCAATGTTTGGGAATTTTTTTCCTACTATAGCCATTTTTATATACTTTTTAGGTTATTAATTTCACCTACAAAGATAATATTCAAAAAGGCGTTTACCATAAAATAAAATTTTAATTTTTTATGTTATGATAAGCTTTATTTATTTAGTGTTGAAATTGCACACTAACCGGCTACTTTGTCTTTTAATTGCCTGATTTTTATACCAAAAGCAGCAAATAGGAGCGTGGTAAATGGGCTCAAATAATTAAAGAAAGCATAACCGGCATACGATAGGGTATCTACCCCCAAAACGCCTGCTTGGTATGCACCACATGTATTCCATGGTATTAAAACCGAAGTAACAGTACCTGAGTCTTCTAATGTTCTACTTAGGTTTTCAGGCGCTAATCCTTTGTCTTTGTAGGCTTTAGCATACATTCTACCCGGAACAACAATTGCCAGATATTGATCTGATGCCGTGATGTTTAATGCTAAACAGCTGGCCACAGTACTAGCAAATAAACCAAATACAGAGTCAAATAAACTAAGTAAAGCTTTGCTTATTTTAGATAGCGCCCCGATTGCATCCATTACACCACCAAAAACCATGGCACATACAATTAACCAAATGGTGTTTAACATACCTGCCATTCCGCCCGATGTGAAGAGATCGCTTAATTTTTCGTTTGATGTAGGTACGCTAATATCTACCGTAATAGCATTCATTACCCCTTGGTAAGCCGATTTAAGGGTAAGTGTATCTGCACCAGCAATTTGGGCGACTAATTCCGGTTGAAAAATCACAGCAAAAACACCTCCTAATAATGTACCTATAAGTAAAGCAATTAAAGGCGATGTTTTTTTAACAATCATTCCGATTACAATAGCCGGAACAACAAACAACCAAGGAGATATATTAAATGATTCTTTGATTGATGCTAACATATTGCTGGTGTCTGGTGCTTGAGAAGTATCTAAAGTAAAGCCTATTATAGTGAAAATCACTAAAGTTACAAGTACAGTAGGGACTGTTGTATAGGCCATATATCTAATGTGTGTAAACAAATCTGTTCCTGCCATTGCAGGCGCTAAGTTAGTAGTATCACTTAGTGGC
Source organism: Flavobacteriaceae bacterium (assembly GCA_052032225.1). GTDB lineage: Bacteria > Bacteroidota > Bacteroidia > Flavobacteriales > Flavobacteriaceae > JBPEWY01. The sequence goes on from JBPEWY010000004.1 coordinate 11,420, forward strand.
GACATTTTGTCGCCAAAGTATGCACCAGAGATAACTGCACCGGCTGTCATACCTAACGATATTCCTAACGCATCGCCAATACCAATAAGTGCAATACCAACGGTAGCCGAGGTTGTCCAGCTACTTCCGGTAGCAATAGATATTATAGCACAAATAATTACACAAGCTGCCAAGAAAAATGTTGGGTTAAGTATCTGTAACCCATAATAAATCATAGAAGGGATAATACCACTTAAAAGCCAAGTTCCTGCAAGAGATCCTACCATTAATAAAATTAATAAAGCGCCGGTTGTAGATTTAACATTCTCGGCAACTTCATCAATCATTTTATCGTATGAAACCTTATTAAAAAAACCAACAATGGCTGCAACGGCCGCACCTAACAAGAGAATAAATTGGTTAGAACCACTTAGTGCATCGTCTTTAAAAACCACTAAAACATTGTAAGCTAGCATTCCAATTAAAGCAAAAATTGGAATAAGTGCTTCCCAAATACTTAATTCTTTGTTTTCTACTATGTTTTGATTTTGCGGGTTTGAGGAAGTATTATCTTGGTTTTTCATTAAGTTTAGTTTTTTAGGCTTGTAATGTTACAATTTTAGCGGGTTTTATGCAAATGCAATAAAAAAGCTCGGAGTTAAAATAATCCGAGCTTTCTTGTAAAATATTGAAAATTAATGTTGTAGTTACACGGTGGCTACTTCATTTAATACGCCAAGCTCTACCATACATTGACGCATTTTTTGGTATGTACGCTCTATATCATTATCTAAACCTATAGAAAAACGTATTAAACCATCTGTTAAGCCCATTTCTTTTTGTTCTTCTTCCGGAATTTCTGAAGAAGTAGAAGTACCCGGAGCACTAAACAATGTTTTATAAAACCCTAAACTTACAGCTAAGTAGCCTAAATTACGTTCTTGCATTAGCTCCATTAACTGATTGGCTTTGTCTAAAGAACCCACATCTATAGTAAGCATACCACCAAAACCAAACTCAGTATTCATCATACGTTTAAAGGTTTCGTGAGATGGGTGAGAGGCTAATCCCGGATATACCGTTTTAAGTCCGTCTGCTTCAAATTTTTCAGCCAAATACTGAGCATTTTTACTGTGTTGCTTCATTCTAATATGAAGCGTACGAAGGTTTTTTAAGATAGATGCTGCTCTAATACTATCCATTGTAGCACCTAAAAGCATACAAGCACCGTCATTTACATTTCTTAAGTTATCAATAAACTCTTGCTTTCCGCAAATTACACCTCCAACAGTATCACTAGAACCGTTTATAAATTTTGTAAGGCTGTGTATTACAATATCTGCTCCTAATTTTGCAGGCGATACAGAAAGAGGTGAAAATGTATTGTCTACAACCAGTGTTAAATTGTGCTTTTTGGCTAGTTTAGACAATGCTTCTATATCTGCAACCTCCAATAACGGATTACTAACGGTTTCGCAGTATAAAACCTTTGTGTTTTTAGTGATGGCAGCCTCTACAACATCAAGCTTTGTTATATCTACAAAAGATGTTGTAATATTAAATTTAGGAGCAAAGTTTTTTAAGAAAGCATACGTGCCTCCATAAATAGTTCTACTAGAAACCACATGATCTCCGGCATTACAAAGTTGCATGATAACCGGAGTAATAGCACCCATTCCTGATGCTGTAACATGAGCAGTTTCTGTACCTTCCATGGCTGCTAATGCCTCACCAAGATATAAGTTTGAAGGCGATGAATGTCTGGAATATAAATAACATCCGTCTGCATTACCTTCAAAAGTATCAAACATGGTTTTAGCAGATAAAAATGTGTAGGTTGATGAATCTGATATAGATGGGTTTACACCTCCAAATTCACCAAAATATTGTAAATCTTGAATATTGTCAGCTGGTTTAAAATCCATGATGTATTAGTTTTAATATTTAAGCGTATCAAATTTCTTGAATATATGTTAAAATATCAATAAGATTAATTATATTTAGAATATTATTCTGTTTTTAAACCTATTTATAGAATAAATATAAATTGTTTTAAGGTTTTGTAATTTATTTAACGAAAATAATTCAGTATGGTTTCTCTTGATTCAACAGATAGAGCATTGCTTTCATTATTACAGCAAGATTGTAAGCAAACTACCAAGCAGTTAGCATTGCAATTAAATCTTTCGGTAACAGCTGTTTACGAACGAGTTAAAAAGTTAGAAAAACAAGGAATTATTAAACAATATGTTGCCTTGCTTGATAACGAAAAACTACAACAAAATTTTGTTGCTTTCTGTCATGTAAAACTCATTCAGCATTCGCGAGAATTTGTTATGAAATTTGAAAAAGAAGTAGCCAATTTAGAAGAGGTAGTAGAGTGCTACCACATAAGTGGTGATTACGATTATTTACTTAAAGTTGTAGTTAGTAATATGCAAGACTTTAGAAACTTTATGGTGTCTAAACTAACAACCATACAACATATAGGTAGTACACACAGTATGTTTATGATAAATCAGGTAAAACATACTACCAGCGTGCCATTGCCTTAGTTTGTTTAAACTGATATTAAAGATTTGTAAAATATTGATTGTTTGCTATTAACTTTTGTACTTTTGCAAAGCAAAAAGTAATAACCGTACTACAAAACATTCTTTATGAATACATACGATGTAGCCGTAATTGGCTCAGGCCCCGGAGGGTATGTGGCAGCTATTAGATGTGCCCAACTCGGAATGAAAACTGCACTTATAGAAAAATATTCAACTTTAGGAGGAACGTGTTTAAATGTAGGATGTATTCCTAGTAAAGCACTTTTAGACTCGTCTCATCATTACGAAGATGCCGTTAAACATTTTGAAGAGCACGGTATAGAAATTCCCGGAGATGTTAAGGTGAATTTGGAGAAAATGATTGCTCGTAAGCAAGCAGTTGTAGATCAAACAACAGCCGGGATAGATTTCTTAATGAAAAAAAATAAAATAGACGTTTATCATGGTTTGGGAAGCTTTAAAGATGCTACACATATAACCATAAAGGGAGACGAAACAACAGAAATAGAAGCAAAACATACTATTATTGCCACAGGTAGTAAGCCTGCAACATTGCCTTTTATAACAATAGATAAGGAGCGTATAATAACCTCTACAGAAGCGCTTAAACTTAAAGAAGTTCCTAAGCACTTAATTATAATTGGTGGCGGGGTAATTGGTTTAGAGTTAGGTCAAGTTTACAAGCGATTAGGAGCTGAAGTTACCGTAGTAGAGTATATGGATAGAATTATACCTACTATGGATTCCGGGCTTTCTAAAGAGCTAAATAAAGTGCTAAAAAAGCAAAAATTCAGCATAAACGTATCGCATAAAGTAAAATCTGTTGAGAGAAAAGGCGATACTGTAATTGTTAAAGCAGACAATAAAAAAGGAGAGGAAGTTGTTTTTGAAGGGGATTATTGTTTGGTGTCTGTTGGAAGACGTCCTTACACTGATGGACTTAACGCTGAAGCTGCTGGAGTTAAAATAAATGATAGAGGGCAGATAGAAGTAAACGAGAATTTACAAACAACGGCAAAAAATATCTATGCAATTGGCGATGTAGTAAAAGGTGCTATGCTTGCTCATAAGGCAGAAGAAGAAGGTGTTTTTGTTGCCGAAGTGTTGGCAGGACAAAAGCCTCATATAAACTATAATTTAATACCAAGTGTTGTATATACTTGGCCTGAAGTAGCTGCTGTTGGTAAAACCGAAGAGCAACTAAAAGAAGAAGGCGTAGCGTACAAGGTTGGTCAGTTTCCAATGCGTGCCTTAGGAAGAGCAAGAGCAAGCATGGATATTGATGGTTTTGTAAAAGTGTTAGCCGATAAAAATACTGACGAAATTTTAGGTGTTCATATGATTGGAGCTCGTGCAGCCGATATGATAGCCGAAGCTGTAGTTGCTATGGAGTACAGAGCAAGTGCAGAAGATATTTCAAGAATGTCTCATGCACATCCAACCTTTACAGAGGCAATTAAAGAAGCTGCATTAGCTGCAACAGATAACAGAGCGTTACACATTTAAAAAAACAAATAAAATCAACAAAAAAACCGCTTTTTAAAGCGGTTTTTTTATTTCTTTTTAAAGGAGAGTACAAGCCAGTTTTTAAATTGTATAACCTTGGCTATAATAATAAAAACTAAATCACTTAGCGCAAGTTTTATTTCGTTAAGGATAGCATTTAGTTTAGTTTTAATATATATTTCGTGTTTATCGTACCGGAGTGCTAAAAAAGTAGTAACCACCATAAACAAAACAGCTCCGCTTACTACAGCATATGGCTGAACACTATGATGAAAGAATTTATACAAACCTAATCCGGTAAAGCTTCCGTATAAAATAATAAAGTGAATTACATAGATAGCTAATGTGTTTTGACCAATTTTTAAAATAATTGTATTGGTTAGTAAAGAACGAATTAGCATAAATACTGCAAAAACAACTAAAACATCTCCTAAGCGTATAAATAAATAGTTGTTGTTAAATACATCTGCAAAAACCTGAATTCCGGTAGCAGAGAAAAGCGTTAAGAAAAATTTAGAAGAGTAAAATATTAATGTAAACCCAAATAACAAACACAAACTAATAGCAGTTGGGTATAAATATTTTTGGTGTTTGTATTTATTAAAAATGGTAGCCATAAAAGCTCCAAAAGCAGCATAGCCAAACCAAGGAAAAATTGTAAAAACAGAACCGTTTATTTTGGTAAAATAGTTAGCTGCAAAATCCGGTAAAAAACTAAGCGGTAAATTTTTATAAGCCGGTTCTAGTAAAAATATAATAAGTGTACTAATTAAAAGAACTGCAGAAAAAACATACGATTTTTTCTTAGCACTATACAAATAAATACTAATTAAAAGTAAGATAGAAAGCCCAATGCAATGCAGTACATCTACCAAATAAAATGATGGATATATATGTCCGCCCAACAGCCCTAAAACATTTAAACGCAACAAATACCCTATAAAAATTAGCTGTATGCCTCTTTTAATCCCTTTTTTAACACGAGGATTATCCCAGCCCTTTAAGTTATTCTTTATAAGTAAATAGGTAAAAATAAAACCTGAAACTGTAAAAAATACAGGAGCAGTAATACCTCTAAAATATTTCCATGTGGTATAGATTGTATTTTCAGGATCTCTAAAAACAGGATCTAATAAACCATCAACAAAATGCCCTTGTAGCATCATTAATATAGCCCAAGCACGCATGGCATCTATAAAATACAATCTGAAATTTGAGTTCCCCATTATAAAAATTTACTATATATACTTAAAAACCAATGGGTTTAGATGTTTTAACGGTGCGAAATTATATAAATTTTATTCACAACCCTATAATTAAGCTTTAAACTTATTAATAAAATCTCTAGCCAACAGCTAACTTACTATATTTGCGCAAAAGTATTGCTTTGCGAGTACGGAAAACGTTTGCATTACCATCTGTTGCTAAAATTAAACCCAAGTTACTTACTTGGGGTAGCTTGTTTAACGAGGTTATTTGGTTAGACAGTAACGAGTATAAGCAACAACATACAAGTTTTGAGGCAGTTTTAGCTGTACAAGCTAAAAATACGCTCAGTACTAATTTTAATAATGCGTTTGCTAAGCTTTCTGAGTTTAGAAAAGAAACAAACGATTGGATTTTTGGATACCTTTCTTACGATTTAAAAAATGATATAGAGCAACTTTCTTCTGAAAATTACGACGGACTGCTGTTTCCTGATTTGGTTTTCTTTCAACCCAAAAAAATTATTAAAGCTACAGCTTCTACATTAGAGTTTTTGTATTTAAAAGAAGTAGCGCAAGACATTGAAAAAGATTATAAGGCTATTATTGCTTCAGAAAATAAAGCGGTTTCAGATAAAGTAAACACAACAAAAATTCAGCTTAGAGTACACAAAGAAGCGTACTACGATAAGGTAAAAAAATTATTAGACCATATTTACAGAGGAGATATTTACGAAGCCAATTTTTGCATAGAATTTTTTGCTCAAGAAGCAGCTATAAATCCGCTTCAAACGTATTTTAACTTAAATAAAATTTCTAAGCCTCCTTTTGCAGCTTATGTAAAATTAAACCACCTTTTTGCAATGTGCGCCTCTCCAGAGCGATATTTACGTAAAACGGGTAATACAGTAATTTCACAGCCCATAAAAGGAACAGCAAAAAGAGCCAATAATTTGGAGGAAGATAAGATTTTGGCAAACACCTTAGCGCAAGACCCAAAGGAAAGAGCAGAAAATATTATGATTGTAGATTTGGTGAGGAATGATTTGTCTAAACACGCCACAAAAGGTTCTGTTACTGTAACAGAATTGTGCAAGGTATATACATTTAAACAAGTTCATCAGCTTATTTCTACCATATCGGCTAATGTTACAGAAAGTACAGATCCGGTAGAATTGCTAAAAGATACATTCCCGATGGGAAGTATGACAGGTGCTCCAAAAATTTCTGCAATGAAAATTATTGAAGCGCTAGAAGAAACCAAGCGTGGGCTTTACAGTGGGGCTATTGGTTATTTCACTCCGGAGGGCGATTTTGATTTTAATGTGGTAATTAGAAGTATATTGTATAATAAATTAAATAAGTATGTATCTTTTTCTGTGGGGAGTGCAATTACAGCAAAATCTAACCCGGAAAAAGAATACGAAGAATGTTTAATTAAAGCCAAGGCAATGCGTGCTGTGTTAGAAAACAAGTAACAAAAAGCTACTTTTAACCATTATTTACAATGTTAGAACGTTTTAATAACATACTAGATACCAAATTTAACTTCTTAAAAAACAAGAAGCTGCTTATTGCTTGTAGTGGAGGATTAGATAGTGTAGTTTTAGCACACTTATGCTCAAAATTACAACTGCAAATTACGCTTGCTCACTGTAATTTTAAATTACGAGCTATTGAAAGTGATGAAGACGCGCAATTTGTACAAGATTTATCCAAGAAATTAGGTGTAAAGGCGCTAGTAAAAGAATTCAATGTAAAAGCGTTTAAAGAAGAAGGAAACTATTCTACACAAATGGCAGCCAGAACGTTGCGCTATAATTGGTTTAACGAGCTTTTAGATAGTGGCAAGTTTGATTTTGTTGTAACTGCGCATCATGCAGACGATGCTTTAGAAACCTTTTTAATCAATTTATCAAGAGGAACCGGATTAGACGGACTTACAGGAATTCCTGAAATTAACAATAAAACGGTTAGGCCACTTTTACAGTTTTCGCGTGAAGAAATTTATTTGTATGCTGTAGAAAATAAATTAAAATGGAGAGAAGATAGCAGCAATGCATCAACAATTTATGTTAGAAATAAACTTAGGTTAGAAGCCATTCCGGTGCTAAAAGAAACACATCCGGAGTTTTTAAACAACTTTTTAAAAACGCAACATTTTTTACAACAAACCCAATTGCTCGTTAAAGAACATATTAATACAGTAAAACATAAACTTTTTATAAAAGACAACAACATTATAAAAATCCTTATCACCCATTTACAAAAACTACATCCACTTACCACATATTTATATTATTTGTTTAGTGAGTACGGTTTTACCCAGTGGAATGACATCCAGACATTAATAAACAGTGCACAAAGCGGTAAATATGTAAGCAGTGATACGCACAGGTTAATAAAAGACAGAACGTATTTACTACTTACAACATTGCCTAATGCACAAGAAACAGTATATACCATTAAAGAGCCTAAAGAATTTAAAACAAAGGCTTTTACATTACTTTTTACAGAAGTTACCCAAGTAACAGATAAAAGTAAATATGTGTTTTACGCAGATGCAAGTAAATTAAAATTTCCGTTAACCGTAAGAAAACCTCAAGAAGGCGATTGGTTTTTACCCTTTGGTATGAAAGGAAAAAAGAAGTTAAGCAAGTTTTTTAAAGACGAAAAATTATCGTTAGTTGAAAAAGAAAACCAGTGGCTTCTATGTTCTGAAAATGATATTGTTTGGGTTATTGGAAGGCGAGGAGACGATAGGTTTAAAGCATCTGATTCTTCAAAAAAAATTATTAAAATTACGGTTGAGTTTTAATAACTAATCCCCATCTTCAATAATAAATATATCTTCAACCGGTACCTCAAAATACTTTGCCATTTTTAAGGCAAGAAGGGTAGAGGGAACATATTTTCCTTTTTCAATAGCGTTAATAGTTTGCCGGCTAACCCCAACTATAGTTGCTAATTCTGCTTGTGTAATATTTTTTATAGCACGCTGAACTTTTATAGTGTTTTTCATGAGTATTCTTTTCTTAGTTTGTTAAGCTTTATGGTAAAGTACACCATAAAAAAAAGCAAAGTTGTAAACATGTTAAATACAAGCACATGAAAAAACGACATGTCGTATACAAAAACAATAGCAAATAATAGCACCAAATAGTTTGCGTAAACAGCTTTAACTAAAGATTCTAACCGTATTTTAGCTATAAACTCATCCTCGTCTTTTTCTTTAGAAAAACAAACCATAAGTCCTCCAACAATAATTAAAATCGCAATAATTTCATCGAGAACACCATTTTTTATAACGGTAATAAATTTATAATCGCCGGAAAGCAAACCCTCGTAAAAAATTGCTATAACATTGGTTTTTAAAAGGCTGTCAAATTCTAAACCACTAAACCAAGCTATAGTACCAAACAGAAACGACGGAATAAATATAATCCATCCTATTTTTTTCATTTTATTGGGTAATAAGTAAATAGTTTTCATAAGTATAAAAATTAAATCAAGTATAAAAGTAAAGAATAATTTATAAAAAGTAAAATATATTTTACATTAAGTATGTTTTATTTGATGTTTTTGTTTTTAATTAGTTTTTAAAAATAGTTTTATTAATCAATTAAATTTTTTGTAGTTTAGAAACTTTGTATGTTAAATTTCTATGAAAAAATTAAAAAAATTCCTAATAGTATTAGGTTGCATTGTTTTAGTATTAGTAGTTTCTGCAGGATTATTTATTCAATCTTTAAAACCCGATTACGAGGGAAAAAAACAATTACAAAATCTTACACAAGAAGTTTCAGTTTATTTTGATGCGTATGGGATTCCGCATATTTATGCCGGTAACCAAGAAGATGCATTTAGAGCATTAGGTTACGTACATGCTCAAGACAGGCTATGGCAAATGGAGCTTTTAAGGCGTATTGCTACGGGAAAACTGAGCGAGGTTTTTGGAGAAGATATGCTTAAAACCGACAAGTTTTTTTTAGCTTTAGGAATAGATGAAGCTACTAAGCAAGTAGTGAAAGAAGTTAACCCTAATCACCAATCTGTTAAACTTGCAAACGCTTATTTAGACGGAATTAATCAATTTATAGATAACGGTCCAACACCAATTGAGTTTCATTTAACCGGATTAAACAAAACACATTACACCATACAAGATGTTTACAATATAATTGGCTATATGGCCTTTAGCTTTGCTATGGCTCATAAAACAGATCCGTTGGCTACTTATATTAAAAATAAATTAGGCAATGAGTATTTAGCAGATTTATCTTTAAATGTTGATACCAGTACGGTTTTTATAAAAAACTATAAAACAACAGTTTCAGATTCGTTGTTGGTAGCAGTTAACAATCATATTAATGAGTCGTTAAGCACATTACCGGTTCCACAATTTGAGGGAAGTAATAGCTGGGTTATTGCCCCAAGCAAAACTAAAAACGGTAAAGTTATTTTAGCAAACGATCCGCATATTGGGTATGCTCAACCTGCTGTTTGGTATGAGGCGCATGTTGCTACACCTAATTACGAAAAGTATGGGTATCATTTGGGAGGCGTTCCGTTTCCGCTTTTGGCGCACAGCCGAAACACAGCCTACGGTCTCACCATGTTTGAAAACGACGATATAGACTTTTATGTAGAAGAATTACATCCGCAAAACGCTAAACTATATAAGTACAAAGATGATTGGTTAGAGTTTACAACCGTTACTAAAACTATAAAAGTTAAAGGGAAGCCCGATGTTGAATTTACTTATAAAAAGTCTCATCACGGACCGGTTTTAAATGATATTGCAGAGGGTATTTCTGGGAAA
>JBPEWY010000040.1:0-37998 GCA_052032225.1 Flavobacteriaceae bacterium
GTTTATAAGTCGGATAGCTGCATTTTAGGGTCGCATATTTGTACTGTTGGTTGCCAAAAACCAATAGTATTAACTGTTTAACATTAAAATTTAGTAAACATGAAAAATCTTAGAAACAAAGTACAGTTGATTGGAAATTTAGGAAACGACCCTGAAATTATTAATCTGGAAAGCGGCAAAAAATTGGCCAAATTTTCTATAGCCACTAACGAAAGCTATAAAAATGCGCAAGGCGAGCTTGTTAAAGATACCCAATGGCACAATATTGTAGCGTGGGGCAAAACAGCAGAAATTATAGAAAAGTATTTGCTTAAAGGTAATGAAGTTGCAATAGAGGGTAAACTTACTTCGCGTAGCTATGAAACCAAAGAAGGAGACAAGCGCTATGTTACCGAAATTGTGTGTAATGAGCTTTTAATGCTGGGTAAATAAGCTATAAAAAGCTACTAATGCGTGAGGTTGCGTAAATAAAGTAAGCCAAGGCTGCTTTAAGCGCAACCTCTTTTTTATAAGCTACCCCTAATTTGTTTAAAAACCATTGTACCTGAATAGGCCTATACCTTAATAAAAATTCGTTTTTTATATAGCACGTAAGCTAAAGCTCCGTAAAAAGCCACAACAGCAATGGCATATAATAACGAGCTTAATTTATTGGGAAGCCAACTGAAGGTAAAAAGATTGTTGTATAATAAAGTGTGAATGCTAATACCGTTTATTTTTACCAAATAAAATGTTTTAGCAATAAAACCCGATAAGAAAAACACCGTTATAGCATTCATTCCCATAGCAGTAAAAACATTACCTAACGCTATTTTTTTTACATCGGTTATATAATGAAGTAGCACTAAAAATAGTGTTGCCCAACCGGCAGTAACCAACACAAAACTACTTGTCCAAAGTGCTTTATTAAGCGGGAAAACAAAACTCCACAAGTAACCAATAGCAAGCAATAATCCGGAAATTAGCATTAAATCTTTTAATTTTTCTTGACTTTCCTGAACAATTTTTTGTCCGATTAAAATGCCAATCAAACAGGTTGCAATAGCTGGGAAAGTGCTTAAAATACCTTCGGGATCATAATCTGCTTTCCACATATGAGAGCCTAAAACATACCAATCTATATAATTTGCCCAATTGTTAGGAGCTCTCTCTAATGTTGGCATAGTGCCATCCGGGAGCGGAACAAAACTCATAAAAAGCCAATATCCTATTACAAGAAATCCGGTTATAAGCAGTAACATTTTTCTGGTTACGTTTAAGTACAATACTGCCGAAACTAAAAACACAATCCCAATACGTTGTAACACTCCCGGAAATCTAATAGCTTCAAAATCTTTAACAAAAGGAGCGTAGGGTAAAAAAGCACTTAAAAACAGCCCTAAACCAATTAACTTTAATGCTCTTACGATTATTTTTTTATAAGTTTTAGCATTAGATTTTTTGTTTTTGTAGGCTAATGAGATAGAAATGCCTACTATGAATAAAAAGAACGGAAAAATTAAATCGGTTGGTGTTAAACCATGCCATGGTGCATGCAGTAGAGGAGCATAAACGTCAGACCAACTACCCGGATTATTTACCAGTATCATGGCTGCAACTGTAATCCCTCTAAAAATATCTATAGATGCTATTCTGTTTTGCATAAAATTACAGTACGTTGGCTTTTATTTTTCGCCAGGTTTTAGTTAATAAAAAGCCCGAAATTGTTGCAGTTGCAGTTAAAATTAATGCCATTGTATAGTTGCCGTAAATCCAATAGCCTGTTGCAAAAAGAGCACTGTAAATAAGCACACAACCTAAAAGCATTGCCACAATACCGGCCGGAACACTCCAGCTCTCGTTGGTTTCGGTTAGGGTAATATTGTCTTGTTGGGCTTGTTTTAAAACGGTTTTCCAACCCGGACCTCCCGGCTGTATTTTTTTGTAAAAGGTATATAATACAGCGTTACTTTCCGGCTTAGTGAGTAATGTAACGGTAATCCAAATTATAGAAGTTAATAAAACAATAAGAGGAAATTTTAAATACGACGGGAAAATACCTTCATCAGAAAATAGCGCATTACCAATATACTCTGTGTTAAATAAAATTGATATAATACCCGAAGCAAACATAGCCGAAATTTCGCTCCATGCATTTATACGCCACCAAAACCAGCGTAAAATAAATATGAGTCCGGTTCCGGCACCAAACATCAAAATAAAATCAAATAATTGTAACGCATTTTGAAGCATTAAAGCCAGCAACGCACTAAACACCATTAAAACAACAGTAGAGAGCCTTCCAACAGCAACTAAGGTTTTTTGCGAGGCATTTTTATTGATTTGCTGTTTATAAAAGTCATTTACTATATACGAAGATCCCCAGTTTAAATGGGTAGAAATAGTGCTCATATAAGCTGCAGCTAAAGCTGCAAGTAACAAGCCTAATAACCCTGCAGGCAGTTTGGTAAGCATGGCAGAATAGGCTAAATCGTGCCCCAACTTATCGTCTGCAATATTTGGGAATGCCTCTTGAATACTGGCTATATCCGGAAAAACAACCAACGAAACCAGCGCAACAATAATCCAAGGCCAAGGACGCAAAGCATAATGCATAATGTTAAAGAAAAAGGTTGCGCCAATGGCATGATTTTCATCTTTAGCAGCCAACATACGCTGGGCTATATAACCTCCTCCACCGGGTTCTGCTCCCGGATACCATGAGCTCCACCATTGCACAGCTAACGGAATAATTAAAAGTGTAATTACAGCTTCTGTATTACTAAAATCAGGCAGAATAGAAAGTTTAGAGCTTACATTTTCATGAGAAAGCAATGCTTGCATACCTCCAACTTCGGGTAGATTAACTAAATAATAAGCAGCTGCAACAGAGCCTCCCATAGCAACAAAAAACAGTAAAAAATCGGTATACACTACTCCTTTAAATCCGCCAAGCGCACTAAAGGTAACGGTTACCAATCCTGCTATAACAACGGTTTGCCATGGTGCTAATCCTAACATGATTCCACCAATTTTAATGGCAGCCAACGTTACACCCGCCATGGCTAAAATGTTAAATAGTATTCCTAAATAAACAGCTCTAAATCCTCTTAAAAATTTAGCGGGAGTACCACCGTATCGTAATTCGTAAAATTCTATATCTGTAGTAACTTTAGATTTTCTCCAGAGTTTAGCATACACAAAAACCGTTAAAAGCCCTGTAATTAAAAAAGCCCACCAGACCCAGTTGCCAGAAACACCATTTTTTCTAACAATATCTGTTACTAAATTAGGGGTATCTGTAGAAAATGTAGTGGCTACCATAGAGAGCCCTAACAACCACCATGGCATACTTCTGCCCGATAAAAAATATTCGGTTGTGTTTTTCCCGGATTTTCTTGAAACCCAAATACCTATAAATAAAGTGCAAGCAAAAAACAGTAAAATTAGAGCGTAATCTAAAGTAGTTAGTGTTACCATAATTTAGTAATTAAGAGTCGTCTTCGTTTGTGTGTAAAATTCGGTCTTTAGCAATTTTTTGATAGTTTCTTCCGATGGGTATTTTTCTGTTAGATATTTCTATGGTGTTACCATCTAAAGCCACAATTTTGTTTAGAGCAATAGTGTACGATCGGTGTACTCGCAAAAAGTTACTTGCCGGAAGCTCTTCGGTTATGGCAGTTAATGATTTGTGTACTACATAATCGCCTAAAGTAGTAATTACTTTTACATAATCTTTTAAACTTTCTATTAGTAAAATATCATTAAGGTTAACTTTTATAAGTTTTTTGTTAACCCGCAAAAACATATGGGGTTCTTGCTGCAACAAACTATCTGTTTGGGTTGTGTTGTATTTATATTGATAAATTTTGTTGACGGTTTTTAAAAAACGATTAAGCGGAATGGGTTTTACTAAATAATCTAATACATCCAGCTCAAAACTTTTAACGGCATATTCACGGTAAGCTGTTGTAATTACAAAAAGCGGTTTGTTTGTAAGACTTTCTATAAACTCAAACCCGGTCATTTGCGGCATATTAATATCTAAAAAAACCACATCAATTTTTTCTTTTTCTAAAAGCTCATAGGCTTTAATAGGATTGTTATAAGTTTGCACAATCTGAAAGTTATCAAACTGGGCTAAGTGATTTTCTATAACATTAATGGCCAAAGGTTCATCATCTATAATAACGCATTTAATAATCATTGTGCCGGGATTTTTAAATACACTGAATATTTATCTTTTTGTTGAGTTGTTTTAAAGGTGTAATTATTAGCATAAAGTAAATTTAATCTTCTTACGGCATTGGCAATACCAATTCCGTGTTTTTTTTGATGTTCGTTTAATGCTTTCTCATTAAAATTATTTGTGACTTCAAAAATTAAATATTGATTGTTAACGGTAAAGTTTATGGTAATTAAAATATTATCATTCTCAACTAAGCCATGTTTAAAGCAGTTTTCTATAAATGGTAAAAACAACAAAGGAGGCACTTTAATATCTTCTATATTTCCTGTTATGTTTAAGTTTGCATTAACACGATCTTTAAAACGAAGGCGCTCAATATCTATGTAGTTATTAATATGCTCAATTTCTTTTAAGAGACTAATTTTAGTAGTATTTACTTCGTATAAAACATACTGCATCATATTAGAGAGCTTAATTACCATTTGTGGCGCACTGTCTGATTTCTCTAATGTTAAGGCATAAAGATTATTTAAGATGTTAAAGAAAAAATGCGGTTGAATTTGTGTTTTTAAAAACTTAAGCTCTGTACTAAGTTGGAGCGCTGCCAACTCTTCGTTTCTTTTTTTCTCTATACTCCAATCTACAATAAGCTTAATAGCTGTAACAAAAGCAATTACATACAATTCTCCTAATACTACAGCAGCAACATGGTTAAAGGTTAAAAACGCACTTTGTGTGTCGGCTTCAGGCCAAATATCTTTTGTAACTAATAAATAATTTAATCCTGTTCTAACTAAATAAACCATAGCAAGCATTGCTAGCAAACTTGCTAAATAATGCCAGTGTTTTTTTCTAAGAATAAACTTTGGAATGAGATAATAGATGTTTATATAAACAACTATTATGTGAATAGGGAACTCTACAAGATTAGATTTTAAAGAGTACCAATAATCATTAAAATAACTACCCCAACGTACAACATTAAAAGCAAAATACACAAACCAAAAAAGGATGTGATATTTTATAGGAATAGTGGTTTTAATGTTTTTGAGTAGCAAAATTAAATTGTTGATGAATTTTTAAAAATAAAAACAGTTTGTTGAGTAAATCTCAAACAATGTTACTAATTATTGATTAATTAACAATAAAAACACAAAAAGTTTATTTTTCAACAAAACGGTTGTCGATAAATTTATGTTGTTAATGAGTAGTTTACAGCCGTTAAGATATTTTATTTCAATACAATAACTTAATAAAATACATTAGGTAGTAATTAACTAAGACCTAACGTATTTTATTATGAAAAAAACGCGAGCATTTTCCCTCTTAATTTTAGCATTAATAACTACTTTTCAGGTAGCATTTGCACAACAAAAAGAGGTAAGAGGAACGGTTACCGATCAAGCAGGAACACCTCTGGCGGGGGTTAATGTTCTGGTTGAAGGAACTACTACCGGAGCACAAACCGATTTTGATGGAAACTACATCATCACGGCATCGGTTGGAGACATCTTAGTGTTTTCGTATTTAGGGATGGCAACACAAAAAATAACAGTTGGTTCATCTAACACTATAAATGTAACATTACAAGAAGACACACAGTTTTTAGACGAAGTAGTTGTTACTTCTTTAGGAATTACAAGAGAAAAAAAATCATTAGGATATGCTGTAACAGAACTTCAAGCAGACGAGGTAAATACGGTAAAAGACTATAATGTGGCAAACTCTTTGGTTGGTAAAGTTGCCGGTTTAGTAATTAACCAATCCGGAGGACTTGGTTCTGGTTCAAGAATTACCATAAGAGGTAATAACACCATTACCGGTAATAACCAAGCATTAATTGTAGTAGATGGTATTCCAATAGATACTTCGGGCTCAGAATCTGGCGGTAGTGTATTTAACAGTACTGTAACAGGAGGCGGAATCACAGATATTAATCCGGAAGATATAGAATCTATATCGGTATTAAAAGGACCTAATGCAGCTGCATTATATGGTTCTCGTGCAGCAAGCGGAGTAATTTTAATTACTACAAAAAAAGGCACAAAAGGAGCCGGGTTAGGAGTTACATTAACATCTAACATAGCCATAGAAGACACCATGTTTTTACCGGATTTTCAAAATGAATACGGACAAGGTACAAATGGCGCCCCTTATCCTGATTTAGCCGGTATGGGAAGCTTGTCTTGGGGCTCTCAGTTAGATGGTTCACAACAATTATACTACACAGGAGAGCAAAGAGCCTATACAGCACAACCTGATAACGTAAAAGATTTTTTTGAAACCGGACTCAGAAGTATCAATTCTCTGGCAATAGATAAAGGAGCAGAAAACTTTAGTGTTCGTTTTTCTTATACCAATAATGCTACTACATCTATACTGCCAAACTCTAAATTACAAAGTCATAATGTTAATTTAAGAACACTTTTTGATCTTTCAGACAATTTTAGTTTTGATGGTAAGGCAACCTATTTTACCCAAGAGCTTAACAACAGAGTTAATCTGGGTTCAGAAGGAGTAATGGCATATGTATATTATATGCCCAGAAATATTAGAATTAATGATTTAAAACGCTATCAAGTAGAAAATCCGGCGTTGTACGATATACAAGAAGGACTTAATGATTATGATGTAATTAGTTATGCCGGGCAAGGAAAAAGCATCGGAAATCCGTATTGGATTCTAGAAAATGATGTAAATGATGAACGAAGAGAACGTTTTTTAGGTTTCGGTAAACTAAACTACGAATTTACTGATTGGCTTTCTGCATTTGTTAGGGTTGGTGCAGATATTACTAATGTTAGAGAAGATGTAATACAACAACCGGGTCATCACTTTAGGCGTTGGGGACGCGTTACATTTAGCAGTAATAAGTACACAGAGTTAAATGCTGATTTTCTAGTTACGGCAAATAGAGATTTAACAGACAAGCTTAATCTTGTAGCCAGTGTTGGCGGAAATTTATCTAAGCGTACTTTTGAAACCATGTGGGTAAGAGGCGAGCAATTTAAAATTCCTACTCGTGCCTTTTTAGCCAACACCAACATACAAGAAAGTCGTCATACTCCTTTAGCAATAAAGAAAGTAAATTCTTTATACGGCTCGTTTAGTTTCTCTTATGATGATTTTATTTATTTAGATCTCACCGGGCGTAACGATTGGTCCTCTTCTTTAGCAAAAGATAATCGCTCTTTCTTTTATCCGTCTGCCAGTTTTGCAATATTGCTAGAAAGGTTTGTAGACCCAGATAGAGAAGTGCTAAATTTATTAAAATTCAGAACAAGTTGGGCAGAAGTAGGTAACGACACAGGAGTATATCAATTACGTCAAACTTTCGATGTCCCTGCGCAAGGCTACTTAGGTTTAACAACTTTAGGAGCGCCTAATGTTAGATTTAACGAAGATTTAAAACCAGAAAGTGTAAAATCGTTTGAAGTTGGTGTAGAAGGAAGATTTTTTGGTAACAGACTCTACACAGACATATCATTATACAAAATCGTAACAAACGATATGATTTTTGATGTTCCGGTACCACCGGCAACAGGGTTTAATTTCTTTAGAGAAAATGTAGGTGAAGTTCAAAACAAAGGTATAGAACTACTAATTGGCGGAAAACCAATTCAGACACCAAACTTTAGTTGGGATGTTTCGTTTATTTATTCTAAAAATAAAAATGAGCTGATAGAACTTATAGATGGTTTAGAAGGCACACCACTTAACAGTACTAATAGTGGTAATGTTTCTATCAGAGCCGAAGTAGGAGGAGGAATTGGTGATATTTACGGTACCGTTTGGGATACAGACGACAGTGGTAACTTATTAGTAAATGCAGAAGGCAGACCCCAAGCATCTTCAGAAAGAGAATTTTTAGGAAATGCCCAACCAGACTGGATTGGTAGTATTACCAACACACTATCGTATAAAAACTTTTCACTTAGGTTTTTAATAGATGGAAGGTTTGGAGGAGAAATTTACTCGTCAACATCGGCTAATTTAGACGGCACAGGAGTATCTGAAAGAAGTTTACAATACAGAGAATCCGGAATAGTGATAGATGCTATAAACACCGGAACCGGTTCTCAAAACACAGAAAATATCACTGCTCAAGAGTATTGGTCTAGCTATTCTGGTATTGCAGAACACTATGTGTATGACCAGACCAATATTAGGTTGAGAGAATTTGTGCTAAACTACCGAGTACCCTCAAACGTTGTTAAAAAAATAGGAATGACTTCGGCAACGGTAGGACTCATAGGAAGAAACCTGTTTTTCTTTTATAAAAAAGCAAAAGACATAGATCCGGATGCAACCCTAGGGACAGGATTATCTGGTCAAGGTATATCAATAAACAATGTGCCTACAGTTAGAAGCTTTGGGGTAAACGTAAATCTTAAATTTTAATTTAATGCTAGTCATGAAAAAAATAAAAAATACAATTCAAATACTATGTTTAGCCATTATAATGGTTATGGTTGGCTGTTCTGATTTTGATGAAATAAACATAAAGCCCGATGCTTTTGGTCCGGACGAGGTAAGCGCAAAATTTTTCTTAACAGGAACACAAATTAGGTTATATGCCCCAGACAGATTTCCGTACTGGCGAGCACACCTAATACACGCAGACCGTTTTGCAGGTCATTTTACCTTTGGATTTAACGGTAGTTGGTGGAATGATGGATTAAGTTATAGCTATAATGCAGGTTATACAGATGCAAGTTTTGATTGGTTGGCAGGTTACATAAGCAACCTTAGTGTGTTTATAAACTTTGTAAAAGAAGGAGGAGATTTAGAAAACGATAAATACTATGCCATAGGATTAATCATGAAAGGTCTCTACTACCAAATGTATACAGATACTTTTGGGATGGTGCCTTATTCAGAAGCATTAAATCCGGATATTGTTACACCAGTTTTTGATGATCAAGCAGCTATTTACCAAGGTGTTATTGCAGAATTAGATGAAGCAATGCAAATTATTGGCGATGCAGATAATACCGGAGAGGGAGTAGATTTATTAACAACTAATGATTTGTTTTTTAACGGTGATTTACAAAAATGGAAAAAACTAGCCAATAGCTTAAAGCTAAGATTAGCATTAAGAGCTCAAGGAGCAACTGGAGCAAGCTTTGCAGAAACAGCCATAAGTGAAGCCATGGCTCAGCCTTTATTAACCACAGATACAGATAACGCTTTAATGGAAAAAGACACAGAAATCAGTCAATGGGCTAATGCTGCTTACGGAGACATATGGCATAACTTTGGTACAGGCTCTAACTGGAATGTTGGTAAAACACTTATAGATAACCTCCGTAATAATAACGACCCAAGATTACCAATGTACGCACAACCAATAGATGGAGGAGAAGTGGTATTTACTAAACCTTCAGAAGGTTCTGGCGTGGCACTTTTTGATAAGCATGTGAACTTTATAATTCAGCAATTAGACGATGCCGGAGTACCTTACACAAGAGTTGATAGCACCGACGGAGATGGTAATGAAACGGTTACCGTAACAATCACAGATGGAGAGTATTATGTTGGGCAACCCAGCAGATTAAACGGCGAAATATATCCGCATGTAAAAGAAGCATTATTTTCAAGACCTGCAGAAATTGTAACAAACCCTAAAAACCAAGGGAAACCTATTTTTCCTGAAATTGTATTTACTGCAGCCGAAGGGAATTTTTTAATGGCCGAAGCCATTGTTAAAGGTCTTGCGGCTGGTGATGCCCAAGCTGCCTATCAAGAAGGTATAAGACAAGCCATGAAAATATGGGGAGTAGATGATGGCGCGATAGATACGTTTTTAGCTAATGAAGATATGGCCTTATTAAATGGTACAACCGATGAGAATTTAGAGAAAATTGCCATTCAGCGCTGGATTGCAGCCTATACAGATGGTTTTGAAGCCTGGGCAATTGTTAGAGACACGGGGTATCCTACAGAATTGGCTCAAGGAGTTTCTGATTTTGATATATTTAGTGGTGGCGACCTCAATGGCGCGTATCCGCAACGAATGCGATATGGTAGTACTGCCTACAATACTAATGGGGCTAATACAGAAGCAGCTGTACAAGCTCAAGGCCCCGATGTTCAAGCAACAAAATTGTGGTGGGCAAAACAGTAGCAAACAAGAGTACTTAAACTAATTTTTAGCTATTTTTTGTTTCTTTTTTATACAAACGGGATGTAACAATTCCGTTTGTTTTAAAGAAGAATAGTTAACAAATTAACAATATTATAAAGCTTAATTACTTCACTTTTAATAATAAGTGTTTTATGTTTACCTCTCAAACCATTCATCACATGAATCGTAAAAATAGTATTCAGTACTCAGAACCGGGAAAATTTGAGGAAACTCGGTTCGAAAAAATTCACAATGTAATTTTTAGCTCTTCAGACCAAGCTTCAGAAATTGTTGCTCAAGAAATAGCTTCTTTAATTAGAGATAAACAAGCGCAAAACAAAATGTGTGTTTTAGGGTTAGCAACGGGCTCATCTCCAATTAAAGTTTACGAAGAATTGGTTAGAATGCATAAAGAAGAGGGGCTGAGTTTTGCTAATGTTATTACGTTTAATCTAGATGAATACTACCCAATGGAGAAAGATAACATACAAAGTTATCATTACTTCATGCACGAACATTTATTTAATCACATAGATATTTTACCGGAAAATATTCATATACCCGATGGCACAGTTGCACCGGAAGATGTGTACCAATATTGCATAGATTACGAAATGAAAATTAAAGAAGTTGGCGGTATAGATTTTCAGTTATTGGGTATTGGCAGAACCGGACATATTGGGTTTAATGAGCCCGGTTCTCATTACAATTCCGGAACAAGAGCCATAACGCTAGATCATATAACTCGGGTTGATGCTGCTCCAGCATTTTTAGGTATAGAAAATGTCCCCAGAAAAGCTATTACTATGGGGGTTGCAACAGTTAAATCTGCCAGAAGAATTGTTTTACTGGCATGGGGACAGCATAAAGCAGAAATTATTAAAAGAGCAATAGAGGGAGATATTTCTTCACAAGTTCCAGCTACATACTTGCAAGAGCATACTAATGTAACCTTTGTTTTAGATACCGAAGCAGGCTCAGAACTTACCCGAAATAAAACACCTTGGTTGGTTGGACCATGCGTATGGACAGATGAGCTAAGTAATAAAGCAATAGTTTGGTTATGCAGAAAAACTCAAAAATCTATTTTAAAATTAACAGACAAAGATTATAATGACAATGGCATGTCTGGTTTGTTAGCTCAAGAAGGCTCAGCATACGATTTAAACATTAAAATGTTTAATAAAATACAGCATACTATTACCGGGTGGCCAGGAGGAAAACCAAATGCAGATGATACATACAGGCCAGAGAGAGCAAAGCCTGCACAAAAACGTGTCATTATTTTTAGTCCGCATCCTGACGATGATGTAATTTCTATGGGAGGTACTTTTGATAGGCTTATAGAGCAGGGACACCAAGTACATGTAGCCTACCAAACGTCGGGTAATATTGCAGTTTCAGATAGCGATGCGCTTAAATTTGCTGAAATAGCCATCGCATTAAATAATAATGCAGAACAAGCTAAAAATGTTATTTCTTTTTTAAAGCAAAAAAAAGAGAATACTGTAGATTCTCATGAAACCAGGCATTTAAAAGGATTAATTAGAAGAGCAGAATCGTATGCAGCAACCCGATATTTAGGTTTAAATGATGAGAATGTACACTTTTTAGACCTTCCGTTTTATGAAACAGGCACCATAAAAAAGAAAAAACTATCTGATGAAGATATTCATAAAATGGTGGCAATCATAAAGCAAGTAAAACCTCATCAAATTTATGCAGCCGGAGATTTAGCCGATCCTCATGGAACGCATAAGGTGTGTTTAGATGCTTTGTTTAAAGCGTTAGCTATTTTAAAAACCGAGGATTTCATGAAAGATTGCTGGGTGTGGCTCTATAGAGGTGCTTGGCATGAATGGGACATACATGAGATAGACATGGCAGTACCAATGAGTCCGGACCAAGTTTTAAAAAAGCGTAAGGCCATCTTTTTTCATCAATCACAAAAAGATAATGTAATGTTTCAAGGAGATGATACCCGTGAGTTTTGGATGAGAGCCGAAGAACGTAACAGAGCTACAGCAGAGGGATACAGAGCACTTGGTTTTGCAGATTATGCAGCAATAGAAGCTTTTAAAAGGCACTATTATTAAGGCCTTAAATTTTATTTAATGAGATTACTTTTAACAATATTTATTTTTACACTTGCCCTAAACACCAGTGCGCAAATTGCTTCAGAACCTTTGATGCCTTGGCCTAAAGAGGTGGTTTTTAATGAAGGGAAATTTTTAATTAACAAGAATTTTACGGTTGGTATTCGAGGTGCATTCAATGACCGTTTGTACGATGCAGCCAATAGGTTTTTAAGACGCTTAGATAATAGAACCGGAGTTTTTTTTAAACAAGGCATAATTAACAAACATTCTGTTTTTTCTGATGCTCCTTCTTTGTTAATAAAAGTTGTAAGACCCGGTGAAATAAAGCTTCACGAAGACGAGTCATACCAGTTAACTATAAATAATCAAAAAATTATACTTACAGCTACTACAGATATTGGTGCAATTAGAGGCCTAGAAACACTATTACAACTTCAAAAAAGTAATGAATCGTCTTATTTTTTTCCGGCAACAGTAATAAACGATGCTCCCAGATTTGCATGGCGCGGTTTAATGATAGATGTAGCCAGACATTTTATGCCAACACATATTATTAAACGCAATTTAGATGCAATGGCAGCATTAAAACTTAATGTTTTTCATTGGCATCTATCAGATGATCAGGGTTTTAGGGTTAAAATTAACAGTAGGCCAAAGCTTCACGAATTAGCATCAGATGGATTGTATTACACCCAAGAGCAAATAAAAGAAATTGTAAGCTACGCACACAATCGTGGTATAATGGTAATTCCTGAAATAGATGTTCCGGGGCATGCTACTGCTATTTTAACGGCTTATCCGGAATTGGCAAGTAAAGACACAATATATACTTTAGAACGTAATGCAGGAATTTTTAACCCAACATTAAATCCTATAAAAGAAGAAGTTTATGTTTTTTTAGAAGATGTTTTTAAAGAATTATCACAGCTTTTCCCACACGAATATGTACATATTGGAGGCGATGAAAACGAAGGAAAACATTGGGATGAAAATCCTGAGATTTTAGCCTTTAAAAAGCAAAAAGGGATTAGCAGTAATCATGAACTGCAAGTATATTTTAACGTTAGAGTAGCAAAAATTTTAAATAAATACGGCAAGAAAATTATGGGATGGGAAGAAATAATGGATATCCAAATGCCAAAATCTACCATTATTCACTCATGGCGTGGTTCTAATGAGGGGTTGCCCGCAAAACAATCATTAGTAAATGCAGTAAAAAAAGGCTACAAAGTTGTATTGTCTAATGGATATTATATAGACTTAATGTATCCTGCTGCATCACATTATAAAGTTGATCCGTTACCCGAAACACCGTTATCTACCAAAGAGAAACAATTAATTTTAGGAGGTGAAGCGACCATGTGGAGTGAGTTGGTAACTCCAGTTACCATAGATTCCAGAATATGGCCCAGAACAGCAGCAATTGCAGAAAGGTTCTGGTCTGAGCAACTAATTACAGATGTAGATAATATGTACAATCGGTTAAAAACTGTTAGTTACAGGTTAGAAGAGGTAGGGATTACCCATTATAGAAACAGAGATGTTTTACTAAGAAACCTGACAGAAAATCAAAATACTGAAGCTTTAAGAACGTTGGTTACGGTTTGTGAGCCTTTAAAGCAGTATACACGCAATAAAGGAGGTACAGAATACAAAAGCTATTCTCCGTTTACACTATTTGCAGATGCTTGCAGTGCAGATGCCAGTGCAGTTAGGCCGTTTAATAAATCAGTTAAACTTTTTTTAGAAACAGATAATGCCACTATAGTGCTTGGTTACCTTTCGGTTTGGGAAGAAAACCATAAAAAGTTTACAGCGCTACAAACCAATCCTAAGCTTGCTAAATTACAAACTCTTTCAGAACAATTATCAATAGTAAGCGCTGTGTTAGCACATGTAATTAAAACAAAAAAGATGAGTGAAAAAGAACTTAAAATAATACAAAGCACTTTACAAAAATTAAGCCAACCCTTTGAAGATACAGAGTTGGCTGTTTTACCAGATTTAAAACTGTTAAGTGATTATGTAATAAAAAACTATTTACTGCCTTAAATAAGTTAGCTTATAACAGAGCCGTTAGCAACGTTGCTCTCATCAGGATTAACAAATACTAGCTTTCCCTCAGGAGTTTCGGTCATTAATACCATTCCTTCACTTTCTACACCGCGCAGTTTTCTTGGTGCTAAATTTATAAGCACCGTTACTTTTTTTCCAATAATTTCTTCAGGTTTAAAATGCTCTGCAATACCAGAAACTATAGTTCTAGTATCTAAACCTGTATCTATTTTTAACACCAAAAGTTTTTTGGCTTTGGGCATTTTTTCTGCTTCTATAATGGTGCCTACTCGTATATCGAGTTTTGTGAAATCATCAAATTGAATAGTATCTTTTTGTGGGGTCATAGCTGTATTAGCTTGTTCGTTAGCCTTTTTAGTAGCTTCTAACTTATCTAATTGTCTTTGTATTTCGGCATCTTCTATTTTAGTGAATAAAAGCTCACCCTTATTTATGGAGTGATTAACAGGAATGAGATGCTCAGCAGAACCAATATTTACCCAGGTTACAGTATTAGCCAATAAATTATGATTAAGCATTTGTTTTAATTTATTGGAGGTGAATGGTAAAAAAGGTTCGGACAGAACGGCTAATGCTTCTGCAATTTGAAGCGCTACAAATAATATTGTTTTGGTTCTGGTTTCATCTTCTTTTACAGTTTTCCAAGGCTCTTCGTCTGCTAAGTACTTATTACCTAATCGAGCAACGTTCATAAGCTCTGCAAGTGCCTCTCTAAATCTAAAGCGCTCTATAGAAGCTGCAATTTTTTCAGGGTAAGAGCGTAACTCTTTTAAGGTGTTTTTATCTACTTCGGTAAGTTCTCCCGGAGCCGGCACTACGCCATTATAATATTTGTTAGTTAATACAACTACCCTATTTATAAAGTTGCCAAAAACAGCAACTAACTCATTGTTGTTTCTGGCCTGAAAGTCTTTCCAGGTAAAATCGTTGTCTTTGCTTTCAGGAGCATTGGCTGTTAAGACATAGCGTAAAACATCTTGTTTGTCCGGAAAATCGACCAAATATTCATGTAACCAAACAGCCCAATTTTTAGAAGTAGATAGTTTGTTGCCTTCTAAATTTAAAAATTCATTAGCAGGTACATTTTCAGGTAAAATATACTCACCGTGAGCTTTTAACATGGTTGGGAAAATAATACAATGAAAAACTATGTTGTCTTTACCTATAAAATGTATCAGTTTGGTGTTTTTGTCTTTCCAGTAAACTTCCCAATCTTTACCTTGTTGTTTAGCCCATTCTTTTGTGGCAGATATGTACCCGATTGGAGCATCAAACCAAACGTAAAGTACTTTACCATCTGCACCTTTAACCGGCACCGGAATACCCCAATCTAAATCTCTAGTTACGGCTCTGGGTTTAAGCCCTTCATCAATCCAAGATTTACATTGGCCATAAACGTTAGGCTTCCAATCGTTTTTATGACCTTCTAAAATCCATTCTTTTAAAAAATCTTCGTATTGGTTTAATGGTAAAAACCAGTGTTTAGTTTCTTTTTTTATTGGAGTAGAACCCGATAAAACCGATTTTGGATTAATTAAATCGGTTGCATTAAGTGCAGAGCCACAACTTTCACATTGGTCACCGTAGGCCTCTTCATAACCACATTTAGGGCAAGTACCTGTTACAAACCTGTCTGCTAAAAACTGTTTAGCTTCTGCATCGTATAATTGTTCTGTTACTTCTTCTAAAAACTTACCTTCTTCGTATAATTTTTTAAAGAAATCTGATGCTGTGTTATGATGAATCTCTGCAGAGGTTCTTGAATAATTATCAAACGAAATACCAAAATCTTTAAAAGATTGCTTAATTAAAGCATGGTATTTATCTATAATTTCCTTGGGTGAAACTCCTTCTTTTTTTGCACGCATAGGTATGGCTACACCATGCTCATCGCTTCCGCAAATAAAAGCAACATCGTTTCCGATTAACCTTAAATATCTTGCATAAATATCTGCCGGAACATATACACCGGCTAAATGCCCAATATGTATAGGACCATTTGTATATGGTAAGGCTGCTGTTATAGTATAACGTTGTGCTGAGTTTTGCATTTGTGCTGAATTAAAAGCACAAAAATACAGATTTTAACGAGAGAAAAAGAGCAGACTTTGTAAAAAACAAAAGGGCTGTAAACCCTTTTAAATATTATGCTCTAATTAGCATAGATTTACTGTATTTTTTTCCTTGAAACTCTATTCTGTAAATATATTGTCCGGTAGATAATCTGGTATTAACACGTTCTTTTACCGGAATGGTATGTGTGCCTTGAAAAGCCATTTCGTTAAAGATAGTACCAACGCGTTGTCCTAAAATATTAAATAAATGAATTACAACATGGCCGGCTGTTGGGAGCTCTATATGTATAGAGGGTTCCATTTCGTTCGGGTAAATTGGCATATGCTCTATACTTACCGAATCATCATCAGGATTTGGAGGCGTTACTCCGTTACAATTAAATCCTAAATCAACCGGAACAGAAGGCCTACCAAGTAATGCTTCGTCTACAAGACTTTGCTCTACACATAACCACTGAGAAAGTACAGTTGCATATAAATCTCTAAAGTCTGTTGTATAGCTTAAGTTTCCTCTGTCTAAAATCTCTAAACTTGGGTGCTCTCCAACAAAAGCGCTACCGTTTAAGCCAGATCCAAAAAATAGGGTTGGAGCAGCAGCCCCATGGTCTGTACCATTAGAACCGTTTTCATAAACACGCCTACCAAATTCAGAGAATGTCATGCTAAGTACACAATCGTCCATTTGTGTAAAGGCTAAATCATCGTAAAAATCTTTAACTGCAGATGAAAGCTGAGACATAAGTCTCTCGTGCATTATAGGTTGGTTTGCGTGAGTGTCAAAACCACTTAAACTAACCATATATACTTTGGTGCCTAAGTTTCCTTTAATTAACCTTGCAACAATAGCCATCTGGCGAGCAAAGTAATTGTCATCATATTCTACTTGATTGCTACCACGTGTGTAAGCTTCGTGAATAACTCCTGAATACTCGTAGGTAATATTGGTCATTCCTCTTAAAAATGCTAACTGCTCTCCATACATACAGTTAGGAACATCTTGTACATCGTAAAACGAACCGCTTTCTGCAATTCGCTCTAACTGTTCTGCATTAGCAGTTACAAAGGCATAGTTGGTTTGAGTGCCTTCAAAAACTAAGTTGCTGTATCTTCCAATTTGTATGGCTGCCGGTACTTGAGGCGGATTTATTAAAAAATCCGGGTATAGTTCTTCAAAATACCTTCCCATCCAACCGGTTTTCATTTTACGCATGGCAGGATCTGTTGTAGCCCAGTTGTCTGAACCTTGAAAATGCGATAAGTTTTGCCCTTCGTATCCTACACCATGTACCACTTTCATCTGACCGTCTTGCCACATGGTTTCGGCATTTTTCATGTAAACCGGAATACCGTACTCGTCTGTTAAAGGAATAATTTTACTCTCCGGAATATAAATGTTAGGTCTGTAATTAGCGTATGTATCAAATTGATTTAGCGGAATTATGGTATTTAAACCATCATTACCACCTACAAGCCTTATAAGTATTAATATGTTTTCTGTTTCTGAGTTACTAATAGCTGCCGTAAGAGGTGAAGGGGCCGAAGCTGTTACTAAGTTACTGCCCAGCATAATGGTGCCAGAACCTGCTATACCCAGCGCTTGTAAAAAAGATCGTCTACTCCAATAGCTATGTTCTAAATCATGTTGATCTACTTGTGATTTTCCGGGATGTTGATGTTTTAAACACATAAGCAGGTTACTTTAATTGAAATTCTGGTTGTCTGGTAAGATGTAACAATAACTGGAATACTTGTGCCGGCACACTAACGTAATACAAATTCCAGGTGCCATTTTGGTAGTATTCCGGTGGGACATCGCTTCTAAAAACATCTATAGCTGCTTGATAATCTGTTTCAGAATACAAGCCTTTAGGAACTAATTTATCTACAATTTTGCGTGTAATATCGTCCGGGTCTGTGTTGGCGCTACCGGCAATTTCTATGGCAAATTCTCTAAAACGCTCCTGGTCTCCTTGCTGCCAATTGTAAAATAAAAACCACTCTAACATGCTCCATCTACTAATTAGCGCATTGGCATTTATCCAGTTTCTGTCTCGTTGCCACCCGGCCACATCAACAGGGTCAAATAAAAGTTGTCCGGCCAAATCACAATAGGTAATCATGCCTTCTATAAGTTCATCGTTAAGTGTTAGTCCGGTTTCTTTTATAAAGTTTAAACCATAATCAAACGGACTTTTTATAATTACACCTATTGCATTATCATCAAAAAAGTGTTCGCTTTTAAAAAGTTGACGTAACATTGGTGCCAACTCAAAGTTGTTGGCTACTAAGGTATTGGCTAATTCTGTAATTATTGGCTGAACAGGGTCTGGATCAGGATGTACAAAAAACTTATAGAGTTTTTCTGCAATAAAGTACGCTATTTCATTGGTACGCTCTTCAAAAAGAATATCAATTACATCATCATAACCCCAATTACCGGTTCTTCCGAAAATGGTTTTTTCTGAAGTATCGTGTTCAGACGGATCAAAAACATATCCGCTACATCCAACATCTTCAATGCCTTGTGCAACATAACCGGTTAGTGCTCTGGCAGTTTCAACTATATCATCTTCTGTATAACCGTTCCCTTCACCAAGCGTAAATAACTCAAAAAGCTCTCGAGCATAATTTTCGTTGGGTCTGTTTCTGTAATTGCGGTAACCGTCTAAATACCGTAACATAGCATTGTTTAACCCAATCTCTCTAACAAATGTTTTAAAGTTGCCAATGGCATGAATTTGTAAGGCGTTTATATAACCATACAAGTAAGATGGGCAACGGTATATGTCTTCTTCTGTAACAAAATGATTGCTCCAGAAAAAGCTAAGTCTATCTCTTAAGTTATTATTTAATAGCGCATTAACATAGGTAAGTGCCCACTCTCTTTTTTGATCTCTGCGCATTTGGTTAGCCAAATCATCATCTTCAGGGTAATCCAAATTAGTCCAATTAGCCCAAACAGGAGCTGGCGTAGGAGGCATGGCAATAGCCTCATCTATTAGCTGATCTACTAAATTTGAAGGAGATTGTGAAAGCGCCGTTTGTGTATCTACATGCGATATTCCAAAACCTAACCGTCTGTAAAGGTGATTTACTTTGGTTGCATCCCAAGGATTCTCGGTTGTGGGGACGTACGGAGCTAAGGTAGATGTGTTACAATTTACAAACATCATTGTTTAGTGATTTGGGACATTAAACTATATACGTTTGGAGGGCGCGTTTTGGATTATATATCCTTATTTTATTTACTCTTAACGAAAAAAAAATAAAAAAATTACACCAACAGGGTTAAATTCATACATTTAATAGATTGATAAAGAGAATACTAATAACTTAATTTTTTAGACAATTAGAGCAAGAATATAGATTTTACAATAAGTTAAAGTTTGTGCTTTTTTTGGGTTCTAATTGTGTTTTTTTATGGCCAATCATTACGATTTTGGACGAATTGCAGAGCAACTAGCAGCTAACTACCTTAAAGATAAAGGGTATACTATTTTAACACAAAATTACCGCTACTTAAAAGCCGAAATAGACGTTATTGCCAAGTATCAAAACACCTTAGCAATTGTGGAGGTTAAGGCCAGAAACAACCCTTATTTTGGAAATCCGCTAGATGCTGTTACAGTTAAAAAAATAAAGCTCATGGTGCAAGCAGCAAACGAGTATGTGTTGAGTAATGATTTAGATGTTGATTTACGTTTTGATGTTGTGGCCATAATAAAAAGAGGCAACCTCTTTACTATAGAGCACATTGAAGATGCTTTCTACTATTTTTAACCAATTGTTTTATTTATAACTTTAAGTTATATTTGTTTGATTAATGTTAGTATTATGAGAACAATATCTGCCGTAGTAGAGCATTATATTAAAAGCAAACCTTTTTTGCAAAGTGCTTTAGCTCAAGGAATTATAAACTTAACCTCATTATCAAGACAAATTAAGCCGGAAGTAGAAGAGCAATTAGGAAAAGAAGTTAGAAACGGTGCAATAGTAATGGCTTTAAAACGGCTTTCGGGTGATTTAGAGTTTAGGGCCACTTATAAAATTCTTAAAGTGTTACGCCATATAGGAGAGATAACCGTACGGTCTGCATTAAATGATTATAACTTTAAAATGTCTGATACCATTTTGCAGAATATGGCATTGCTTATTACCAAAATAGAAGACAATAAAAATATATTCTACACCTCATCAAGAGGAGTAAACGAAGTTACCATTGTTGTTAGTAACGATGTGGCGCATGAGGTAGATGAGGTTTTTAAAAATGAACATTTAATTGATAAAACAGAAAACTTATCGTCTATAACGGTAAAGCTGCCCAAAGAAAATGCTCAAATCCCCGGATTATACTATTTTATTTTTCAGAGACTCTCTTGGGAAGGAATTAATATATACGAAGTGATTTCTACCACCAACGAGTTTACCATTTTAGTAGATGATGATAAAGTAGATAAGGCATTTAAAACAATTAAAGATTTAAAAAAGCTATAAAGCTACTTTTTAAGAATCCAGCCGTTTTTAATTGGTAAGTTTTCACTATCTACAGCAACTACAAATCCATTAACAACAACATATTTTATTTTCCCTTTGCCTGAAACTAACAAAAATGATGGGTTGCTGCCAAACGATATTTTAGGCGAAGGAGTAAAATTTTCGGGAACAATTATAAATGGAACTTGTGTAGGTTGGGGCTTTGTAATGTTTTTTACCTTAACATAAACAATCCCGTCTTTAATAATATTTAAAGCATTTAAGGTTTTAACATCATCAATAGTGTTAAATGTTTTAGGGTGTACTTTAGCGGGAGCGTAATAAAGATCTTGAGCATCTATGGTTTGGTATCCAAAATGTGTGCTTAAATCTCCAATATCTTGAATAGCGCCTTGGTAATACGTAGCATTTTTTACATAACTTTCTAAATGGTTTATCCCTAAATCTAACACAAAATTTTTTGAAGCGTAATTGTAGTTTATATTGCTAATTTTTAAATCAAAAAGCTTTCTGTCGTTTTCCGGAATAGACCAATAATTATCTAAAGAAAAGTTTTTAAACTCTTGCAAAGCAATGCTTTTAAAGGCCGTTAAAAGTAATACGTAATTGAGTTTTCTAATAAACTGTTTTTCGGGGTCGTTTGGGTAGCCTCCAGATTCTACCAAAATGGTACTTGTGCCCCATTTTTGAATGTTATCTCCAAACGCTCTGGGCTCAAAATCATCATTATACTTTGCTACTTTCCCCGGAATTATGTTTTGGAGCATTGTATTAAGCTGTGCTATTAATTTCATGGCATTACCTCTTACATCATTCACATCTTTTTTGTAATTAAAAGCCGGGGCTAAAAAAGAGATGGTTGCTGTGTTAGGCGTATTTGTTGCATTGTAATATTTACTTTGGTCGTGTAAATTAAATCCAAAATCCGGAGTTAAACTATCTCGTACACGCTTTAGGATTTTAGATTCGTTAGATTGTAATCTGAGCGCATCTCGGTTTATATCAATATTTATGGCATTACGTCTTTTAAAAAATTCTGCTCCATCGGGATTAAGCATTGGTATAAAATGTAATGTTAGCTTGTTAGTTATGTGCTTTATAATAGTATCTGAACTACGTGTTAAATAATTAAGCACATCAAAAATAGCCATGGTAGCTGTAGATTCGTCTCCGTGCATTTGCGACCATAAAAGCACCTTGGTTGGGCCGTTCCCTACGGTTAACATTGTAATTGTTTTACCTTCTATAGATGTTCCTAAAACGGTAGTAGTAACAGCTTTATACTTACTAAGCTTTTGCAGTAATGGCTGTATTTCTTGGTGTGTAAATTGTCTCTTAACTAAAGAGGGTTCTTTGAAGTTTTCATACTCAGAGAAAATAGTGGTACTCCAATCTTGAGCATTAACAGAGAGATAACTTAAGAGGCTAAAAAAAACTAAAACAAATCGCATAGGAATATTTAATTGTTAAAGTACTAAATTTTACGGATTTATCTAGGTATTAAAAAACTTTCTTGAGTAGAAATCTACTAGTTATATAAAACCGTTTAAGCCTTTTTTACGAGTAAAAATCAAAAAGAAAATAACCAGTCTTATTAGGTTATTTAATTGGCACTAACATCTTTAATATTTTGATTTAAAATGAAATTAACTTAATTTAAACCTTAGTTTTCAGAAAGTTATGAGAATTGTTTTAGTACTCTTACTATTAGTTAGTGTTAAATTAAAAGCACAAAACCCCCAGCTTAAACACCTCAATAAAAAAGACTCTACGCTCTTTATTGCTTTAAAAACTAATATGGCAAGGCATATAAATCCTAATCCGGATAGTGCATTATATTACATAAAACAAATACAGAAATTCAGTACAGAAAAAAAGTATAGTATTGGTTTAGTAGAGAGTGATTATCTATACGCAAGTTATTACAGAAGAATAAATAAATTAGATTCTGCTATAGTGTTTTTTGAAAAAGCACTGCAAAGGGCAAAAAAAATTAACTATTACAGAGGGATTGCAGTATCTAATAACGGGTTGTGCAGAACATATTATGTTTTAGGAGAAATAGAGAAAGCAGAAAAAACATGTAATGCCTGTATAGAAGCTGCGAGTAAAATTAATAATGCAACGGTTATTTCTGATACATATATTGCTTTAGGAAATATTAATCTTAGAAAAAACGATTTAAAAAAATCATTACAATATTTTTTAAAAGTTGATTCATTACACACCTTAAAACCACTTAGAGCAGACATTATTGCTGCTGCTTACCAAAGCTTGGGGACAGTTTACCAAGAACTTGAAGATTATAACAAGTCTGAAGAATATTTTTTAAAAGCTAATGCTGAATTTAGTAAAATACCGGCCGATGTAACATTTTACCTTAAAACAACCGATTGGCATTTAGGAGAGGTATATTATCATAAAGGAGAAATAGCAAAAGCCGATAGTTTATTGGTAAAAAGCCTTGATTTTTTTAAAAAAATAAACGATGCAAGTACCGTTGCACAAATAAACATATACTTAGGTTTAACAAGAATACAACAACAAAAATTAGAGGAAGCCGAAAATTTTTTAATAAACGGGTATAAAATACATAAAGCAAACAAAAGTTATTATGAAACTTCTCTTGCTGCTTTAGAACTTGGAAAACTTTATTTAAAAAAGAATGCTTCGCAAAAAGCAATACCTTATTTAACAGAGGCCTTAAACAATCAAAATAAATTCAAAACAAAGAACACTTACATTCGGCAAGAAGCCCTTTTAAATTTGGCTGAAGCCTATAGAATGATTGGAGATTATTACGAGGCATATAAATTTCTTGAAGAAGGTAATAGGCTAAAAGATTCTTTAAACACTATTCAGAACGTTGCTAAAATAAGAGAGATAGAAGCTATTTACCAAACAGATAAAAAAGAACAAGAAATAGCACTTCTTAAAGCTCAGAATGAGCTGGTTCAGCAAAAAAACACAAACCAAAAAAATATTTTTATAGCCATTGGTTCAACGTTACTTATTGCTTTTTTGTTTTTGTTTCTTTTATATAGAAATAGAAAAAAGACTAATGATAAGCTAAAGGAAATAGATAAACTAAAATCTAGGTTTTTTGCAAATATTTCGCATGAATTTAGAACACCACTTACTCTTATTTCTGTCCCGATTCAAAAAAAAATAGCCTCAAATAAGCTAAAAGAGAAAGATAAACAAGAGCTGCAGATAATTCAAAATAACATAAAACGATTACTAGAACTTGTTAATCAACTAATGGACTTGTCTAAAATAGAAGCCGGTAGCCTTACCTTAGAATTTAAAAAAGGCAATCCGTTAGCGTTAATCAGTGCTATTGCAGAATCCTTTTTTTACTTGGCAGACCAAAAAGACATTAATTTAAGTTTAAACATTAAAAACACAAATAAAGAAGTTTGGTTTGATAAAGATGCCTTAGAAAAAATTACTATTAATTTACTTTCTAATGCACTAAAATACACCCCAATAAATGGTAATGTTGAGTGTAAATCATATATAGAGAAAAACACACTAAAGCTCCAAATAAAAAATTCCGGTGAAGGATTAACCAAGAAACAGATTAATAAAATATTCGACAGATTTTATCAAGTAAATGAGTATCATGAAGGCACAGGAATAGGGCTTGCTTTAGTAAAAGAACTTGTTGATTTATACAAAGGTAAAATAGAAGTTAAAAGTGAAAAAGAGGGCTTTACAAGTTTTTTAGTAACATTGCCACTCCCAACAAATATATCTTCATCTAAAAAACAATCTTATTCAAACTTAAAATCAGAAAAAGCAAGTAATGTGCAGCCTTACAATAAGTATCAAGAGAAAAAACCTGTGTATCAAGATGTAGAGATGCCTATTCTTTTAATTGTAGAAGATAATACTGAGGTTAGAAATTTGTTGGTAGATACATTTAAAGATACTTACAATGTGGTAGCAGCTTCTGATGGCGAAGAAGGCCATGAATTAGCCTTAAAGCTCATCCCAGATTTAATTATTTCAGATATAATGATGCCCAAAAAAGATGGGATAACCTTAACAAAAGAGCTTAAAAATGATGATAGAACTTGTCATATTCCTATTGTTTTATTAACTGCAAAAGCCGGAGACGAAAATGAACTTGAAGGATTAGAAACCGGAGCAGATGATTACGTTGTTAAGCCTTTTAATATAGAATTACTTTCTACAAAAGTCACAAATCTTATAGAGACCAGAAAACAATTACAGTTAAGATATAGCCAAGAGGTTATTTTAAAACCAAAAGATATAGCAATAACTAATTTAGATGAATTGTTTTTAGAAAAGGTTCAAAAAATAATAGATAATAAATTAACAGATTCGTCTTTCACAATAAAAGAATTTAGTGCAGAAGTAGGCATGAGCAGAATGCAATTGCACAGAAAACTAAAAGCATTAACCGGGTTATCGGCTTCAGAATTTATAAGATCACAACGGTTAAAATTAGCAGTTAAACTACTTCAAGAAAATCACAGTAATATATCTGAAATTGCCTATGCTGTTGGGTTTAATGATCCGGCATATTTTAGTAAATCTTTTAAAACGGTTTACGGATGCTCTCCGTCTGACTACTTAAAAAAACCGTACTAAATCTCAATTTTTATAAGCCTTTACATGTAATGTTACATATGTTACAGCCTTTGGTACATATGTTATAGATACCTTTTTTAACAAGAAGTAAGTTTGTTAAAAGCAAAACAAAGCTTCCTTAACATCTATAAGGATTAAAGCAAATTAATTTTTCATTATGTATGAAACAACTAAAGTACGAGGGAGCACTAAATAACATTACAACTCACAAAATTTACCTAAACATAAACTACTTACATAAAGGAGAATATCGGCTAATTATCATTTATAAAAATAAGGTTATAAAAACCACTCATTTCACAAAGAAATAAATTTAAAACACAATAAAATGAAACACTTTAACCAAAAACTAGTTTTGCTTGCAATTACCTTACTTTTTGTTAGCATTCCTTACGCACAAAACTGTAAAGCAATTGATGCTAAAAGATTGGCT
Organism: Flavobacteriaceae bacterium; assembly: GCA_052032225.1. Classification (GTDB taxonomy): domain Bacteria; phylum Bacteroidota; class Bacteroidia; order Flavobacteriales; family Flavobacteriaceae; genus JBPEWY01. The sequence goes on from JBPEWY010000040.1 coordinate 26,093, forward strand.
TTACCAATTTTAAGAAAACAGCTTGCTCCTATGGAAATTGTTTTAAACAAAACAGGATCTTACATAAAATTAAAAAATCAAACTATAAGGTTTGATATGGGAGAGAGAGAAGTGAGAGGGCCCGCACGTAAATGGGTGTATTATGTTAACGATGTACAATCTATTAGAGGCAAAAATAAACTTACATACGAACAGGGCAAATTTTATCTATCTATAGAGTTTGAAGGTAATGGTAGTGAAATTAAAGGCAAATGCCCCGGATGCCTTAAACGCTTTAGAGACAGTAGAGCTCCGGATTTTAATTGGAAATCCCCCCGAATAGCAAAAATTAGACTAAAACCTATAGCCTACAATGGCTCTGTAGCTTTTGATGTTGAAAAAGTAGACCTATTAGGTAAGTTTGAAATGGGAGGTAAAATGGATATTCTAATCCCGGTTTTAAATGCTTTAGAAATAAAACTAAAAAGAGAAATAGAAAAACAAACTAAAAAAATACTTAACAGCCCTGAAAACAAAGCCGCCTTTGCTAAAGGGTTTGAAGGTTTTGTTAAACTAAACAGGTTAAGTAGGGTGTCTAGTGTATACACGGCCGGCAACAAATTATTCTTTTGTGAATAAACTTAATATTTAACGCAATGAAAAAAACAATCCTATTAATAACAGCAATATTATTAAGCTCGCACTTTTCTGCACACGCTCAATTTTTTAAAAAACTTAAAAAAAGAGCAGAAGAAGCTGCTAAAGAAACCATAATCAGAAAAGTAGAGGAGAAAACTGTTGAGAAAACAGAAAAAACTATGGACTCTATTTTAGATGCCGACAAGAAAATTAAAAAGAGAAAGAAAAAGCAACCAGCTTTAGAAAACGAGTTTCCTGAAGAAGACGATCAGTTTTTAGAGGAAGAAGCAGAAGTTGCAGATATAGAAATTTTGTCGAAATTTGATTTTGTTCCTGGAGATAAATTACTTTTTTATGATGATTTCTCACAGGATTATATAGGTGATTTCCCTTCTCGATGGAATACCAATGCTTCAGGAGAGTTAGTAACCATAAATAACTCAGAGAATAAATGGTTAAAAATAGCTCCGGGATTTAAATCGGTTTATGTGCCGGATGTAACCAACTTGCCAGAAGAGTTTACTTTAGAGTTTGATGTTATAGCAGACGGCATAGATAAGGCAACGTCATCTCAAGCTTTTTTATCAGTTATCATTTCAGATGATAATTCATTTGCAACACCACAAAACTATGGTATGATTGAATATTCGTTTTGCCAGTTTATAGATGTAGGCATAACGGTTAGCAACAAAATAAATGGTAAAAATACCATTAGAAATGTTATAAGTGCAGATGTTAGAGAAACGGTTACAAAGCAACACCATGTTTCTATAGCCATAAATAAACAACGATTAAGAATGTGGATTAATCAAACTAAATATGTTGATGTTCCGAGGCTATTACCCGAAAGCGTTAAAATGAAAGCTATAAAATTTAATTTAAGAGGTACTACCAATAAAGAAAGTATTTATTTAAGTAATGTTAAAATAGCAGAAGGAGGTTTAGATTTAAGAAGAGAACTGTTAGAAAAAGGTAAATTCTCTACTAATGGAATTTTATTTAATTCCGGATCTGCAGTTATACAACAACAATCTTATGGAATACTCAGGCAAATTTCTCAGGCATTACAGCAAGATGCAAATATGCACTTAAAAATAGTTGGGCATACAGATTCAGACGGTGCAGACGACGTTAACTTAGAGCTTTCAAAACAAAGAGCAGAAGCGGTAAAAAAAGTATTAATAAGCGTTTATGATATAGACAGTAACAGATTGTTTACCGAAGGAAAAGGAGAAACAGAACCTGTTGCAGATAACAATACTCCGGATGGAAGGGCACTAAACAGACGGGTTGAGTTTATTAAAATGTAAATGTCTTTACATATAACACTTTATTAAAAGAATAAAACAGTTACTATACTAATTAAAAAACAATTAAGATGTCACGAATTAAAAGATTAAAGATTAAAAAAGTATTCGCTTTAATGATATTTATTTTTTTGAGCATAACCATAACCAACGCTCAAATAGATAAGCCTAAAAGTATAAACAATAAAAAATTACCTTCAAAGAGCTTTTCTAAGGTACTGGTTAAACCTCAAAGAATACAAGTTACAGACTTAAATAAATTGCAACCAAAAGAAGTAGCTAACCTTAAGGCAGCCACTGTAAACAGAGAGGCATTAACAAAACTAAGGTTTAGCAAACACTGGGAAATTACACCTGCTAAATTAAAATATAAAGACATGTATGTTGAATCGTATTTTGGTAAATTTGAAGCAAGGCCCAGATACATATCTATTTACCCCGAAAACAAATATTACCCACGTTTAGATAGAGGACAGCCTGGCTTTTTACCGGAGATTAGGTATTTAACATTAAAGTTTTATCCAGAAACTGGTAAAAGATATCGTATGCTAATTAAACTAAAGCCCGGAAATTATAGAAATAAAAAGATTGCAACTCAAACAGCAGGAGCAAGATATACAGATTTATGGTATGTAAATGATCAATATGATGAGGTTATGTTTGATTTTATTGCAGAATCTCAAACCATAAAAATATCAAACATAATTGCAGGAACAGAAAGGTATTATGTGCTTTATGAACCTTTAGAGATAGAAAAAATTACTATTGATAAAGTTGAAGAATAAGAATGCACTTAAAAAACACTTAAGTTTTAAAAATAATTAAAAAGTTAAACAGAAACTTCTAATCGGGCTAAAGGTTGTAAAGCATTCAACGCTTTTTTAATGGTAGTAATATTATCAAATCTTATAATTAACCTAAGCCCGTTACGAGTTTCTTTTTCTTTTAATGTACAAAGGTTAGGGTTTTGCTGTACATAATTTAGCACTTGGGTAAAGCGGTCACTTTTGTAAAATGCGCTTTCTTGGTCTGCAATAAAATACCCAATAAGCTTGTTCTTTTTCAGAACAACTTTTTCTAGACCAATATGGGTAGCCAACCATTTAATTCTTACACTGTTTAATAAATCTACTGCTTGTTCAGGAAGCTTACCAAAACGGTCTTCTAATTGTTGTTGGTATTTTAAAAGCTCTTCTTCGTTTGTGATGTTGCTTAACTCGTTGTATAAATTTAAACGCTCAGAAATGTTGTTTATATAATTATCCGGGAAAAGCAACTCAAAATCAGAATCAATCTGAACATCTTTTACATAATCTTTATCCGGCTTTTGCTCGTAGAGCTCGGCAAACTCTTTTTCTTTAAGTTCTTCTATGGCTTCGTTTAAAATTTTCTGATATGTATCAAAACCAATTTCGTTTATAAAGCCACTTTGCTCTCCACCTAACAAATCTCCGGCACCTCTAATTTCTAAATCTTTCATGGCAATATTAAAGCCACTGCCTAATTCTGTAAACTGCTCTAAGGCTTGTATGCGTTTACGGGCATCATCTGTCATGGCAGAATAAGGCGGTGTAATAAAATAGCAGAATGCTTTTTTGTTGCTTCGGCCAACACGACCACGCATTTGGTGCAAGTCACTTAAACCAAAATTATTGGCGTTATTTATAAAAATGGTATTTGCGTTAGGCACATCTAACCCGCTTTCAACAATTGTGGTAGAAACCAACACATCAAACTCACCATTCATAAAGGCAAGCATAATTTTTTCGAGCTTTTTCCCCTCCATTTGTCCATGCCCAATAGCTATTTTAGCATCCGGTACTAAACGTTGTATCATGCCGGCAACTTCTTTTATGTTTTCTATCCTGTTATGAATAAAGAACACTTGTCCGCCTCGTTGAATCTCATAAACAATGGCATCTCTAATAATTTCTTCGCTAAAGCGTATTACATTACTTTCTATAGGATATCTGTTTGGCGGAGGAGTGTTTATTACCGATAAATCTCGGGCTGCCATTAAGCTAAACTGCAATGTTCTCGGGATTGGAGTTGCCGTTAGGGTTAAAACATCTATATTTTCTTTTAACGTTTTGAGTTTGTCTTTTACAGCAACACCAAATTTTTGTTCTTCGTCTACAATTAAAAGTCCTAAATCTTTAAAAACAACATTTTTATTAACCAGCTGATGGGTACCAATTATAATATCAATTTTGCCTTGAGCCAGTTCTTCTAAAATAATTCGTTTTTCTTTTGCTGTTCTAAACCTGTTTAAATAATCTACTGTTACCGGAAAGTTTTTAAGTCGCTCTGTAAAGGTTTGATAATGCTGAAAAGCCAATATGGTTGTTGGTACTAAAACTACTACCTGTTTACCATTATCTACTGCTTTAAAGGCAGCCCTAATGGCTACTTCTGTTTTACCAAAACCTACATCACCGCAAACAAGCCTATCCATAGGGCGTTCGCTTTCCATGTCTGCCTTAATATCGGCTGTTGCTTTACTTTGGTCTGGCGTGTCTTCGTATAAAAAAGAAGCTTCTAACTCGTTTTGTAAATAACTATCCGGCCCGTACTGAAAGCCTTTTTTTAACTTTCTCTTTGCGTAAAGCTGAATCAAGTTAAAGGCAATTTCTTTAACTCTTTTCTTAGTTTTTTGCTTCAGATTTTTCCAGGCGTTGCTTCCTAATTTATATATTTTGGGAGCTTTACCATCTTTACCGTTGTATTTGGTTATTTTGTGTAAAGAGTGAATGCTTACATACAAAATATCTCTGTCGCCGTAAATGAGCTTTATAGCTTCTTGCTTTTTACCTTCTACATCTATTTTTTGTAAACCGCCAAACTTTCCAATACCATGGTCTATATGTGTTACATAATCTCCAACTTCAAGCTTATTTAGCTCTTTAAGCGTAATAGCTTGTTTTTTTGCATACCCGTTTTTTAAGTGGAATTTATGATAGCGCTCAAATATTTGATGATCTGTATAGCAAGCAATTTTTAAATCGTCATCAATAAACCCTTGGTGAATTGGCAATACAACAGTTTTGTAATGAACTTTTTGGTCTAACTCCTCAAAAATATCATGAAAGCGTTTTGCTTGTTGTTCTGTAGCACAAAACAAGTAGTTAGTATAGTTTAATTCATGGTTTTTTTGAAGGTTTTCTATAAGTAAATTAAACTGTTTGTTAAAGGCAGGCTGAGGTTTTGTGTTAAATTGTATTGTAGTATTTGTAGTAAGTACGTTATGGTTGCCAAGTTCAACAACGGTGTATTCTAATAACTGCTTTTTTAATAAAGCTGCATTACAAAAAAGTTGCTCCGGAGAGCTGTGTTTAATTTCTTCGGATAGATTTTTAAAAGCAATTTCTGCTTTTTCAAAAAGGGTATCTACTTTACCAAAAAGTAAATCAAGGTTTTTTGCAAACACAATGGTTTTTCCAGGAATGTATTTTAAAAAGTTTTCGCGCGTTTCTTGTATAAATTTATTAGCTACATTAGGTATAATCTGAATTTTTTTAAGTGATTTAATGGAGAGTTGAGACTCAACATCAAAAGTTCTAATACTGTCTATTTCGTCTCCAAAAAATTCTATTCTGTAAGGCTCATCATTAGAAAAAGAAAACACATCTACAATACCACCTCTAACAGAAAACTCACCGGGTTCTGTAACAAAATCTACCCGTTTAAATTGGTATTCAAATAAAACTTCGTTTAAAAAATCTAACGAAATAGAATCGTTTACTTTTAGGGTTAGTGTATTTTTTTCCAGCTCTTTTCTAGTTACTACTTTTTCAAACAAAGCATCCGGATACGTAACTATTAGCGCAGGTTTTTTTCTGGAGTTAAGCCGGTTTAATACTTCGGCTCTTAGTAGTACATTAGCATTATTGGTTTCTTCTATTTCGTAAGGCCTCCTGTAGCTGCCGGGATAAAATAAAACATGTTTACTGCCAAGTAATTGCTCCAGGTCGTTTAGGTGGTATGCGGCCTCTTCTTTATCGTTTAAAATTAACAGAAACGGATTTTCGGCACTTTTAAAAGCATTGGCAATTACAAAAGAAAGTGCCGAGCCAACTAATCCTTTAGCATGTACTTTTTCTTGATTTTTGGCAATAGATTGTTGCAGTTTTTGCTGTTGCAAAGACTGTGCGTAGGTTTCAAGAATAGCAGTTTTACTCACTCGTTAGTTTTGTTGCAAATGTAAAAAAAGCTATGTGCAAAGGTAAGGTGTTTTTTTGGTTAAAAAGTATGATAAAATTCATTTTGTAACGCTGTTTTTATAACTATCTTTACCCAACAAAAAAATAAGATAAATATGTCTATTTCAGATTTATTTGATAGTGGTTTTCGTAAACGCAATCAAGATCATTTTGCATCTATTGTTCGTGTGGCCATGAGCGATGGAGTTATTAGTAACGAAGAAAAAGCTTTTTTAGACCGACTGGCACAAAACTTAGATATCTCTGAAGCTGACTACGAAGAGATTTTAGAAGATTATGCCAGCCATCCAATAAACCCTCCGAGTACTTACGAAAGACGTCTTGAACGTTTGTATGATTTGGCCAGAATGGTTTATGCCGATAAGCATATTGGAAACAAACAACCTGTGATTTTAGAGAAACTTGCCATTGGATTGGGTTTTACACCTGCCAATGCTAAATATGTAGTAGATAAAGCGTTGCGTTTAGTGCAAGAAGGTGTTAGTTTAGAGATTTTTAAAGACGAAATTAAACACATGAACAGGTAATAAACTACTGTTGCTGTAAAAAAAAGGCTCGGCATACAACCGAGCCTTTTTTATTTTAAGTTGGTTAGGATGGTTGTTAAAAGAGTTTCTTCATCAAACGGTTTAGTAACTATGTCGTTTATTCCGTTCTTTTTAAATGCTTTTATGCTTTTACTATCTGCAATATCGGTAACACCAATTATAGGTACTTTTTTATAGTGTTTTTGCGATTTTATTTTTTTGGCAATTTTATGCCCTTGTGCATCGGGTAAGTTTATATCCATTAAAATTAAATCGTATTCATTTTGCTTAATTTCGTCTAAAACTGTTCCTCCGTCATTAAGCAAATCTATATAAAAGCTTTGGGTATCTGCCAAGATTTTAAAAACTACCATTTGGGTTAACTTATCATCTTCTACCAACAAAACTTTAAGTTTTCTTGACTTTGTTTTAGCCTTCAGGTCTTTTATTAAATCTTTAGGACTTTTGTAGTGTGTGTTTTGCTTGTTAGCGTTTGTTGTAGTTACAACCGGAAACTTAAAATTAATATCAAAGAAAAAGGTGGTGCCTTTTTTAGGCTTGCTTTTTACTTGAATGCTACTGCCCATAAGCTCTAATAAGCCTTTTACGATAGATAGCCCTAGGCCTGCGCCAAAAAACTGATTGGCATTGTCAAGTTGAGTAAACGTTTCAAAAATTTGCTGCAAATCGTTTTCAGAAATGCCCATTCCGGTGTCAGACACTTCAAATCTAATACTTGCTTTGTTTGCTCTTTTTTGGTTAAGCGAAACTTTCAAGCTTATTTTACCTTTATCGGTAAATTTTAAGGCGTTTTCTAATAAATTAGTAAGCACCTGATTTACCCTAAGGTAATCACCTTCAATAAACTCAGGTATTTTATCATCGTACATTACACTAAAACTTAACCCTTTGGTTTGAGCTTTTGCAGTGTAAACACTTTCTATGTACTGAATTAAACCATGTAAGTTAAATTGCTTGTTTTGCAGCCTTAATTTTCCGGAAGCAATTTGGCTGATGTTAAGTGTATCATCTAACATCATTTTTAAATTGGCTGCAGACTCCCTAATTAGTTTTATGTGTTGAGCTTGCTCATTGTTTAATTTGGTTTTACTAAGCAAGTTTGCAAAAACAATTATAGATGTTAATGGTGTGCGAAGCTCGTGGCTAAAGTTGGCAATAAACTTATTTTTAAAATTTTCTTGCTCTTTAAGCAGGTGGTTTTTTAAAGCCAAAAGCTCGGCATCTATAATTGCCTGGTTTCTAACCTGCATGAGTTCTTGAAACTCTTGGTATTGCTTAGTGTTATCGGTTATAATAACCAATGCATGATTTTTGTCGGCAAAGGTGTGTAAGGTAATATCACAAACCAACTCTTGCTCTAGTAAAGATAAGTGCACGCAAGGAAACTGATGTGAATTGTTTTCGGGTTTTAATAAAGATTTAAATGTTTCAAAAAAAGGATGAAACGTAAAAATACTTTCTTCTTTTTTTAGCGTAAAAAGCACATTATCGCTTTCAAGAACTAAACCATTCAAATTAACTAAAGCGTATTGCGATTTTACGGGTGCAAATAAACTCTTATAATTTTTCAACATCTTTCACAAGTTCTTTAGCCAGAAAGTCAAATAGCTTTCCTACATTACTTCCGGTTTTTGCGCTTGTAAGATATTGAGGCGTAATTTTTTTCTGTTTTAAAAATTGCTTTGTTGCAGACAAATCGACTAAATCGATTTTATTACCGACCAAATACACAGGAACATCAGAAAAGTTATGATTTAAAAAGTCAATTTCTTCTTGATGATTTTCGTAGGTAGATGGTCTGGTAACATCAAAAACATAAATAAAAGCATGACTGCCTAATAAGTACGATTGCCTAACATTTTTTATGTCTTCAGAACCTTCTAAATCCCAAATAATTAATGATACTTTTTCGTTGGGAGCAATCTTAACTTCTTTTTTTAAAACATGTACCCCAATGGTAACTTTGTAGTTATCAGAAAAAACATTCTCTACAAATCGTCTGATTAAAGATGATTTTCCAACACCAAAGTGGCCCAACAACACAATTTTTTTAGAGGGTATCATTTTTAAAATGTTCTGCAAGCAATTGGGTTACTACTTGGCTGTTTTGCTTTGTTTTATGTTTTGGCAATGATAAAAATTTTTCTGAGAAGTCAAATATTTTATCCTGTAACTTGTCTTTAAAACTCGATGAGTAATTACCCGATATAACAACGGTAACATAAAAAGAATTAAAATTTTGAATGTGTAGTTTGTACAGTTCGTATTCAATAAGTTCCAGGTCTTGATTTTTTTGTAAAAAAGCATCTTCTACAAAGTGTTTAATAGCTGTTAGCATGCCCGATACCATTTGCTCGTCTATAGTATTACTTTTAGCATAATTACCTAATAGTAGCCCGGACTTTTTATCAATAACCATTACTTGCTCTATGTTAGGTTTTTGGGCTTCTGCTATTAATATATGCTCTTGTTTTACACCACCAAACCAAGATTTAAAACGTCTTTTCCAGCTTTTTGCAGAAAAACTATTTTCTAGTTGCTTGTTTATGCGTTCGCCTAAAAGTTTAATTTCTTGTTGCACATACTTTTTAATCATTTTCCCCATAATTGGGTAAAGGGCCTCTACAACTTGATCTTTTGAGTTTGCTATTTCTTGTTGGAGTGTTTTGGTAATGGTAGGGCCAAGAGTTTCGGGCATTTTAGCTACAAACTCATTTAACTCTTTGTTAATTATAGGGGTAACTTTTTGGGAGAGTTGTGATTGGTTATTTAACTGCTCATCTAACGCTGTAACTTTTTCAATATAGTTTTGAGTTAGCTCTATATTATCTTTTAACAAGATGTCTTTTATTATTTTAAGCTTGTCTTGCTCGGTCACAACAGTAAGTTAAGTCTAATTTATTTTTGACGAATACTTTCGCCAAGTTTTATAAGCAAACTGCTAAGTTCGTCACGGTTAACCGAAGCGTTTTCTGTATTCTCTATTTTCTGATTTAACGAATCTTCTAATTCGGTAACTCTAATATTAAGGTCGGTACTTAAGTTGTCTATATTTTGGGTAAGCTCTTCTCTTACGCTATCTAAGAGCGATTCTAATTCTTTTTTCTTGGCTAAAATTTCTTCTTTAAGCTGCTCGAACTCGGCGTTGTAAGCAGCCATATTTTCACCAAAAATAAGGTCTTTAATAACCTCTAATTTAGAGGTAGCGTCTAGAGGGCTTCCGTTAGATGCAGCTTTATTTTCTGCTGATTTTTTTGTCATGACGATTGTGTAAATAATGCCATAACAAAATACTAAAAATATTATTATTGTTGGCTTTTACGCATAAATTCTTCGGCTTTTTCTACCATCTTTTTACTACCGCAAAAAAACGGAACGCGTTGGTGTAGTTCTGTAGGCTCAATGTCTAAAATTCTATTAAAACCGTCGCTGGCTTTACCATTAGCTTGCTCTGCAATAAAAGCCATTGGATTGCACTCATACAATAATCTGAGTTTACCATTAGATGCTTTACTGCTTTTTGGGTACATATAAATACCTCCTTTAATCATATTACGGTGAAAGTCAGACACCAACGAACCAATGTATCTAGAGGTATAAGGGCGGTCTCCTTCTTCTTTTTGGCAATATTTTATGTAATCTTTAACTCCTTGCGGAAAGTGTACATAATTACCTTCGTTAATAGAGTAGATTTTTCCGGTTTCAGGATAAGTCATGTTAGGGTGCGAAAGATAAAAAGTTCCGATAGCTGGGTTAAGCGTAAAGCCATTAACTCCGTGTCCGGTAGTATAAACCAACATGGTAGATGTACCATAAATTACATACCCTGCAGCTACTTGATTTCTACCCGGTTGTAAAAAATCTTCGAGTGTTACGGGAGTTCCAACTGGAGTAACTCTTCGGTAAATAGAAAAAATAGTTCCTACAGATACGTTTACGTCTATATTACTAGACCCGTCTAGCGGGTCTATAAGCACTACATATTTGTTTTGATGCTTATCATCGTAACTGTTAATGCTAATAAAATCGTCTTCTTCTTCTGAAGCAATGCCACAAACAATTTCACGATTTTTTAAAGCTTGAATAAATTTTTCGTTAGCTAAAACATCTAATTTTTGCTGACTCTCCCCTTGAATGTTAGTATCTCCTACTTCGCCTAAAATATCAACCAATCCGGCTTTATTTACTTCGTGATTTACTACTTTAGCAGCCAACCGAATGGCATTTATTAATTTAGAAAGTTCTCCGGAAGAGTATTTAAATTCAGATTGATTCTCGATGATAAATTCTCCGAGGGTTTGAATTTTTTTGGGCATGCTTTGTGAGTTGTGATTTCACTCACAAATATCGTTAAAAATGTGAAACTATAACGTTTTAGTAACTACAATATATTTTACATATATAACTTTGTGTTTTAAACCTAACAGATGAAAATAACTATAAAAAAAGCCACTCCTGCCGATATGCCTAAAGTATTAGAGCTTATACAAGAATTGGCAGCGTTTGAACGAGAACCAAATGCCGTAGAAATTACTGTAGATGATTTAATTAGAGATGGTTTTGGAGCAAATCCGGCTTTTACGTGTTTTGTAGCACATTACAATAATACTATTGCAGGAATGGCTTTAGTATACCCAAGATATTCTACCTGGAAAGGTAAAACCATTCATCTAGAAGATTTAATTGTAAATAAATTATATAGAGGGAAAGGTATAGGTAATGCATTACTTTCTAAAGTAATACATTATGGCTACCAACAAGGTGTAAAACGTATTGAGTGGGCAGTTTTAGATTGGAATACAGCTGCCATTAAGTTTTACGAAAGTAAAGGAGCAGTAGTGCTTAGCGATTGGGACATAGTACAAATGAACGAACAAGCAATAAAAAACTTTGTAAATACTAATAATGAGAATATTTAAGTTTGGAGGCGCGTCTGTAAAAGATGCTAATGGGGTGCGTAATGTTGTAAATGTGTTACAACAAGTAGGCTACCAAAATACACTTTTAGTGGTTTCTGCAATGGGTAAAACCACCAATGCAATGGAGGTTGTGGTTAAGGCCTATTTAAACAACTCTAACAAGTTACAAAGTGCAATTCAAGAAGTTAAAAAATTTCATAATGCCATTGTTTTAGATTTGTTTGAAAACCATAATCATCCTGTTTATAAGCAGGTAGAAAACATATTTTCAGACTTGAATACCTTTTTGGTTAA
>JBPEWY010000041.1:0-11394 GCA_052032225.1 Flavobacteriaceae bacterium
CGCTCAGCACCTTGTTGCTCTAGTTCAATAATTTTTCTTAGGATTGCTCCGGTAGATGCAGTAGAAATTCTGCCATAATTAGCTTCAAATTCTTTTTTCCCTTCGCCTGTAGCATATTGTAGTACTTTTTTAAAATCTTTTAAATCTAAAAGAGGTAAGTGGTTATCATCACAATACTTAAAAACAACTGCTACAATACCTTGTTGCGTTTCGTTTAAATCTAAAATCCTGGATAATAAAACAGGTCCGAATTCAGATACCGTTGCTCTAAGTCTAACACCGTCTTGTTCTGAAAGGGTTAAAATTTCTACCGGAAAACCTTTTGCTTCAAACGGAATGCCTATTTTTTCATGGCGTTCGTCAATTTTAGGATGTCCGGGGCTTGGTTGAGCAATACCACTTAAATCTCCTTTTAAATCCATCAGCAATACAGGAATACCTTTATCAGATAAGTTTTCTGCCAATACCTGCAACGATTTAGTTTTACCGGTTCCTGTTGCACCGGCAATAAGGCCATGCCTGTTTAATGTTTTTAATGGCACTTTTACCAATGCGTTGGTTACGGTTTCACCATTTAACATGGCTGCACCAAGAGTAAGAGAATCTCCTTTAAAAGTATAGCCCTTAATTATATGGTTAAAGAATGCTTGTGTATTGCTCATGCTGATAAATTTTGATAAAAATAAACTAAATTTAATCAATTGAAAACCTAATACTAAATGAAAAAACTACATTTTTTACTGCTTATTTGTGCTGGCTTCTTAATTGTTTCTTGTAAAGAAGATTATAATAAATTTGTTTTTCATCCATCACACGAAGCAAAAAAGCAAAATGCTCCGTTTAGTGATGTAGTAGAAACTAAAGACTTTTTGTTTTTAGCGGGTCAAATTGGTATGGACCATAAAACACGAACTGTAGTTTCCGGTGGTATAAAAGCAGAAACTAAACAAGCAATAGAGAATATAAAAGCTGTTTTAGCGCACCATGGTTACACCTTAGATAATGTGGTTAAATGCACAGTTATACTTAGCGATATAGCCAACTTTAGTGCATTTAACGAAGTGTACATTCAACACTTTACAAAAAAGCCTGCCAGAACCACATTTGCAGCATCCGGGTTAGCTGCTAATGCGCTAATAGAAATAGATGTTATTGTGGCAAAGTAGCTGTAATTAGCAACTAAAGTATTGCTATCTTTGCCGCATGATATCGGCAGCAGATAAAATATTATTAGATAAAGGTGAGTTACTTCCGTTAATGGAAGCGTTTTATACCATTCAAGGTGAAGGTTACCACAAAGGTACAGCAGCTTATTTTATTAGAGTGGGTGGTTGTGATGTAGGATGCCATTGGTGCGATGTAAAAGAGAGTTGGGATGCTAATATACATCCGCCTACGGCTGTTTCTGAAATTGTTTCTGAAGCCAAAAAACACTCAGATACTATTGTGGTTACAGGAGGCGAACCTTTAATGTGGAATATGAATCCGTTAACCCGGCAACTAAAAGCTAAGGGGTTAAAAACGCACATAGAAACGTCTGGTGCATATACGTTAACCGGAGATTGGGATTGGATATGTTTATCGCCTAAAAAAAATAAAAATCCGTTACCTGAAGTTTACCAAAAAGCACACGAACTAAAAGTGATTGTATATAATAAACACGATTTAATTTTTGCCGAAGAGCAAGCTGCCAAGGTAAACAAAGATTGTATTTTATATTTACAACCGGAGTGGAGCCGAAGAGATAAAGTAATACCACTTATTGTAGAGTATGTAATGAAAAACCCTAAATGGAAAGTGTCTCTACAAACCCACAAGTACCTTAATATACCTTAACATTTATTTACCCCCATAGGCCTGTAAATCTTCAATGCAAAGCGCATCTAATACAGGCATTTTTTTACCGCTTTTAGCACGGTCTAGGAGTGCATTTCCAAACCTAACAGAAGCATTCATTAAACAATCTTCTACCATGCAGTGATTGTTGTTTTCAGAATCTTCGTGATTTGGGTGTATATCTTCGGTTTCTAAATTTATAAGTCCGAATAAATGTCCGAATTCATGTTGTAGTGTGGCCGTTTCAACCTCTTCTAAAGTTAGAGAAGGTTTGTTAGCTACATCCATTATGGTTTTTTGGTAAATAACCATCGAAGTATTTCTAAAAGCAGCTCCTAACACTACTGCGCTTCCTTCGTCTTTATCAGAACTTCCGTTAGCATAAAATATAAAAACAGCAATAGTATTACCCTCGTTATATTGGGTTCTGTATTCAGCTTCTATATCGGCAACTTCTTGTATAGTATATTTTTCTTTATTTTGAGATGGAATACTTGTTATAGAGGTTGTTATGTTAGATTTGTGAGCGTACGTATTTATAAAGTCTATTAAGTTGTTTAGGGCTGCATTAGTAGGTTGCGCACCTTCTTCGTACACAATTTCTAAGTGTAAATTGGCATATTTAGCATCAGAAAGTAAATCATTTGCACTTGCTCCTATAGATTTTAAGTTGGCAGATTTGTCGGGTCCCGTTGGGTTACTACCATTACTATCACTTTTGCTACAAGCAATTAATAAAAATAAAGAAGTAACTGCAAAAAAAACTTTATGTTTTGAACGGTGTAAAATCATTTAAAAAACTTTTATTAGGCAATATTATAACGATTAGCGCCAAAAATAAGTATGCCCTAGTTTTTTAAAAAATTTAAATCGATAATCGTGCCAAATAATCGAAGTGATCACCTTCTTCTATAAACTCACATTTAAAGCCGTTTTCTGTAGTTAATGTGTAAAGCAAGTTGTAATCTAAATACAACCAAGGTATTGGCCCTTCGGTTTGGTTTTTATAGTGAAGTGTAAAGGTAAGTTCGCCATAATAATTACCGGTAAAAGGTATAATTTTAGCCCCATGTTCATCTTCATCAAACATGTAAATAATATCGGTAGAGTCTATTAAAATTTGTCCGCCTTCGTTCAATAAGCCTTTTAGATGTTGTAAATAAATAGGTGTTTTGGTTAAGGTTTCAAAAATTCCGGTGCCATTCATTAATAGTAAAATGGTATCAAATTTTTGATTTTTAAAGTTTAAAAGCGAACAGTTTTTTACATGTTTAACTCCTCTAAGTTTAGCAACTTTTGCAGCATTAGCAGAGATATCTAAAGCAGTTACATTTAGCTTTTTGTTATTTTGAAGGTAAAGCGCGTGGCTTCCGGCACCACATCCAACATCTAAAATAGTACCATGGGCAAGTTTAAGGGCTACTTGCTCTAGTTTGGGCATTTTATTAAAATCACGAAACAAATAATCAACCGGAAACACATCTTTTTCAGAAATAGATGTCTCTGTAATAAGTTCATTTTTGTAGTGCCCTAACTTAAAATCTAATATGGCTTGCCCGAAAAGATCTTTCATAATTTTAAACTGCAGTAAAGGTACAGTAAATTTGTAGCTATTAATAATGGGTAAAACCTAAAAGAGTAAAAACCGTTTTGGAAGATTTTATAAGGCAATTACCGGATTTAGCATCAGATAAAGCAAAAGAGAATAAAGCTTTTTTTAAACGATTAAAGCAAAAACCTCCTAAAGATTTAGATTATGTTATGCAAGAGCTGCATGGCGAGGAATTTGCAAAAACCGATTGTTTACAGTGTGCTAATTGTTGTAAAACTACCGGGCCTTTATTTACCAATCAAGATATTGAACGAATTGCCAAGCATTTAAAGTTAAAACCCTCTAAGTTTATAGAACAGTATTTGCGCATAGATGAAGATAATGATTATGTGTTACAAGAGGTTCCTTGTGCATTTTTAGCTGCAGACAACTATTGTTTAATATACGATGTAAGACCTAAAGCCTGTAGAGAGTACCCACATACAGACAGAAAGAAGTTTCATAAAATAAGCAACGTAACGCTAAAGAATGTAGCTATTTGTCCGGCAGCCTTTAATATTATTGAGGCACTTAAGAGTAAAATTTCAAATAAGTAGTATATTTAGTCTTAAAATAGGGATTACAACATGGAACAAATTATAACCTACTTTGAGACAATACCTACCACCCATAGAACAATTTTATTGGTTGGCGGAATCACTTTTTTTTGGTTGTTAGAAGGGGCTATTCCGCTTTTTAAATTTAACTACAAAAAGTGGCAGCATGCCATACCTAACTTCTTTTTTACGTTAACAACCATTATTGTAAACTTTGCGCTGGCTTTTTTACTGCTTAAAACAAGCGACTGGGTAACAGAAAATAACTTTGGTATAATTAACTGGATTCCTAATCTTCCTTTTTGGTTATATGTGCTGTTAGGTGTAATGCTTTTAGATTTAATTGGAGCCTACTTGGCACATTTAATAGAGCATAAGGTAAAACCTTTGTGGATGGTACATTTAGTACATCATACAGATCATAAAGTAGATACTACCACTGCAAACAGACACCACCCGTTGGAGAGCATTATACGGTTTGTATTTACGCTTTTGGGAGTTTTTATAGTTGGTACTCCAATAGGTATTGTAATGCTTTACCAATCGTTATCGTTAGTTGCAACCCAATTTGGCCATGCAAATATCAGGCTGCCTAAAAAGGTAGACGAGGTTTTAAGTTGGGTTATTGTTTCGCCAGATATGCATAAGGTGCATCACCATTATGTATTACCATATACAGATTCTAATTATGGTAATATTTTTTCTATTTGGGACCGGCTTTTTGGTACTTATATGAAATTAGATAGAGAAGCTATTGTATACGGGGTAGATACTTTTCCGGATGAGGTAGAGAACAGTAGTATAAAAGGATTGCTAAAACAACCTTTTCATAAATACAGAAGACCAACTACTGTTCCGGTTAAAGAGTGATTTGGCAGGATGAGTTTGTTACTCATACAACAAATACTTAGCTCTAATTTGTTTAAAATGTTCTAAATCTTTTTTCCAAGTTTCTCTAATAGCAGCTTCTGTTAAACCTGCTTCTATTTGTTTTTGTAGTTTGGCTGTTCCGGCATGTTTGGTAAAAGAGGCTGTATTAAAAAACTTTGATTTATCGGTGCAATTCCAATAGGCTTTAATAAGCCATTTTAAACTAACCTTGTTAGGAGGTGTAACTGTACTTAAATCTTCACCATAGCAAATTATACCATTGTGTTTAGGATTTTTAGCTCCAAAATTAGGTTTAGGAGTATAGCTAAATTTAAAAACTTCAGGATTTAAAAGCGGAGAGCCATACCGTTGAAACTGAAAATCGGTACCTCTACCGGCATTTATGGTAGTGCCTTCAAACAAACCTAAACTGGGATAGAGTTTAATAGCCTGATTATTAGGTAAATTGGGCGATGGGCGTATTGGTAAAACATACGGAGTGTTATGCGTATAATTTTTTAGGGTAATTACTGTTAAATTACAAAGAACCTCATTGCTTAACCATTGCTCTCCGTTAATCATTTTAGCATATTCGCCAATTGTCATTCCATGGGCCAAGGGCACGGTATGCATTCCAAGAAAACTTCTGTGTTCGTGCTCTAAAGTAGGGCCGTCTATAAGCGTTCCGTTAGGGTTTGGCCTATCTAAAACAATTACAGGAATATTATTCTCTGCACAAGCTTCCATCACATAATGTAATGTAGATATGTAGGTGTAAAACCTAACGCCTACATCTTGTATGTCGAACAATACAACATCAATATTTTTTAATTGTTCCGGGGTAGGCTTTTTATTTTTTCCGTAGAGCGACACAATAGGCAGCCCGGTTTTTAAATCTTTACCATCTGCAACAGCTTCACCGGCATCTGCTTTACCTCTAAAACCATGTTCGGGGGCAAATACTTTAACCACATTAATACGTAAAGCCCATAAAGAATCTACCAAATGAGTATAGGTATTATTTGGTTTAAAAATAACAGAGGTTTGGTTAGCTACAACAGCAACGCGTTTGTTTGCTAATAAGGGTAAATATTGTTCTGTTTGATTGGCGCCAACAATAAGCGTATCTGTATTTTGCAATTTTATATTGTTTTGCTCGTTTAAAGCAAGATTTTTTGGGCTTTTTACATTACAAGCTGTAAGTATTGCCGTAAAAACAAACAATAAAAATGTATTTTTGATGCGATTAAAACTCGCAGAAATTTTGAATGTAGAGTATTTCATAGCAAAAAGAATAATTGCCAATAAGCAGTATAAAAGTAGTGTATCGGCTCCAATAATAAAAATAGCAATAGCTGCTATTGCCTTAGGATTAATAATGATGATGGTTGCTATTGCAACCGGTGTTGGATTGCGCCATAAAATAAGAGAAAAAATAGCAGCTTTTAACGGTCATGTTCAAATTTATAATTACGATAGTAATAATTCGGAGGTATCAGTATATCCGGTATCAATTCAACAAGATTTTTATCCGAAGTTTAACTCGGTTTCAGGAATCTCTCATATTCAAGCTGTAGCCAGTAAAGCAGGTATTATTAGGACAGCAGAAACTTTTGAAGGCGTTATAGCCAAAGGAGTTGGTAAAGACTACAACTGGCAGTTTTTGCAAGAGTATTTGGTAGCAGGCAGACTTCCCGATTTTTCAAACAAATTAAATAACGAGGCATTAATTTCTAACTATTTAGCTAACCGGCTAAAATTAAAAGTGGGTAATGAGTTTAATGCGTTTTTTTTAAAAGATTCTGAAAGTAAAATCCCTAATCAAAGAAAATTTAAAATAGTAGGTATTTACGAAAGTGGTTACCAAGAGTTTGATGCTACTTATATTATTGTAGATATAAGGCATATTCAACGTATGAACAAGTGGGATGAAACTCAGGTTGGTATGTTTGAAGTTTTTATTGATGATTTTGATGAATTAGAGCAAAAAGGAGCAGAAATTTATGGTAAAACACTCTCTACATTAGACTCTCAAACTATAAAAGACAAGTACTATTTTGTATTTGAGTGGCTTTCTATTTTTGATTTTAACATAGCCATTATAATAGGAATAATGATTTTAGTTGGAGGCATTAACATGATTACAGCCTTGCTAGTACTAATACTAGAACGAACACAAATGATAGGTATTTTAAAAGCCTTAGGCAGCAGTAATTGGAGTATCAGAAAGGTGTTTTTGTACAATGCAGCGTATTTAATTGGTATCGGTTTGTTTTGGGGTAATGTTATTGCCTTAGCATTGCTGCTTAGCCAAAAATATTTTGGTTTTGTTAAGTTAGATCCGGCTAGTTATTATGTTACAGAAGCCCCGGTTTATTTAAGTGCGAGTTATATAATTGTGTTAAATATTGGGGTCTTGTTACTATGCTTATTAATGCTATTAGTACCATCATATATTATCACTAAAATATCTCCTGTAAAATCAATAAAGTTCGAGTAAAAAGAGCTGTTTTTTCCTAAAATGAAAATGTATCTTTGCACCCACAAATTCAGATTATGGAGTACGCAAAGAACATACTAGAAACCATTGGGAACACCCCTTTAGTTAAGCTAAATAACATAACAAAAGAGATAGATGCTTTGGTGTTAGCCAAGGTAGAAACTTTTAATCCCGGAAACTCTGTTAAAGACAGAATGGCGCTAAAAATGATTGAAGATGCAGAAGCAGACGGCCGATTAAAACCAGGCGGAACCATTATTGAAGGCACATCGGGTAATACCGGAATGGGGCTTGCGCTGGCAGCTATTGTTAAAGGGTATAAGCTTATTTGTGTTATTAGTGATAAGCAATCTAAAGAAAAGATGGATATTTTAAAGGCTGTTGGTGCAGAGGTTGTTGTGTGTCCAACAGAAGTAGAGCCTGATGATCCTCGCTCTTACTATTCTGTTTCTAAGCGTTTAGCTGAAGAAACTCCTAACTCATGGTACGTAAACCAGTACGACAATCCATCGAATGCAAAAGCACATTATGAGCAAACCGGACCCGAAATCTGGAAACAAACAGACGGTAAAGTAACACATTTTGTTGTTGGTGTTGGTACCGGTGGTACAATATCTGGAGTTGGTAAATACTTAAAAGAACAAAACCCCAATATTAAAGTTTGGGGAATAGATACCTACGGTTCTGTATTCAAAAAATATCATGAAACCGGAATTTTTGATGAGAACGAAATTTACCCATATATAACAGAAGGAATTGGTGAAGACATATTACCTCAAAATGTAGATTTTGATATTATAGACGGTTTCACAAAAGTAACCGATAAAGATGCTGCAATCTACACCAGAAAGTTAGCAAGAGAAGAAGGTATTTTTGCCGGTAATTCGGCCGGAGCAGCTGTAAAAGGATTGTTGCAGTTAAAAGAGCATTTTAAGAAAGATGATGTTGTTGTGGTGCTCTTTCACGATCACGGAAGCCGTTACGTTGGTAAAATGTTTAATGACGATTGGATGAAGGCGCAAGGATTTTTAGAAGAATAGTCTAAAAATTCATCAATTTTATATCTTTAGTACTCTTAAATAATAATAAAAACTATGAGATTATTAAGAGTACTTTTTTTATGCCTTTTTGTTACGCAAACGTATGCTCAAAAGTTAACCAAAGTAGAGCAAAAAATTATTGCAACCGTAGCTAAAAACAATTCAGAAGCAATATCATTTTTAGAGAAAGTAGTTAATATAAATAGCGGTACACTTAACCTTAAAGGAGTTAAAGAAACAGGAGATGTTTTTGCAGAAGCTTTTAATAATATAGGTTTTACAACTACCTGGATAGATATGCCCGAAGATATGAATAGGGCAGGACATTTATTTGCAGAGATTAAAGGCTCTAAAGGAAAACGATTGTTGTTAATTGGGCATTTAGATACCGTTTTTGAAGAAGATAGTGAGTTTCAAAAATTCACGATGGTAAATGATAGCATTGCTCATGGCCCGGGAGCTAATGATATGAAAGGTGGGAACGTTATAATTTTATACGCCTTAAAAGCACTTCACGAAAATAATTTACTGAATAATGCTCAAATAATTGTTGCATTCACCGGTGATGAAGAAAGTACCGGTAAACCATTAAGCATAAGCAGAAAACACCTTGTAGAAGCAGCTAAAAAAAGCGATGTAGCTTTAGGATTTGAAACCTCTACCGGATTTAATACTGCTACAGTTGCCAGACGTGGGTCGTCTGGATGGAAAGTTACCGTTACCGGAAAAAGAGCACACTCTTCGGGTGTTTTTAGTGAAAATGTAGGAGCCGGTGCAATTTTTGAGTTATCAAGAATTCTTAATGAGTTTTATACCAAAGTTAAGGGGCCGGAGTTTTTAACTTTTAATCCTGGGATTATTTTAGGAGGAACTACAGTAGATTTTAATGAAGCATTAAGTAAAGGTGTTGCTTTTGGTAAAAGTAATGTAGTTGCACAAGTTGCTGTTGCAGAAGGCGGACTCAGATTTATGACCGAACAACAAAAAGAAGAAGCCAGAGCTAAAATGAGAGAAATAGTTTCAAGAAACTTACCACATACTACTGCAACCATAGAATTTACAGACAGTTATCCGGCTATGGCTCCAACAGAGCAAAACTATGAGTTGTTACAAAAACTAAATGAGGTAAGCTTAGATTTAGGTCATGGACCGGTAGAAGCCTATGATCCGGGAAAACGAGGCGCTGCAGACACTTCATTCGTAGCAGAATATGTAGCTTGTTTAGACGGTTTAGGAACGATGGGAACAGGAGCACATACCGTAAAAGAAACGGTTAATTTAAACACAATAAAGGCGTTAACACAACGTACCGCCTTACTAATTTACAGACTAATAAATGAGTAACTTTAATGGTTTGTTTTTGGGTTTTCAACTAAAAAGAGATTGATTTTCTGGTAATTAAAATTAAAATTTATTATTTTTAATACCAACAGCGCCCCAATCTGTAATACTATTTTATTATGATAAAGAGTAACACTATACATATGGGGGCACAAGTACAAGAAGACAATCCGTATTTTATTCTATTCATGAAAACCTTAGTAGGCATACTGCTAGTAGTATTGGGCGCTATTTTGGTTTTTGGTTTAATAGAATTAGTTAAACTCATATTTTAGCGGATTCTAAATACCACATAATTGCTAACGTATATGTTACGTTACAATAAATTTTTTGCCTTTTTTATAACTGGTAAAAACAAAAAACCTCAGCACAATTTATAAATTGTGCTGAGGTTTTTTAGTGGAGTCGGAGGGATTCGAACCCTCGTCCAAACAAGCAACTGCAATGCTTTCTACATGCTTAGTTTTCGTTTAATTTTCGTCGTACAGCTGGCCGAAAACTACCTACTGCACGCTTAGCTTCTTAACGTTTTAAAATCGTGCCGAAGCTACACGATTTCTATGTTGACTTTTATGGTGCCTCTTATCGAATCGCCGTCAACAAGGGCTATTCAGAGACATCTTGCTTTCCCGCCTTGCGGGACTAGGCCAGAACCTACTATACTTCGGTTAATTAGGCAGCAAGAGCGTAGTTATTCTCGCCATTTAAAAGTGTGAAATAGATATTAACGAGCATTAATTTCATAGCTCGGCATGCTTACATCACAATTGGTCTCGCTGTCAAAACCAGTCGACCCCAATATTTCAATGAACCATTTTTTGGGCGTTTCGCTTTGCATTGCAAAGCGCCGGGCTTTACGCTATATCTTACAAAGTAAGGATGACGCTTCAATCCCTAACGCAAGCTACAAAGGTACTTCAAAAATTATTCCAAAAAAAGTCTTGTAACACTGCTGTTCAAGATGTACTTTTGAAAACTCCTATAATTAACCTAAAACGTGGTATTTATGAAATTTGGCTTGATTAAAGAAAGAAAGAATCCACCAGATAGAAGAGTAGTTTTTTCTCCAGAGGCCTGCCAAACTGTCTTAAAAAAATTCCCTAAAGCACAAATAAAAGTAGAACCTTCTAATATTAGAGTTTTTACAGATAAAGAGTATGAAGATGCAGGTATTACAGTAACTTCAGATTTATCAGATTGCGATGTGCTTTTAGGTGTAAAAGAGGTTCCAATTAATTCGCTTATACCTAATAAAAAATATTTTTTCTTCAGTCATACCATAAAAAAGCAACCCTATAACAGAGAATTATTAAGAGCAATTTTAGACAAGAATATAGAGCTCTATGACCACGAAGTAATAACCAATGCCAATGGTAAAAGATTAGTAGCCTTTGGTAGGTATGCCGGTATTGTAGGTGCATACAATGGGGTTAGAGCGTATGGATTAAAATTTGATTTGTTTGAGCTTCCAAAAGCCGAAACACTACCAAATCAGCAAGCGTTAATAGATGCCTTAAACAGAATAAAACTACCTAATATAAAAATCTTGCTAACCGGAAAAGGAAGAGTAGGGGGTGGTGCTAAAGAAATGTTGGATGCCATGAATCTAAAACAAGTTTCGGTATCTGAATATTTAAAAAGTGAGTTTAATGAGCCTGT
>JBPEWY010000042.1:0-72221 GCA_052032225.1 Flavobacteriaceae bacterium
ATATCTTGTTGGTAACGCAAGATTCATCATATTGGTTATTAATGAGAAGTTTTCAAAAAAAAAATAAGATAAATATTTTGTTTCTTTGCAGTGCCAATATTGCACGCTAAATGTTCACAAAACAAGGAAGATACTCGGGGTTTTTAAAGCCTATTTCGTATGCAGTAGACTTAGCAATTATTTTGTTATTGGCATACTTTCTTCCTATTAGGTTACACAACCCAATATTGTTTTTTAGCTATTTAGCGATAGCCTGGATTATAATTTCTGTTCGAAATCAGTTTTATGAAGTTGAGCGTTACACTAAAATACCTCTAATTTTATCGTTATTATTCAGGCAATTTGTTTTTTTCTTTTTGGTGCTCTATGCATTTATTGGCTTTTTTAAAGAGAATTTAATTAGCAGATTATTACTGGGGCAGTATTTTTTAATATGCTGTATTCTAATATCGGTTTTTAAAATATTAGGGTATTATTTGCTTCAAAAGTACCGAGAAAGCTTAGGAGGTAACAGAAGAACTACCGTTGTAATTGGTGACAACGCTAAAACCAATCAGCTTATACAAGTTTTTAGAGAGCGTTTAGAATACGGATACGTATTTAAACGCAAATTCGATGTTAACTCGCTTAATTTCAATCTTCAAGAATGTTTTAAATACATAGCCGAAAATAATGTTGATGAAATTTACTGTTCTATTGCAGAGCTAAATAACGATCAAATAGAAGAAATAATAGATTTTGCAGATAACAACTTAAAAGTTGTTAAATTCTTACCGGATAACAAAAACATATTTACAAGAAAGCTCAAATTTGAATACTACGACTACTTACCAATTCTCTCTTTACGAGACATACCACTAGATAATTCTATAAACTATGTAATTAAACGAGCTTTTGACATTGCGTTTTCAAGCTTAGTAATAGTTTTTATCTTGTCGTGGTTAACACCATTGCTGGCTATATTAATAAAAATAGAATCAAAAGGCCCCGTATTTTTTAAACAGTACCGTAACGGAATTAACTCTAAAGAGTTTGCCTGTTACAAATTCAGGTCGATGGCATTAAACAAAGAAGCCGATAAACTCCAAGCCACTAAAGGAGATGCACGTATTACACGCATCGGAAAATTTATTAGAAGAACTAGTATCGATGAGCTTCCACAATTTTATAATGTTTTCTTGGGGCATATGTCGGTTGTTGGCCCAAGACCACATATGGTTAAACACACAGAAAAATATGCTAGGTTGGTAGACAAATACATGGTTAGGCATTTTGTTAAACCGGGGATTACAGGCTTAGCACAAGTAAGAGGATATAGAGGCGAAATAGAAACAGAAACAGACATAATAAATCGTGTTAAGTTCGATATTTTTTACATAGAAAACTGGAGCATGGCGCTCGATTTAAAAATAATAGTACAAACATTGCTTAACGCTATAAGAGGAGAAGAAAAAGCATACTAATTCATGAAGCGAATATTAATAACCGGTGCAGCCGGGTTTTTAGGGTCTCACCTATGCGATAGATTTATAAATGAAGGCTATCATGTAATAGGAATGGATAACCTTATTACCGGCGACCTAAAAAACATACAGCATTTATTTAAACTAAAAGAATTTGAGTTTTATCATCACGATGTAACCAAATTTGTGCATGTTCCGGGCAAGCTCGACTATATTTTGCATTTTGCTTCGCCGGCCAGCCCAATAGATTATCTTAAAATACCCATAGAAACCTTAAAAGTTGGTGCTTTGGGCACCCATAATTTATTAGGCCTTGCAAAAGAAAAAAAGGCACGCATTTTAGTAGCCTCTACATCAGAGGTGTATGGAGATCCCCTTGTGCATCCACAAAACGAAGAATATTACGGAAATGTGAGTCCGGTTGGTCCAAGAGGAGTTTATGATGAGGCCAAGCGCTTTATGGAATCTATCACAATGGCATATCACAGGTACCACGGCTTAGATACACGCATTGCACGAATTTTTAATACCTATGGGCCAAGAATGCGATTAAACGATGGTAGAGTTGTTCCTGCTTTTATGGGGCAAGCCCTACGCGGTGAAGATTTAACCGTTTTTGGCGACGGATTACAAACACGCTCGTTCTGTTTTATAGACGATCAAATTGAAGGGATTTACAGATTGCTTATGAGTGATTATGTATATCCAATAAACATTGGGAATCCGCATGAGACAACCATTAAAGAATTTGCCGAAGAAATTATAAAACTAACCGGAACTAATCAGAAAATAGTGTATAAACCGCTTCCGCAAGACGACCCCAAGCAAAGACAACCCGATATAAGTAAAGCAAAAGAAATACTGGGGTGGGAGCCTAAAGTAGACAGAGCTACCGGAATGAGAATTACATTCGAGTATTTTAAATCACTATCAGAAGAAGAACTTAAAAAATCGGCCCATAGAGAGTTCAACAAAAAAGCATAAAAAGAAGACAATAATTTTACTGTTAAACCTATAACAAACCCTAACTTTGCAAAAACTAATTTCATGAATATTCTTGTACTTGGCTCGGGAGGAAGAGAGCATACACTTACCTGGAAAATCAAGCAAAGTAAACTATGTAATAACCTATTTGTTGCCCCGGGCAATGCAGGAACAGCACAAATAGCCACCAATGTAAACATTTCGGCAACTGATTTTGAAGCGATAAAAAAGCTGGTTTTACAAGAGAACATTCAAATGGTTGTTGTGGGCCCTGAAGACCCATTAGTGCAAGGTATTCACGATTACTTTTTAGAAGATAGCAGCCTGCAAAATATTCATGTAATAGGGCCTAAAAAAGCAGCTGCACAGTTAGAAGGCAGCAAAGATTTTGCTAAGGCATTTATGCAACGCCATAATATTCCAACGGCAGCTTATAAAAGCTTCACGTCTAACACCTTACTAGAGGGTTTTGCGTTTTTAGAAACGCTTAAACCACCGTATGTACTAAAGGCAGATGGTTTAGCGGCCGGTAAAGGCGTTTTAATTTTAGATAGTTTAGAAGAAGCAAAAACAGAGCTTCAAAACATGCTTATTAATGCCAAATTTGGTAAAGCCGGTACTAAAGTGGTTATCGAAGAATTTTTGTCCGGAATAGAGCTTAGTTGCTTTGTTTTAACAGATGGGAAATCGTATAAAATTTTACCCACTGCAAAAGACTACAAACGTATTGGTGAAGGCGATACAGGCTTAAACACCGGAGGAATGGGCGCTGTCTCTCCGGTTTCGTTTGCAGATGAAACTTTCATGAAGAAGATAGAAGATAGAATTGTTGTTCCTACCATTAAAGGGTTACAAGCCGATGGATTACCCTATAAAGGGTTTATTTTCTTAGGATTAATTAATGTAGATGGTAACCCGTTTGTAATAGAATACAATGTTAGAATGGGCGACCCCGAAACCGAAGTGGTGATACCAAGACTACAAACCGATTTGGTAGAATTGCTTTTAGCAACGGCTAAAGGAACACTAGATAAAATAAGCATAGAGACAACACCACAAGCAGCTACAACAGTGATGGCAGTTTCTGGCGGATATCCTGAAGCATACGAAAAAGGCAAACAGATAACCGGCATAGAGGCAGTATCAGAAGATGTTGTTGTTTTTCATGCCGGAACTAAAATGTTAGATGATGGCACAGTAGTAACCAACGGAGGTAGAGTTTTAGCCGTAACAGCTTTTGGTGAAACCTTTACAGAAGCACTAAAAAAATCGTACCAAAACCTACAAAAAATAAGTTTTGATACGATGTATTATAGAAAAGATATTGGTTTTGATTTATAAAAAAGAGTGAGAGGTAATACTCTTATCTTCTTCGTTGTTATCGTTAAACTTTTTAAGTTCTAACACCCAATATACCATTGCTACAAAGCCAATAATTATAAATATCCAGTTTAACGTATTGGCTACCCACCAGTTTTCGGTAAAACGTAAAACGTCTAAGGGCCAAAACAAATAGTCTACGAATAACGTTTCAATTCCTTCAAAAAATGATTTCATGACCTAAAAGTTGTCTTATATTTAGGGTACAAAAATAATAAAACAGCGAATGATTTCAAGCATTTTTGGAAAAACTAAACCCATAAACTTTATTTTAATTGGTGGATTCCTGTTTTTTTGTGTTGTTTGGACTACCATACACAAGCAGGCGCCTGCCAATTACACCGAAACCATTTTTATAGCATTACTGCTGTTTTGTGCGTTGTTTTTTTCTGTTTTAGCAGCAGATTTTATTGCTAAACGTAATAAATTAAGCAAGCAAAATCATTATGTGATTTTTATATACGGAATATTAGTTGGTGTTTTTCCTCAAGTTTTAAACAATATCTGGCTGGTATTCTCTCAGATATTAATACTGTTAGCACTCAGAAAAATTATTAGTATCCAATCCTTACGAGACATTAAGTTAAAAATATTTGATGCTGCATTCTGGATAACTTTCGCCTTCTTTTGCTTTGAGTGGACAATACTATACTTTATTGTACTATACCTTGTTATATTTAAGTACGTATCAAAAGATTTTAAAAATTGGCTTGTTCCTTTGGTTAGCTTTCTAACGGTATCTGTACTGGTATTATGTTATGCCCTATTATTAAAAGATGTAAACTGGTTTACAAACCTGTTTATGCTTAATGCATCGTTTGTAATAACAGTTAATAAGCTGCCAACCAACTGGGTTCCCATTGTGGCTATTTTAGCAATTACTGTTGTAGCTGTAGCACATTATTTTCTCAAGCAAAAAAGAAAGAAAACTATTAAACACGGTTCTAAAACAATTGTATTTCAAACGTTAATAATAGCCGTGGCAGTTATAGCGCTTTCCAACAATATACAAGAGGCTTTAATTTTTGCCTTTTTCCCATTGGCTGTTATAATTGGTAATTACGTACAAAACCTTAGTAAAAAGTGGTTAAAAGAAGTTGTTTTGTTGAGCTTACTTAGTTTGAGTGTTGTTATACAATTGCTTATCTAAACCATAAAATAGCAGTATATTTGCAATCTAAAACACAAATTATGTTTAGCGAATTTGCCTTTAAAATTTTTGAAGAAAGTATAGAAAAATACCACGAAATAGACGATGTAAATCAGCCGTTTTATAATCCCTATCCTAAAGATAAAATTGAGCATTTACTGTACAGAAAAAACTGGATAGATACAGTACAATGGCATTACGAAGATATTATTAGAGATCCAAACATAGATCCGGTTAAGGCCTTAGAGCTTAAACGTAAAATAGATGCATCTAATCAAGACAGAACAGATACGGTAGAGTATATAGACAGTTATTTTTTAAACAAGTACAAAGACGTAAAAGTTAAGCCGGATGCCACCATAAATTCAGAAAGTCCGGCTTGGGCAATAGACAGGCTTTCTATTTTGGCGTTAAAAATTTACCACATGAAAGAAGAAGCAGAACGTGAAGATGCTTCTGAAGAACACAGAGCTAAATGTAAGGCTAAATTAGCGGTGCTTTTAGAGCAAAAAAAGGATTTATCTACTGCTATAGATCAATTACTACACGATATAGAACAAGGCAACAAGTACATGAAAGTTTATAAGCAAATGAAAATGTACAATGACGAAGAGTTAAATCCTGTACTATATCAAAGCAAAAAAGAAGGCTAATGAGCCAACCTTATAAGCACATTCTTGTAATAAGGCTCTCTGCTATGGGAGATGTGGCTATGCTGGTTCCGGTTTTAAAAGCCATGCAAGAGCAACACCCCGAGGTTAAACTAACGGTGCTTTCTAAACCTTTTTTTGAACCTATTTTTAGTAACCTGCCTAATGTATCGTTTTATTCTGCTCAAGTTAAAACACGACATAAAGGTATAGCGGGGTTGTATAAGCTTTACAAAGAGCTTAAAGCACTAAAGATAGATGCTGTGGCCGATATGCATAATGTGCTTAGAAGTAATGTTTTAAAGCAGTTTTTTTCACTAAGTAGAATTCCTGTTCGTCAAATAAATAAAGGGCGCAAAGAAAAAAAAGCACTTACCAGGGCAAAAAACAAAATTTTTAAACCCCTACAAACTACACACGAGAGGTATGCAGATGTTTTCAGGGAACTTGGTTTTACACTACAACTTAAAAAAGAGCATATACTACCTAAACCATCGCTAACACCAAAAATAACAAATTTGTTAGGTGCAGAGCCAAAAAAATGGATTGGTATTGCACCGTTTGCAGCATTTTCCGGCAAAACCTACCCCATGCACTTAATGAAACAAGTTGTTAGCAATTTAGCAGCAAACAATACGTATAAAGTGGTGTTATTTGGCGGTCCTAATGATGTAAATAAATTAAAACAACTAAAACAAGAACACAACAATGTTTTAGTATTAGCCGGAAAGACCTCATTTAAAGAAGAGTTAATTTTAATAGCCAATTTAGATGTTATGCTATCTATGGATAGTGGTAATGCTCATTTAGCAGCCATGTTTGGGGTGCCTACGGTTACACTTTGGGGAGTAACACACCCGTATGCAGGGTTTTATCCGTTTGCTCAAAACCCAAACAATGCACTATTAGCAGACAGAACTAAATTTCCCGCTATACCAACATCGGTTTATGGTAATAAAATGCCTGAAAATTATGATCAAGCCATGGCAACAATTACCCCGGAAATGGTAGTTAAAAAGGTGACAGATTTACTGTAAATACGATGAAACTACAACACATACCGATGAGTATGTTTTAAGCTAGTTTTCTTGTAGATTGTTGAGGTATTTTTTTAGTTCTGTTAAGTATTTGTACCTAATTGTTTCATCTCCGTTTCCCTTTTTTAGTGTTCTAACCCCCAAATAAGACGAAATAATAAAAACAGAAACAGCTTCGCTATCTACGTGGCGCGATATAAAGTTGCTTGTTTTACCTCGCTGTAAACATTTTACAATACCCAACTGCCATTCGGTTATAATACTTTTTAATTCTGTTGCAATTTCAGTATCGGACGATGCAAATTCGTTAAAAAAATTACTAAGCATAAAACCGTGTCTTTTCTCTAAAACACTAAGTTTTACCAGGCTTTTTTCTATAGCATCAAAAATTAAGTTAACAGGATTTCCCGATTCGTCAAGAGGAGTTATAAGCTCACTGTACACTTTCTTAGAAACCACTTCTTTTATGATGGTTAATAGAAAATTTGCTTTGCTTGAAAAATGATAATAGAAGGCACCTTTGGTAAGCTGTAAATCAGACAGAATATCGTCAAGGCTGGTAGCTTGGTATCCGTTTTGTAAAAACAAAGCCAATCCTTGGTCTAGTATTAGTTGCCGAGTAAGTTTGCGCTTTATCGATTTAGACATACTATAGTATCTAGTGTCTTTAAGATACCAATTAGTATGTAATCTTGTTTATTTGTAAAGACAGAAATTGTATTATAATCGTTATCACAGCAAAGTTCCCCGATTAACTACACGTCGTCATAGTCAATAACAAGCGTGTCTGTTACAGGGTGAGATTGGCATGTTAGTATTAAACCTTCGGCTATTTCGGCATCGGTTAAAATTTGGTTGTTGGCCATTGTTACTTTACCCTCTTTTACACGTGCAATACAGCTACTGCAAATACCGCCTTGGCAGGAATAAGGTGCATCTACATTATTATCTAAAGCAGCATCTAATACACGTTGCTTTTTATCCATAATAAAACTAAACGAATCATCATCTACCACTCCGGTAACTTTTGTTTTTCCGGGGGCAATATCTTCGCTGGCAGAAACAGCATCGCTACTGGTTGAAAACAACTCTGTTAAAATTGCGTTTTCAGACACACCGTTAGCAATAAGTTGCTCTTTAACAGTAGTTATCATTCCTTCCGGGCCACATAAATAAAAAGCATCAATATGTTGGTTTTTATGCTTGTTGTTTATCACGTAGTTTACTACAGATGCATCTATTCTTCCAAATAAAGCATTGCCTTCTTTAGTTCTGCTGTAAACAAAATATACGCTTAAGTTTTGGCTATATTTTTGTGCCAGTTCTGTAATTTGATTATAAAACATAGTTTCTGTAACCGATTGGTTGCCAAAAACCAAAATAAACGTACTATTAGGCTCATTTTTTAAAAGGCTTTGCATTATGCTCATTATGGGTGTAATACCACTCCCTGCAGCAAATGCAGCAACGGTACGACTATTATTGTCTGGCTTTAAAACAAACTTTCCTTCAGGAGCACTAACCTGTAGCGTATCGCCCACTTGTAGCTCATTATTGGCATAAACAGAAAAAGTACCACCTTTAACTTTTTTAATACCAACAGATAAATCTTTACTTCCGGCCGGAGAACAGATGGAGTAAGAGCGTCTAAGCTCTGTATTATTTAACTCTTTTTTTATGGTAATGTATTGTCCGGGCAAAAACGTAAAAACGTCTTGTAGGTTATCCGGAATAGTAAAAGTTACCACAACAGAATTAGGGGTTTCTCTTTTAATGTGCGATACTGTTAAAGGATAAAATTGAGCCATAACCTGTAAAATTTGCCCAAAAATATAAAACAACACCAATAAAGTGTGTAAAAAGTGTTTGCAATTACTAGCTAACACATTAAAAATAACTGTATACTTGTAACAAAATGAGTTTAATAACTACCAATTAACCAAAATTATCCTATCACTATGTATAAACACTTTATTACACTACAGTGGAAATCTTTTTTTAGATCGGCCAGTGTAGATAAAAGTATTGGATTAAAAATATTAATGGGATTTTTAGCCATTTACTTTGCAGTAGCTTTTTTAGGATTAGGATTTGGATTATACCCGTTACTTGAAGATTTATACCCGGAAAAAGACCCGCTAAAAATTGTAAACAGTTATGTAGTTATCTGGCTGGCTATAGAGCTGGTGTTTAGGTTTTTTATGCAAACGCTTCCGGTAGTTAACATTAAACCCTTGCTAACACTCCCAATAAAAAAGGGCAAGGTAGTACATTATGTATTGTTAAAATCATTCTTCTCTTTTTATAATTTATTACCGCTTTTAGTTATAATACCATTTGGTATAATTTGTATTTTTGCAGGAAATAAGCCGGTTTGGGGTATGGTGGCATGGATGTTTTCTTTATACTGTTTAACCTTAAGTGTTAACTATGCAAACTTTTTGCTGAAGAAAAAATTTGCCGAAAACTTAAAAGCATTACTTCCCTTTTTATTGGTTGCTTTGGTATTTGTTGTTTTAGAAGTTTTTAAAATTTTTAGCATTAGCAATTATATAGGGAATGATTTAACTACTTTAATTAACAAGCCTTTTTTAGTAGGGTTTCCACTTTTGCTTTTAATTGGTCTTTATGCATTTAATTATAAATTTTTAACTAAAAAGTTTTACTTAGATGCTTCTTTACAAACCAAAACAAAAGAAGCTACTACAACCGATTTGTCTTGGACCAGACGTTTTGGAGATATTGCCCCTTTTTTACAATTAGATTTAAAACTTATTTGGAGAAACAAAAGACCTAAAACAACTATCTGGATTAGCCTTTTAATTTTAGCATACGGGCTTATATTTTACCCGAACGATATTTATCATGAACAAATGCCGGCATTTTTTGTGTTTGTGGGCATATTCACATCGGGAATTTTTATGATTAATTTCGGGCAGTTTATACCCGCTTGGGACAGTAGTTATTACCCCATGATGATGGCACAGAACATTCCAATTAAAAAATACCTTTCTTCTAAAATTGGGTTAATGACATTTAGCGTGGTAGTTTTGTTTTTCTTGAGCACTCCATATGTATATTTTGGATGGCATATTCTTGCGCTAAATATTGCTTGTGCACTCTACAATATAGGAGTAAATATTCCGGTAATTATCTATGCCGGATCGTTTAATAAAAAAAGAATAGACTTAGAGAAAAGTCCGTTTATGAATTACCAAGGTACGGGAGCAACCCAATGGATTATTGGTTTACCGCTAATGCTCCTTCCTATTGGTATTTGGTATTTAGCCTACAAATTGGGTTCATTTAGCATAGCATCAATTGTTTTAGGGGCCTTTGGTGTAGTTGGGTTAATGCTTAGAAGTTGGTTGTTAAACCCCATAGCAAATGCCTACATTAAACGCAAATACGCCATGATTCACGGATTTAAACAACAAGCAGAATAACAAAAAACAGAAAGCAATGATAACAGTACATAACCTAACTAAAAAATACAAAGACACAACGGTACTAAACATAGAGAGCTTACAAATTCCGAAAGGACAAAGTTTTGGTCTGGTTGGAAACAACGGAGCCGGAAAAACAACTTTTTTTAGCTTGTTGTTAGATTTAATACAACCTACAACAGGGTATATAGAAAATAATGGAATTCAGGTAAACAAAAGCGAAGAATGGAAACCGTTCACATCAGCTTTTATAGATGAGAGCTTTTTAATTGGCTACTTAACACCCGAAGAGTATTTTTATTTTATTGGCGAATTACGCGGAAGCAACAAAGCTGATGTGGATGCCCTTTTAGCTGAGTTTAAAGAGTTTTTTAATGATGAGATTTTAGGTAAGAAAAAATATTTAAGAGATCTCTCTAAAGGAAATCAAAAAAAGGTAGGTGTTGTAGCTTCGCTTATTGGTAATCCGGAGGTTATTGTGTTAGATGAGCCTTTTGCAAATTTAGACCCAACCACTCAAATAAGGCTTAAACGTATTATAAAAGAGTTGGCACAAAACCCAGATAAAACACTGCTTATTTCTAGTCACGATTTAATGCACGTAACCGAAGTTAGCGATCGTATTGTTGTACTACACAAAGGCGAAGTGGTAAAAGACATAAAAACATCTACAGAAACCCTTAAAGAATTAGAACAGTTTTTTGCAGGATAGCGTACAAATTAATTGTTTGTACATTATAAGAATTCCTTTTGTTTAAAAAATAACATTATTTTTACCTGTAAACATACTAAACCAAGGCTTTTTTAGTTTACAAAACAAAAGGATTCCTTAGCTATATTTTGAAACTACAACACAAAACACTGGGTCTTACGCTTGTTTTAACTGCTACGATTATTGGGTGTTCTACCAAAAAAGACACTTTTATAAATCGTAATTGGCATGCTATTACGGCAGAATACAACACGCTTTATAACGGGTACAATGCATTGCAAGAAGGCGTGGCACAACTAAATGCAACGTATGTAGATAATTACTGGGATATTCTTCCGGTAGAACGCATGGCTGTCTCTGATGAGGTAAAACTATCATCAGCTCCTAAAAACCCTAATTTTGAAAGAGCCGAAGAAAAAGCCACAAAAGCCATACAAAAACATGGTATGGAAATTAACAACAGAGAACGCAACCCGCAAATAGATGAAGCTTTTTTGTTGTTAGGAAAATCCAGATACTACGATCAACGCTTTATTCCTGCACTAGAAGCGTTTAACTACATCCTTTATAAATATCCTAATAGTAGCACAATAGCACAAGCTAAAATTTGGCGAGAAAAAGTAAATCTTAGGCTAGAAAACGAAGAGCTTGCATTAGAAAACCTAAAAAAACTACTAAAACAAGAGCGTCTAACAGACCAAGATTATGCAGATGCTTCTGCAATGATGGCACAAGCATACATAAACCTAAAATATTTAGATAGTGCAGCTAAAAGATTACGATTAGCAGCTAAGGCAACCAAAAACTTCGAAGAAAAAGGAAGGTACTATTACATTGTTGGTCAGCTTTACAACAAAATGGGTGTTAAAGACACCGCAAATATGGCGTTTAGTAAAGTGGTAGAACTTAACCGAAAAACACCAAGAACGTATCATATTCACGCTAAACTACAACTGTTAAAAAATCAAGAGCTTACAGATAATAACAAAGAAGCTATTTACGAGCAATTACAAGAAATGGCAGAAAACAGAGAAAACAGACCATTTTTACACAAAATTTATCACGAAATAGCTAATTACCATCATAAAGCAGATTCTACAGAAACCGCAATTACTTTTTTCAATAAATCGTTACGTGCCTCTAAACAAGATGCTGTTTTAAATGCGCTAAATTATGAGCGCTTAGCCGAAATAAACTTTTACAATAAAAACTATAAAATAGCGGGCGCATATTACGATAGTACACTTACAAACATATCTGAAAACACCAGAAAATTTAGAAACATCACTAAAAAAAGAAACAATTTAGATGAGGTTATACAATACGAAAGTTTAGTACAAAAAAACGACAGTATTCTGTATTTAGTGAACGCATCTGCCCAAGAGCGCGTTGCTTACTTTACAGCGCATATAGAAAAACTAAAAGAAAAAGAAGCGCAAGAAGAAGCTAAAAGAGAGCAATTAAAGCAGCAAACCGGTTTTGCAGGCACAGGGCTGTCTAACACTAATGTAAGCTCCGGAGATACATTTTACTTTTACAATACTACTATTGTAGGCTACGGTAAAACAGCATTTAAAAATAAATGGGGAGACAGACCTTTAGAAGACAATTGGCGCTTATCTAACAAAACAACAGTTTCTGAGCAAGAAACAGCCGGCACAAGTACTACAACACAAACCAACCAAGTGGTGCCAAGAGATAAACTATATGATGTTACATATTATATAGAGAAAATTCCAACCAATAGTAAGGTAATTGATAGTTTAGAACTTGAACGTAATTTTGCTAACTACCAACTTGCGCTTATTTATAAAGAAAAATTTAAAGAGTACGAGTTGGCAGCTCAAAAATTAGTAGCAGTGCTTCAGTCTAACCCCGAAGAAAAACTAATTCTTCCATCAAAATATAATTTATATAAAGTATATCAAATATTAAATAATCCTTTAGCCGAGAAGGTTAAAGAAGATATTGTGACAAATTATCCATCATCACAATATGCACAATTGCTTTTGCGTCCGGAAAATGTAATAGACAATCAATCAAAAAACAGTCCGGAGGCTTTATATAGTAAATTGTATAAAGAATTTGAAGCTCAAAATTTTGAGCATGTAATAACAACATCAGAACAATACGCTAAAACATATAACGGCTTGCCAATTGCAGCAAAATTTGCAATGCTTAAGGCTATGGCAATAGGAAGATTACAAGGATTTGAGGCTTTTAAAGAAGCATTAAATTATGTGGCGCTTAATTTCCCTAACAATCCGGAGGGCAAGCATGCGCAAAAAATTATAGAAGAACAATTACCTAAATTAGGCAACAGCAACTTTGCAGAATCTGTGCCGAGAGGAAATTACAAATTGGTTTTTCCGTTTAAAAAATCAGATACAGTTGCTATTAACAAATTATACAAAACATTAGAACGCTCGTTAAAAGAGTTGCGTTACGATCATTTAAAACTATCTAAAGATATTTACAACACTACAACAATGTTTGTGGTAGTGCATGGATTTAAACAAAAAGAATACGCTTTAGGATATGCAGAGTTGTTAAATATTAACAAAGATTACAAAGTAAGGGATGAGAATTTTGTAATTTTGTCAGACAACTACAAAATTGTACAAATTCATAAGAATTTAGACGATTATTTAAGTAAAATAAGTACTCAGAACACTAATTGATTTTTTAGCTATGTTTTCAGACAACAAAAAAGGAAAACTTTCTATGGAAGCTGCCAACGCACAGCCTAACAGAATAGGTGCAACAACCAAAATTAAAGGAGATGTAACTTCTGAAGCCGATTTTAGAATAGACGGACATTTAGAAGGAAACTTAACAACTACCGGAAAAGTAGTAATTGGGCGTGACGGCAGCATAAATGGTAAAGTACAATGTGAAAATGCCGATATTGAGGGTAAATTTTCAGGAGAGCTTCAAGTAAACAGTTTATTGCTTTTAAAAGCTTCGGCTGTTATAGAAGGAGACGTAACAGTTGCTAAGCTTGCCGTAGAGCCCGGAGCAAACTTTAATGCAAATTGCACTATGAAAGGCGCCGGTGTAAAGCCAATTCAAAATGGAACCCAAAAAACCGAAAAATCGGCCTAACCCTTACATTAGGTTTACTACTGTAGCCTTCCAAATGGGGGCTACCATTTATTTGGGTAATTTACTGGGCAAATGGCTTGATAAAAAATACGAAACAACCTATTGGGAATCTTCTATAACACTTTTTGCTGTATTTGCCGCAATGTATATGGTAATTAGCCAAGTAATTAAACTATCAAAAAAAAATGATTAAAAGCTTAATAGCTTATGCCATCAGTTTTTTGGGGTTGTCTTTTTTAGGGTATTTGGCTCATATTAATCTTGTAGACAGCAATAAAATACTAACCCTCTTTAACATAAAAGAAGTTTACATTTTTTATGGGGTCTCATCATTTATAATATGCGCTGTTTTGCTGGGGCTTAGCACAATAAATAAGTTTAAACCTCAAATAGGATTTTTGTATTTGGCTGCATTAGTGTTAAAAATTGTAGCCTTTTGTACGGTCTTTTACAATTCTGTTTTTAACCAGCAGAAACTAACACCTTCAGAAAGCCTTCAATTACTCATTCCGTTGTTTATTTTTTTAATGGTAGAGGTTTATTTTATTGCCAGGATTTTAAACCAACTGCACGAGAATAATTTTAAGCATAAAAAATAATTGTTTTTTCAATTAAATAACTACCTTTGCACGAAATTTTTAAGGATAGTTTTTTGAATTATTTTAGAATGAAGGCAGTAAAACAATCTATCAAGTTATTAGTCTTACTGGCAGCAGCATTAACAACAACCACTTCTTTTGCAGGAGGAGGTTCTGAAAAAGGAGATGCTGTTGATACCCCAAAAGAAATACAAGATTACATTTTACATCACATTAAAGATTCGCATGATTTTTCGCTTTTTTCTTATACCAATAGCGAAGGTGAGCGTGTACATGTTGGGTTTCCGTTACCTGTAATATTATGGACTAGCGAGGGGCTGGTTACCTTCATGTCTTCAGAATTTCATCACAACGATGACGGCAGTGTTATTGTAGAGAAAAAAGGCTTAAAGTTTGTAAAAGTTCACAGTAAAATTTATGAGCTTGAAAAAGGAGCCGATAAGGTTGTTTTTGATGAAGAACACCATCCTGTAAATGCATCAAAAGTTTTAGACCTTTCTATAACCAAAAGCGTTTTCGGAATTTTATTGGTAGGGTTACTAATGTTGTTAGCTTTTGGATCATTAGCTAAGCAGTACAAGAAAAACAAAATACCAACCGGCTTTGGTAGAATTTTAGAGCCTCTAGTGCTTTATGTTAGAGACGAGATTGCAAAGCCAAATATTGGAGACAAGCACTACAGAAAGTTTACAGGTTATTTACTAACAGTATTTTTCTTTATCTGGATTTCTAACCTACTTGGTTTAACACCTCTTGGGTTTAACGTTACAGGACAGATAGCTGTAACAGCTGCATTAGCTATCCTAACACTAGTTATTTACACCTTTAGCGGAAATAAAGATTACTGGGAGCATATTTTATGGATGCCGGGAGTTCCAATTTTAATACGTCCGGTGCTCGCAATTATAGAATTAGCAGGAGCATTTTTAATTAAACCGTTCTCACTGCTTGTTCGTTTATTTGCAAACATTTCGGCAGGACACATAGTTGTTATGAGTTTAATAGCAATTATGATAACAATGAAAGCTTCTTTAGGAGCAGTAGGATCTACATTGTTGTCGTTTGTACTGTCGTTTTTTATAACACTAATAGAGTTGTTAGTGGCCTTCTTACAAGCGTATATTTTTACCATGCTATCGGCTTTATTTATTGGTATGGCCGTTGCAGAGCACGATCATCATTAATAAACGCAAAGTAAGAAACTAAAAAAGAGTTTAATTGTTAACTATATAAATTAATTGTTATGACAATTCCAAATTTAGTAGGTGCTGGTTTAATAGTAATTGGTGCTGGTATTGGTTTAGGTAAAATCGGTGGAAGTGCAATGGAAGGTATTGCACGTCAGCCAGAAGCTACTGGTAAAATCCAAACAGCAATGATTATTATTGCTGCACTATTAGAAGGTTTAGCGTTTGGTGCATTATTCTTAGGAAAATAATCCAAACTAAACAAAAACACTTTCCTGTAACGGTTGGTTGCAGGAAAGTGTACTTAAACTAAAGATAATTAGTAGTTAAACACATAATATAATGGATACATTATTAAATGATTTTTCGGTTGGGTTATTCGTAATGCAAATTGTATTACTATTAGGAATAATGTTCTTATTAGTAAAATTTGCTTGGAAACCAATTTTAAATGCTGTTAACGAGCGTGAAGAAGGAATTAAAAATGCTCTTGAAGCTGCTGAAAACGCTAAGCGTGAAATGGAAAACATTAAAGCAGACAACGACAGAGTATTAAAAGAAGCTCGTGCAGAGAGAGAAAGCATGCTTAAAGAAGCGCGTGAGATGAGAGAAAAAATGATTGCAGAGGCTAAAGAGCAAGCGCAAGCAGAAGCAGATAAAATGATTAAGCAAGCGCAAGCCACTATAGAAACCGAAAAGAAAGCTGCATTAGCAGAACTTAAAAACGAAGTAGCTTCTTTATCTGTTAGCATAGCAGAAAAGGTGGTGCGTAAAGAACTTTCAACAAAAGGAAAGCACCAAGAGCTGGTAGACGAGATGTTAGAAGAAGTTACCTTAAACTAATTTATAACAATGACGGGATTAAGAGCAGCAATACGTTACGCTAAAGCAATTTTAGAACTTGCAAACGAGCAAAATGCTACCGAAGCAGTTGCTAAAGATATGGAGCAAGTGGCTAAAACTATTGCTACAAGCAGAGAGTTACAATTAATGCTTCAAAGCCCAATTGTAAAAACAGAAGACAAAAAAGCATCGCTTAAAGCAATTTTTAAAGACAGCCATAAACTAACCTTACAGTTAATAGACTTGTTGGCTGCCAATAAAAGAATTGCGCTACTAGGCGAAGTAGCTAAAAAATATAAAGTACTCTTTGATGAACTTAAAGGAAAAGAAGTAGCTGTGGTTACAACAGCATTTCCTTTAGATTCTAACTTAGAGAAAAAAGTGCTTGCCAAAGTAAAAGAACTTACCAATAAAGAAGTAGAGCTTCAAAATAAAATAGACGAAAGTATTATTGGAGGCTTTATTTTACGTGTGGGAGACAAACAGTATAACGCAAGCATTTCAAATCAATTAAACAACTTAAAAAGGTCATTAGCAACAAACTAAAATAGAAACAGATGGCAGAAGTTAAAGCTGCTGAGGTATCAGCAATCTTAAAGCAACAATTATCAGGATTCGAAGCACAAGCTTCTTTAGATGAAGTAGGAACCGTACTTCAGGTGGGTGACGGTATTGCACGTGCTTACGGACTTTCTAACGCGCAATATGGCGAGTTAGTAGAGTTTGAAGGTGGAATGGAAGGTATTGTATTGAACCTTGAAGAAGATAACGTAGGTATAGTATTATTAGGACCTTCTAAAGAAATTAAAGAAGGAGCTACCGTAAAACGTACCCAACGTATTGCCTCTATAAAAGTTGGAGAACAAATGCTAGGGCGTGTTGTAGACACCCTTGGTAACCCAATAGATGGTAAAGGTCCAATTGGAGGTGAGCTTTACGAAATGCCATTAGAGCGTAAAGCACCGGGTGTAATTTACCGTCAGCCGGTAAATGAACCTTTACAAACCGGTATTAAAGCGGTAGACGCAATGATTCCAATTGGTAGAGGGCAACGTGAGCTTATTATTGGTGACCGTCAAACCGGAAAAACTACTGTTGCTATTGATACCATCATTAACCAAAAAGAATTCTACGATGCAGGTGAGCCTGTATATTGTATATATGTTGCAGTTGGGCAAAAAGCTTCTACAGTAGCTGCTATCGCTAAAACTTTAGAAGATAAAGGAGCGTTAGACTACACAGTTATTGTAGCTGCAAATGCTTCAGACCCTGCACCAATGCAAGTTTACGCACCGTTTGCTGGAGCAGCAATTGGTGAGTACTTTAGAGACACAGGTCGTCCTGCTTTAATTGTATACGATGATCTTTCTAAACAAGCGGTAGCATACCGTGAGGTGTCATTATTATTAAGAAGACCTCCAGGACGTGAAGCTTATCCGGGAGACGTATTCTACTTACACTCAAGATTACTAGAGCGTTCTGCTAAGATTATTGCCGATGATGATATTGCTAAAGGAATGAACGACCTGCCTGATACTCTTAAGGGAATTGTTAAAGGAGGTGGATCGTTAACAGCGTTACCAATCATCGAAACTCAAGCAGGAGACGTATCAGCTTATATCCCTACAAACGTAATTTCTATTACAGACGGGCAAATATTCTTAGAGTCAGACTTATTTAACTCAGGGGTTCGTCCGGCTATTAACGTAGGTATATCGGTATCTCGTGTAGGTGGATCAGCTCAAATTAAATCAATGAAAAAAGTAGCAGGAACACTTAAGTTAGACCAAGCTCAGTTCCGTGAATTAGAAGCATTCGCTAAGTTTGGTTCTGATTTAGATGCTGCTACATTAAACGTAATCGAAAAAGGTAAGCGTAACGTAGAAATCTTAAAGCAAGCTCAAGGAGAACCGTTTACCGTAGAAGACCAAATTGCAATTATTTACGCAGGTACTAAGAACTTATTAAAAGACGTTCCTGTAGAGCGCGTTAAAGAGTTCGAGAAAGAGTACTTAGAGTATTTAAATGCTAAGCACAGAGACGTGTTAGATACTTTAAAAGCAGGTAAATTAACCGATGAGGTTACAGATACCTTAACTAAAGTAGCTAAAGATCTTTCTGCTAGATATAAAGCATAATTTGTAGGTTTCTGCCCTGTTTAAGGGGCAGAAACTTTATATATAAATCAACATAAGTAATACTTATTTCGTAATTAGTTACGAACCGATTTAATTAAAATGGCAAACTTAAAAGAAATACGCAACAGAATATCGTCGGTAGCCTCTACAATGCAAATTACGAGCGCTATGAAAATGGTATCTGCAGCCAAATTAAAAAAGGCTCAAGATGCTATTACAGCAATGCGTCCGTATTCAGATAAGCTTACCGAGTTGTTGCAAAGTCTTAGTGCTACATTAGAAGGAGATTCTGGAAGTGTATATGCACAACAACGCGAGGTTAACAAAGTGCTTGTGGTTGCAATTACATCTAATAGAGGTCTTTGTGGTGCGTTTAATAGTAACATCATTAAAGAAGCTACAAACCAAGCAACAGAGGTTTATGCCGGTAAGCAAGTAGACTTTGTTACTATTGGTAAGAAAGGAAACGATATTCTTAAAAAACGCTTTTCGGTTATAGAAAATAATAATGCCATTTTTGACGAGTTAACGTTCGAAAATGTAGCTGAGATTGCTCAAATGCTAATGAATAAATATGCTGAAGGAGCTTATGATAAGATTGTATTAGTTTACAATCAATTTAAAAATGCTGCTACGCAAATTGTAAAAGCAGAGCAGTTTTTACCTATTGTTGCCCAAGCTTCAGAAAGCACAACGCAATTAGATTATATTTTTGAGCCTACTAAAGCCGAAATCGTTCAGACGTTAATTCCTAAATCTCTAAAAATGCAGCTGTTTAAAGCTATTAGAGATTCGTTTGCTGCAGAGCATGGTGCACGTATGACTGCTATGCACAAGGCAACAGATAATGCTAAAGAATTAAAAGCCGAATTAACGCTTAACTACAACAAGGCCCGTCAGGCAGCAATTACAGGAGAAATTCTTGAAATTGTTGGAGGTGCCGAAGCACTAAACAACTAAAGTTAGACTTCAAATTTTAACTATATTAAACCCCAAGATTTTCTTGGGGTTTTGTTTTTGGCACGCTTTTGGTTTTGTATATTTAGCAGAGCTACTGTAAGCTTTTGCTTAATCCTTAATTTGTATATTTATGAAAACAACCGCTTTCTATAACAGTTTATTCAGTGTAATTATGCTTATAGCATTTTCAAGTTGTTCTTCTTCTCAAAAATTAGAACAAAAAACACCTTTTATAGTGCAAAAACCTATTGCACAAAATTGGTATGGAGGAAGACCGGAAAGTGGTAACGGAATTAAAGTATCGTTTACGGTAAAAAATATGCCAGAAGGAGTTAGTTTAGACTCTTTGTATTTTAGAGGAATGAAAGCAGCAATAACAACAGAAAGTACTTCAGATGCTGTTACTTGTGTTGCTAACTTTGTAATAAAACCAGATCAGAAATCTGATATGGTAATGCATAGTGATCCTAAAAAAGAGTTTGGTAATACCATTCCAAAACCAAAACATAAAATACCTTTTAAGCTAAAAGAAGATGAGGCTGTTTTAAAATATATTGATAGAAATACAGAGAAATTTTTTAAAATTTCCGGAATTGTACAAAAAGCCCCTATTAACTATAACTAATATTAAATTACTTTGAAGCTTTGTTAAACAACCGTAAATCAATATTTTTAGCACGGTTAACATGTAACACTTCTTTTGAGCGCACTACAAAAACTAGTTAAGCACACCTTTATTTATGGTTTAGCAACGGTTTTGCCCCGAATGCTAAGCTTTTTATTGCTTCCGTTGTACACCGGATTCATGACTCAAAAAGAATACGGTATTTATGCATCGTTGTTTGCTTACTTAATTTTAGGGAATGTAGTGCTTTCGTATGGTATGGAAACCGCTTTTTTTAGGTTTGTAAACAAGCATCCTAATCAAAAACAAACTATACAGGCTACTGCATTAACATCGCTATTAATATCATCATCAATCTTTGTAATTGTCGGTTTAATTTTTAAAAATGATATTGCGTATTGGTTAGAATACAACCCGGTTTATATTACATATGCCATACTCATTTTATTTTTTGATGCCCTGGTGGTTTTACCTTTTGCTTGGTTTAGGGCTAACGAGAAGCCTAAAAATTACACTTTAATTAAAATAGGGAACGTAAGTATAAACTTAGGATTAAACCTTTTTTTCTTTTTGCTTTTACCGGAACTTGTTTCAGATTCTACAAATTCTGTTTTGGCACACATATATTGGCCGGAAAACAAAGTAAAATATGTGTTTTTAGCCAATTTAGCAGCAAGTATAATAACATTTGTTTGGGTTTTTCCGGTTTACAAAAAAATTGGGCTTGGCTTTAATAAGTATATGTGGAAACAAATGATAAAATATGCTTATCCGGTTTTAATTGCCGGAATAGCCTTTTCTATAAACGAAGCATTC
Source organism: Flavobacteriaceae bacterium (assembly GCA_052032225.1). GTDB lineage: Bacteria > Bacteroidota > Bacteroidia > Flavobacteriales > Flavobacteriaceae > JBPEWY01. Next base: position 21,096 of record JBPEWY010000042.1, read on the forward strand.
GATAAAATTTTACTTAAATACCTACTACCTGAAAACATTGCAGAAGCTCAAGTAGGAATTTATGCTGCATGTTACAAACTGGGAGTGTTTATGACGTTGTTTGTAACAGCATTTAGACTTGGCATAGAACCCTATTTTTTTAGTCATGCTAACTCAGAGACTCCTCAAAAGCACTACGCTATTATATTAGAATATTTTGTAATGTTTGGAGCTGTTATTTTGCTGGCTGTAGTTGTTTTTGCCGATGTGTTAAAACTAATTTTTATTCAGAATAAAGCATTTTGGGAAGCAATGTGGATTGTTCCTGTAATATTATTGGCCAACCTGTGTTTAGGTATTTATCACAACTTATCGGTTTGGTATAAAATTACCGATAAAACACGTTTTGGAGCATACATATCGGTTACAGGAGCACTAATTACACTTGTTATTAATTTGGCTTTTATTCCTACTATAGGGTATAAAGCATCTGCTTTGGCAACATTGGCTGCTTATGGTACTATGATGTTGTTATCATTTTATTTCGGCAAAAAACATTATCCAATACCATACAATCTAAAAAAAATAGGCATTAGCCTAGGAACAGCCATTGCATTTTCTGCTATTGTATTTTATGGTTTCAATGGAAATTTGATTATTGGCACACTCCTACTTTTAATATTTTTGGGAATTATATATAAACTAGAAAAAAACAGATTAAAATTACTTATCAGTCGCAATGAAAATTAAAATAGTTAATCAATCTAAACACACCTTACCTCATTACGAAACGGAGGCTTCTGCCGGGATGGATTTACGAGCTAATCTTTCAGAACCGGTAACACTACAACCGTTAGAAAGAGCTATTATTAAAACAGGGCTATTTATAGAACTTCCCATAGGTTACGAAGCTCAAGTTAGACCAAGAAGTGGTTTAGCAGCCAAAAAAGGCATAACAGTGTTAAATGCACCCGGAACCATAGATGCCGATTACAGAGGCGAAATAGGAGTGATTTTAGTAAACCTCTCTAACGAACCCTTTACAATAGAAGACGGTGAGCGTATAGCACAGTTAGTTATTGCTAAACACGAAAGAGCCGTTTGGGAACAAGTACAGGAACTTTCAGAAACTAAACGCGGAGCAGGAGGTTTTGGGAGCACAGGAGTAAAATAAAGAGTAATACTGCAAAAAACAGAAGAAAGCGTTATGAAGATTATAGTACCTATGGCCGGTAGAGGCTCAAGATTAAGACCACACACATTAACAGTACCAAAGCCATTAATTCCGGTTGCCGGAAAACCAATAGTACATAGATTGGTACAAGACATCGTAAAAGTATTAAAACAACCGGTACAAGAGATTGCTTTTATTTTAGGAGATCCGGCTTTTTTTGGTGAAGATGTGGTAGAAAGTTTAACAGCATTAGCTCAAGATCTTGGTGCTAAAGCTACTATTTACAGACAAGACAAACCGTTAGGAACCGGCCATGCAATTATGTGTGCAGAGCCATCGCTTTCCGGTCCGGCTGTTATTGCATATGCCGATACGCTTATTAGGGCCAGCTTTAATTTAGATACGGATGCAGATAGTGTAATTTGGACAAAAAAAGTGGCTAATCCGGAGGCCTATGGGGTTGTAAAACTTAATGATAAAAACGAAATTGTTGAGTTGGTAGAAAAACCAAAAGAATTTGTATCAGACCAAGCTGTTATTGGTATATATTATTTTAAAGACGTTGGTGTATTAAAAGAAAAATTGCAGGAAGTTTTAGATGAAAACATTACCAATGGCGGAGAATACCAAATAAACGATGGTATAAAACGAATGATGGCCGAAGGTAAAGTATTTAAAACAGGAACTGTAGATGAATGGATGGACTGTGGTAATAAAAATGTAACGGTAGAGACAAACGCTAAAATGTTAGATTTTTTAGCTGCAGATGCCCAAGAAGAACTTATTCATTCGGAGGTTGTATTAGAGAATGCACAGATAATATCGCCTTGCTTTATTGCCAAAGGTGTTGTTTTAAAAAACACTACAATTGGTCCGCATGTGTCGGTTGGAGAAAATACGGCAATAGAAAACTCAACTGTTAAAAACAGCTTAATTCAGGCGCACACAACCATAAAAAATGCTACCTTACAAAATGCTATGATTGGCAATCACGTAGAGTACGATGGCAACTTTACCAGTATTAGTATTGGAGACTACTCTCAATTGGTGTAACAAAGTTAATTGGGCATATTTTTTGCGTATGGTATAGCATAATGAAAAAAGCAAACTACATATTATTTATAGCCTTTGGCTTGTTGTTTTTAAACGGCAGTTATGCTCAAGAAGATACAGCAGCCGATGTAACGCAAGAAATAGTATCGGATAGTTTTCAGGAGCATTTTTTTGAAGCTCTTAAAGAAAGGGCTGTAGAAAATTACGATAGAGCCATAGAAAAACTTATGCTTTGCAAAAATTTACAACCTACTAATGTAGCTGTAGATTTTGAGCTGGGGAAAAATTACTTTCAACTAAAAAAATATGCTGTAGCACAATCGTATTTAGAGAATGCGGTTAAAGTAGAACCCGAAAACATATGGTATTTAGAAGCACTTTTAGCAGTTTATGATGCCCGTGGAGATATGTATAATACACTTAATGTAGATAATCAATTAAAAATAAAAAGCTTACAATTGCGCGAAAACTTGGCCAAACTTTATGCTAAATTTGGCAACTATGAGCACGCTTTACAGGTTTTAGACGAATTAGATGCTAAACATGGTGTTACAACAGAGAGAAAAAACCTAAGAGCATTAGTTTTAGCCTACCAATTTGAAGAGAACAAGAAGAAAACAACACGCGAAATTGTAATTCAGAAAGATACCCAAAACCCAATCAATCAATACAAAACCATATTAGCTAAACTAATAGAGGTAGAAGATAAGCAAGCCTTGCTGCAAGTAGCTACAGAAGCGCTAGATAATTTTCCAACACAACCATACTTTTATTATGCCAAAGGATTGGCTTTAAACAGTGTAGCCCAATATAAAGAAGCTGCTGAGGTTTTAGAAATGGCACTCGATTTTTTGATTGATGACGTAGAGCTTAAAAACAACATTTATAAACAATTAGCGGTTTCTTATTCATCATTAGGAGATACAAAAAAAGCCTCTATTTATCTTAAAAAAACTAAAAGCCGACTTTAAAATTTACTGTATCTAAATGAGACAACTATTTGTGGTAATTTTTACTTTGTTTTTTGTGTCTTGCGGAACTAAAAATGTTATATCTGGCAAGAAAGCTTCTAAAAATGTAGCAGCAAAAGAGGTTATTGCTAATCATTACAACAAAGCATTAGATTTTTCTACCATAAGAGGAAGAATGAAGATTGATTTTAACGACGGGCACACACAACAGAACTTTACCGTTAGTTTTAGAATGCAAAAAGACAGTGCTATTTGGCTAAGCGCAACGCTGTCTGTAGTTAAGGTGCTTATTACACCTAATAGGGTTAGTTTTTATAATAAGTTAGATAACACTTATTTTGATGGTGATTTTAGCTATTTAAGCAAACTTTTAGGAACAGAACTAAACTTTTATAAAGTTCAAAACTTACTTTTGGGCCAAGCAATACAAGAGCTAAACCCATCAGATTTTAAAGTAACAGCATCTGGGAATGCTTATAAGTTAGAACCTAAAGAAGAAGACGCTTTTTGGCAACAATTATTTGTTGTAGATCCGGCGCACTACAAAATGGTTGCACAACAAGTTAGTATGCCTTTGCAAAATAGAAGCTTGCAAATATTTTATAATAACTACCTTAAAATAGATAACAAAACATTTCCTGATAAAATAATATTAATTGCAACAGAAGGGGTGGCACAAACTAAAATAGAACTAGAATATAAAAATATTACTTTTAACGAAAGAGTTACTTTTCCGTACAGAATACCGGAAGGATTTAATGAAATAGTGTTAGAATAACCATGCTTGTTAAACTAAAAAACCTACTTATAGTAGTTGCAGCATTATTTTTTTTGCTACCTGCCTTTGCTCAAACCAACCAACAAAAAGAGCTTGAGCAAAAGCGTCAGCGCTTGTTAGAAGAAATTAAAACTATAAATCAGTTACTTTTTAAAGAAAAAAAGCAAAAGCGATCGGTTTTAGAGCATGTAGAAGATATTAATAAAAAAATAAGTGTTAGACGCCAATTAATAAGCGTTACAAACCAGCAAGCAAACTTACTTAACAGACAAATAAACAGTAACCTTAAGGCAATTAGAAATCTCACCGAAGAACTCGTAGTTTTAAAAGAAGATTATGCCGAAATGATTAGAAAATCATACAAAAACAAATCTACACAAAGCAGGTTAATGTTTATTTTATCATCAAAGAACTTCTTTCAGGCTTATAAACGATTACAATATTTAAAGCAGTACACTAATTACAGAAAAGAGCAAGCAAATAGTATTCAGCAAAAAACAGAAAAACTAAAACAGCTCAATAATGAACTAATAGCACAACGCAAAGAAAAAGAGCGTTTAATTGCCGAAAACAAAAAAGAGCAAGCGCTACTGGAGCAAGAAAGAAAAGCACAACGAGAGTTATTGCAAACCATACAAAAGAACGAAAGCAAATATGCTACACAAATTAGGAAAAAGCAACGTGAAGCAGCAGCTATAGAAAAGCAAATAAACGAAATAATTAAAGCAGCTATAGCAAAATCAAATAAAAGCTCGGGCAATACGCGTTCTACTAATTTTGCACTAACACCGGAAACTAAATTGGTAAATGCAGGGTTTGAAGCTAATAAAGGAAAACTACCAAGCCCGGTAGAAAAAGGCATTGTAGTAATGCGTTTTGGCAGACAGCCGCATCCAATAGTTAAATCGGTTACTATACAGAGTAATGGTTTGCGCATTGCTACCGAAAAAGATGCAGATGCACGCGCAGTTTATGACGGTGAGGTTTTAGCAGTTCTTGTTGTTAAAGGAGGCAACAAAGTTGTTTTAATTCAGCATGGTAACTATATAACAGCATATAATAATTTAAGTAGGGTTTATGTTAAAGAAGGCGACAAAGTAAAAACTAAACAGCCCGTAGGGAAAGTGTTTACCAACCCAACTACCGGAGATACCATTTTAAAATTTAGTATGTACCAAAATAGCAAAGTGGTAAACCCTTCTAATTGGATTTATAGAATGTAAAACTACTTACTGGTATCAAAAAACAGTGCTTTAAGCTCGGTAGCTTCATCCGGCTTCATTTTTCCGGCTAATACTAAGCTTAATTGTTTTCTGCGTAAAGCAGCTGCATAACGCTCTTTTTCTAAATCGGTTTCCGGAATTACTTCGGGAACTTTCACAGGACGACCGGTTTCATCAACTGCAACAAAAGTATATATGGCTTCGTTAGCTTTGCTTCTAACACCGCTCTCTCTATCTTCTATCCAAACATCTAAATATACCTCCATAGAGCTGTTAAAAGCTCTAGAAATTGATGCTTCAACGGTAACTACGCTACCAACCGGAATTGCCCGATTAAAAGCAACATGATTAACCGATGCGGTAACAACAATACGTCTTGAGTGTCTTCTGGCAGCAATACTGGCACAGCGGTCCATTCTTGCTAATAATTCGCCCCCAAATAAATTGTTTAACGGATTGGTTTCGCTTGGCAAAACCATATCTGTCATGATTGTTTTAGACTCAGATGGAGTTTTAGGTTGCATGCAAAAAAATTTTGGCAAAGATACAGCCTAAAAAAGTAATGTGAAAAAGTTTAAAGATTTATTCAGAATCGGCAACTAAAAGCCATGCGTCTGCAGATTCTGTAGCTTTTATTTCTTGTAAAAAAGAAAGTGCTTGGTTTACATCGGCAAAGCTACCATAAGCTACTTGGTGTAGCCCATATTTATTAACACCAACGGCACGCGCACTATATCCTTTAGCCTGTAATTGCTTAATTTTCTTTTGTGCATTTGCTTTTACCCTAAAGGCACCGGCAATAATATGGTAACGTTCAGGAGCTTTGTTTACGTTAAGTTTTATTGTTGGAATCTCTAACGGTGTAGTATTAAAAAACGTAGCCTCTTGTATGGCGTGTTCAATTTGGCGCTGGGCATCTTTAGAAACCATTTGCTCAGTACGCAATTTTTGGTCTTCTAAATAAGTGTAACCCGTAAGCCCTGTAGAAATTGTTAATAAAAATACAGCAGCGTATTTTAAGTAAGGAAAACGCTCTTTTACAGCTGCTTCTTTTTTCTCAGGGGTAAAAAGTATTGGAGCTTTTTCTTCTAAAGCAGTCACTTGCTCTTTTAATTCTTCTCTAACAACAGCCGGAGAAACAAAAGCCGAAAGACCAAATGAACTGGTTAAGTAATTAATTTCTTCGGCAGGCTGAAACTGTATTTTTTCTTCTTCGTTTTGCCAAAGAACTCCAATGTTTTTAAGCGTTACTTTTTCTTGGTTTTGTAGAAGACGTTTCCACTCGTCTACTTGAGTTTCTACTTCTTCTAAAACAGATTCATATGCTTTTTTTTGATGAGCAGCAATGTGTTTTACCAGCAAACCATCGTTAGAAGTTAACTGAGCATTAAACGATAGTTTTTTTGAAGGAGGAACAAAGGTATAAGTGCCTTCGTCTATCTGTGCTGATTGGTGTTGTGCTAAAAATGAACCTAGCCCGGGCACAGTAACACATTGATATCTATATAATAACTCGCTTATGTAACGCTCTAGTCTCATTAAGACAAATATTCAAAAAAAATATGTAAGGTTTACTTTCAAATCTACATAATTTATTAACATTTTGTGTTACTTTAGAGATGAAATCTGAAGAAAAACAGGTAAATGACTCATACCGAATTACTTTATGCTCTTGCCTTACAACGTACCCCACATATTGGAGATATCACAGCAAAAAAATTAATTGCTGCCTGCAATAATAGTATAGAAGCAGTTTATAAAACACCAAAACATCAACTTTTAAATATAGACGGAATAGGCACTTATACTATTAAAGAGCTTCATAATCCAACACATTTAAAAGCAGCCGAAAGAGAGCTACATGCTATGCATTCTCATAATATTAGGGCAGTTTATTTTTTAGAAGATAATTATCCCAAACGCTTAAAACATTGCGTAGATAGCCCCATACTTTTGTTTTATAAAGGTAATGCAGATTTAAATGCACCAAAATGTATTAGCATTGTTGGAACACGTAAAATAACTTCGTATGGAAAGAGTTTTTTAGAGCAACTCATATCAGAATTAGCACCATTAAACCCTACAATTGTTTCAGGATTTGCTTTTGGAGTAGATATCACAGCACAAAAACTAGCCATAAAGCACGGATTGCAAACGATTGGTTGTATGGCACACGGATTGGATTCTGTTTATCCTAAAGCACATGCTGCTTATGTTAAAGATGTTTTAAGTAATGGCGGATTTGTTTCAGATTTTTGGACAGCCACAGTGCCTGATAGAGAGAACTTTTTAAAGCGTAACCGAATAATTGCAGGACTTTCTGAAGCTACAATTGTGATTGAATCTGCCGAGAAAGGAGGTAGTTTAGTAACAGCAAACATAGCAAACAGTTACAATAGAGAAGTGTTTGCGTTACCTGGCAGAGCAACTGATTCGCATAGTGTAGGATGTAATAATTTAATAAAAAAACAAGCAGCCCATATGATAACGCAAGCTGCAGATATAGTATATATGTTAGGCTGGGAATTAAATACGATGGTTAAGAATACACAAAAAAAGCTTTTTGTTTCATTAAATGATATAGAGTCTCAAATACATTCTTATTTAGTTGAAAACGGTAAGAGTTTGTTGGATGTAATTGCATTAGAATGTAAAATACCAATACACCAAACAACAACTCTACTATTGCAAATGGAGCTAAAAGGAGCTGTTAGACCACTACCCGGTAAAATATTTGAAGCTATTTAATATACCAAAAGGTATTTTAGTAGCCTAGCCTTTTTCTAACACGTTCTAATACTTGGTCTGCAACAACCTTTGCTTTGTCTGCTCCTATTTTTAAAGCCTTTTCAATTTCTTCAGGGTTATTCATATAGTGGCTAAACTTAGCTCGTTCCTCTTCAAAGCGCTCTAAAACCAATTGGTATAATTCTTGTTTGGCATGCCCATAGCCATAACCGCCTTTTAAATAATTTTCACGCATTTTAGCGGTGTCTTCTTTAGTAGCTAGTAGCTTATAAATGGCAAATACATTATCTGTATCAGGGTTTTTAGGTTCTTCTAAAGGCGTGCTATCTGTTTGAATGCTCATTATTTGCTTTCTGAGCTGCTTTTCGGGTAAGAAAATATTAATAATATTCCCTTTACTCTTACTCATTTTCTCACCATCGGTGCCGGGAATCCATTGTGTATCTTCATGAATTTTAGCTTCTGGCATTACAAATGTTTCTCCCATTTTATTATGAAATCTTGCTGCAACGTCGCGTGTAATTTCTAAGTGTTGCAACTGATCTTTTCCAACAGGAACAATTTCTGCATCATATAATAAAATATCGGCAGCCATTAACATTGGGTATGTAAATAGGCCGGCGTTTACATCTTCTAAGCGATCTGCCTTATCTTTAAACGAATGTGCTAAGGTTAAACGTTGGTATGGAAAGAAACAATTTAAGTACCAGGCAAGTTCAGTAACTTGTGGTACATCACTTTGTTTATAAAAAACAGTTTTGTTTATGTCTAAGCCAAAAGAGAGCCATGCGGCAGCTGTAGCAAGGGTATTATTATACAATTGCTCACCATCTTTTATTTGAGTAAGCGAATGCATATCGGCAATAAACAAAAACGATTCATTATTAGGATCGTTCGCCATTTCTATAGCCGGAATAATAGCTCCTAAAATATTACCTAGATGTGGTGTTCCGGTGCTTTGAATACCTGTTAATATTCTTGCCATACAGCTTTATTTTAATCAACTGCAAATGTAGCGATAGCCAGCAAATAAAAAAAGCGGCAAAGCCGCTTAGTTTTTAGTTACTTGAAGGTGTTATTTTTTAAAAAGACCTGCAATTAGCAGAACAACTAAGGCTCCAATAACTCCGGTAATTAGGTCTCCCAAAATACCATCACTAACAGAAATCTCTAAAGCTCTAAAAACCCAATTACCAACAATACCTCCAATAATACCTAAAATAATATTAACGAGGACGCCATAGCCTCCTCCTTTCATAATTTTACCGGCTAGCCATCCGGCTACACCTCCAATAAGTAATGCATATAAAAGTCCCATAATTAAAAGTTTTTGTGTTGTTTTTTACCCATTTAATATAAATAATTATTTAAAATTATATTTTTGGAGGTATGATTTTCTTACTAAAGGCTATTGGTAAAACCCTTTGGAGAATATGGTTTTACATACTTGTAGCATTACCAATTTTGGTAATGTTTCCTTTTTTACTCCTTTTTACATCGAGAGAAAAATGGTATCCTCAGTTTTTTTGGCTAGCCAGAAATATCTGGGCAAATACTATTTTGTACGGAATGGGCTTTTGGCCTAAAATAAAGTGGCATCAAAAACTGGAAAAAGGAAAAAGTTATATGCTTATAGCTAACCACACCAGTATGATAGATATAATGCTGATGCTTAAAATCTCTAAAAACCCTTTTGTTTTTGTGGGGAAAAAGGAGTTAGTAAAAATTCCGGTTTTTGGCTTTTTTTACAAGCGCGTATGTATTATGGTAGATAGAAGCAATCCTAAAAGCAGAACGGCAGTGTATTTAAGAGCCAAAAAGCGTTTAGCACAAGGATTAAGCATTTGTATTTTTCCTGAAGGAGGAGTGCCTGATGATGAATCTGTTGTGTTAGATAATTTTAAAGACGGAGCATTTAACTTGGCAATAGAATACCAAATACCTATTGTGCCAATGAGTTTTTTAGATAATAAAAAAAGATATCCATACACATTTTTAAAAGGATCCCCTGGGAGAATGAGAGTGATTGTACATGAGTTTATTCAAACAAAAGGTCTTACTTCTGCGCATAAAAAAGAGTTAAGAGAACAAGCAAGAACGGTAATATTAAATTCATTAGAAGCTTAAATAAAAGGAAAAGGCTGCCGATTTTCCGGCAGCCTTTTTAAATTATTGCTCAACCAAGCAATAATTCAACCTAACCAACTAAAAACTCCCGATTTTAGGAAGTATCGGGATATATTAGAACCTAAAACTGAATCCTGTATAAATTCCTAACGAATAAGGAGAAAAACTTCCTATTTCGTTAGAGAATGTGTTTAACTGATATTTAAACATAGGCTCAATATTTAGCAATAAACTTTCAGAGAACTTATAGTCTATTCCTAATCCTATGTTTGTACTAAAATTTATGCTGTTTACATTGTTGGCTTTGCCCAACATTGTGGTTATGTTTTCTGAGGTTAACGTAACGCTATTATTTGTTAAAAATAATGAGCTAATACCGCCAACTAAGCTCACTCCAATTTTCTTATTAATAAGGCTGTATTTAGCTTCAAGAGGCACTTCAATATATCCTAATCGCTGAACCATCTCTCCTGTAAATTGTGCGCTTCTGGCAGAAAACTCCGAGTTGCCATTTAAAGGAGCTTTCTCATTACTGTCAAAAACCTGAATCGGCACATCTCCAGATGGAGTTACAAAATCATAGCCCAGTGCCTGCACAGAAGGAGAAAAAGTTATATTGTTGGTGGTGTAACCAAAATCTACCTTATTAATACCAGATCTAACACTTAGGCGCTTAGACACTTGGTACGCAACATTTACGCCATAACTAAGGTTAACATTACCAGATTTACTATTATCTACAAAAGAAGCATCTATAGGAGAGCCACTGCCAAAGGCATTAAAATAAACAGGGGCTACGGTTGGGTTAATACTCCATTTTTTTGAGTTAGCCAGCTTTTTTGCATCATCTTCTTCTAAACTTTGTTGCTCATTAACAATCTCTAAAAGAGATTTTTTAGAATTTGATACAGCATTTTGCTGCGAAGTAGTAGAAGCCTCAACCGATTCCCCTGTTGTATTTGGGTTAGTTATAGGGTTATTTTTTTGACTTGTTTTAGTATCTGGTGTTTGGATGTTTTTTGCCAGTAAACTATTGTTAGTTTTAGTTACTGTATTTTTAGAGTTGTTTTGTATTGGTGTTTTCTTTTGCGCAACCCCCGATTTATTTTTGCTTTGATGGATTATTTTGTTGTCTACTTCTTTTATAATGTTAGATTTAGAATTATTTATGGTTTCTTCGGTATTATTAGAGTTATTCTCGGGCTGAGCATCTGTATTTGTAATTGTTGGAGTATTAGGAATACTATTAGAAGAGCTATCCAGTAATGAGTAACCCACAGCAAACATTATTAATAAAATGGCAGCAGCACTCCCGGCTTTCCACCACAATGGTAAAAATCTTTTTTTGGAACGCTTTTGTTTATTAAGTTTTTGCTCTATGTGTTGCCAAACGTGAGCATCTGGAGTAGCTTCAAAATTTTTAAACTGCTCCTGAAATAAACGGTCTATGTTTTTTTTACTACTCATTGTCTAAATTGAGTTCACTTTTTTTTTAATGTTGTCTTCTTCTATTCGTTTTTTTAATAACGCTCTTGCCCTTGCTAAATTAGATTTTGATGTGCCTTCTGTTATGTTCAACAATTCGGCTATTTCTTTATGCGAATAGCCATCTAACACATATAAATTAAAAGTTAATCTGTACCTATCCGGAAGCTCTTGTATAAGCTTTAGTAAATAATCTAAAGACAAGCCTTGAACTTCTTTTTCGGTAACCGATACAGAAACCGAGTTTTTATGACTTTCGCTTATAATATCAAAAACTCTCTCTTTCTCTTTTCTGTATTTTTGTAGTACCGTATTAATGGTAACTCTTCTAATCCACCCTTCAAAAGAACCTTTAAAATTGTACTGCTCTATTTTTTTAAAAATAGTCAAAAAGCTATCCTGCAGATTATCTTCTGCTTCGGCTTTGTTACGGGAATACTTTAAGCAAATGCTGTACAAAAGACTACTATAGCGCTCGTACAGTTGTTTTTGTGCTTTTCGTTCCCCCTTTTTACAATCATGTATGAGTTGCTGTAAACTCACTTATGGCTTAGGTTTATTTGTTTTTAAGGTGTTACGGGCACTTGGTACTCTAAATAAATGTCATTTCCTTGTTCATCTGTTCCTGCCCAAAATTTAAAGTAATATACATCTTCGTATAAAACTTCAAAATTAAATGTGGCAGTTGCTTCTTCTACGGCTTGCGTGCAAACCATGTCTTCAAAAACCGAACCAATAATAACAACTTCTCGTTCTGTAAGGTCAGGTTTTTTAAAATCAAAACCTTCAAAAAAAGTGCAACCGTTAGGGCGCAAATAAGTAACTTGAATTTGATAAAAGTTACCACGCTCAAAGCTGTCCGGAAAAACAGCATCTACAGTTTGCAGTGCCACAAAACGCACATTGGCACCGTCGTCATCAAAGTCGCACGATGCCATGAGCATAAGTAATAAGAAACCTAAAAAACCAATATACTTTTTCATGCTGTTTGTTTTAGGGGTAAACAAGTTGCATGCTTACATTTAACCATTGTCAAAACTAATGTTAACTGCTTTGATTTTAGTTAGTTGTAGGCAAAAGCCTATTTTTTCATGATTGTAAATAAAAGCCATTAGTAAGATGCAACTTTTTTAAAAAGGTTGCGTAGCATGAAAAAAAAATCCCGGAGTAATTTCCGGGATTAGGCAGTTACGGTTTTTATAGCTTCTTTAATTTTAGTTTCTAACTCTTCTAATAACTCCGGATTATCTTTTAGTAGTGCCTTAACGGCATCTCTACCTTGCCCCAGTTTAGTGTCGCCATAACTAAACCAAGAACCACTCTTTTTAATAATTTCGTAATCAACACCAAGGTCAATTATTTCGCCTACTTTAGAGATTCCTTCGTTATACATAATATCAAATTCTGCCGATTTAAACGGAGGCGCTACTTTGTTTTTTACCACTTTAACACGGGTTTTGTTTCCGGCTGCATCACCTTGTGTATTTTTAATTTGGGTAGAGCGCCTAATATCTAACCTAACCGAAGCATAGAATTTAAGGGCGTTACCACCTGTAGTTGTCTCTGGGTTGCCAAACATTACTCCAATTTTTTCACGCAATTGGTTAATAAAAATAGCTGTACACCTTGTTTTGTTAATAGTAGCGGTAAGTTTTCTTAATGCCTGAGACATTAAACGAGCATGTAGCCCCATTTTAGAATCTCCCATCTCTCCTTCTATCTCGCTCTTAGGAGTTAAAGCAGCAACAGAGTCAATCACAATAATATCTATAGCACCAGATCTAATTAAATTATCGGCAATTTCTAATGCTTGCTCTCCGTGGTCTGGTTGAGATATAATTAAGTTATCTATATCTACTCCAAGCTTTTCTGCATAGAACCTATCAAAAGCATGTTCGGCATCAATAAAAGCTGCAATTCCTCCGGCTTTTTGAGCTTCAGCAATTGCATGTAAAGTAAGGGTTGTTTTACCGGAAGATTCCGGACCAAAAATTTCTATAATTCTGCCTCTTGGGTATCCTCCAACACCCAAGGCAACATCTAACCCTAAAGAACCGGTAGGAATAACTTCAACTTCATCAACAGCGCTATCACCAAGCTTCATAACGGCTCCTTTGCCGTAGGTTTTATCTAGTTTGTCTAACGTAAGTTTTAAGGCTTTTAATTTTGCTTCTTTTTCAGAACTCATAAGTATGGTAATAATAGTTTACATATAGGGCTAAAATACTATTTCTTTCATCAGCAAGCAATGCTCACGCAACCTTTTTTGGTTTTTTGCATCTATAGAACAAAGACACACAATAAAAGTGAAATTTTCACCCATTTATATGATTGTAAAAAATCAACTATCTGTTGTTTCTTTGCTCAGCAAGAGACGACTAGATGGTGGCTAACTTCGTTGTAATACGCAATGATGAAAATTAATTTTTTAAAATTAGTATTAACAACGAATTAGCTACGAAAAGCGCTTCAATTTTTTTTGAAGCGCTTTTTGTTTAAAAACCCTATCTTTGCACCCTCAAAAACAGGCTTTTATCATGACACCAACTGGAAGAATAGAATTAATGGCTCCTGCCGGTAATTTCGAGGCGTTACAAGCAGCAATTGATAACGGAGCCGACTCGGTGTATTTTGGTGTAGAGCAGTTAAATATGCGCGCTCGAGCCAGCATAAACTTTAGAATAGACGATTTACCCGAAATAGCAAGAAGATGTTCTGAGAAAGGTATTAGAACATACTTAACGCTTAACACTATTATTTACGATCACGATTTGTCTGTTATAAAAACAGTGTTGAATTCTGCTAAAGATGCCGGAATTACAGCTGTTATTGCAATGGACCAAGCAGTAATTGCCTATGCCAGACAAATTGGAATGGAAGTGCATATTTCTACTCAAGTAAACATTACCAATATAGAAACCGTAAGGTTTTACGCAATGTTTGCAGATACAATGGTGTTGAGCCGTGAGTTAAGCTTACGCCAAGTAAAACAAATTTGCGAGCAGATTAAAAAAGAAGAAATTAAAGGGCCTTCCGGTAATCTGGTAGAAATAGAAATTTTTGGTCACGGAGCATTATGCATGGCGGTATCAGGTAAGTGCTACTTAAGCTTACACTCGCATAACTCATCTGCAAACAGAGGGGCTTGCAAGCAAAATTGCCGTAAAAAATATACTGTGATAGATCAGGAAAGTGGTTTTGAAATTGAAATCGATAATGAGTACATGATGTCTCCAAAAGATTTATGTACGTTAGATTTTCTTGATCAAGTAATTGATGCAGGGGCTAAAGTGTTAAAAATAGAAGGAAGAGGACGTGCTCCCGAGTATGTGGCTACAGTAATAAAAACATATCGTGAAGCAATAGATGCTTACTACGAAGGCAATTTTACGAAGGAGCGTGTTGATGAGTGGATGAACAGACTTAAAACGGTTTACAATAGAGGATTCTGGAGCGGTTATTATTTAGGGCAAAAACTTGGCGAGTGGAGTGATGGTCCGGGTTCTCAAGCAACACAAAAGAAAGTGTACATTGGTAAAGGGATGCACTATTTCCCTAAAGCCGGAATTGCAGAATTTAAAATAGAAGCATTTGATATTAAGATTGGCGATAAAATTTTAATTACAGGCCCAACAACCGGAGTTAAAGAGCTTGAGCTTACAGAGATGCTTGTAAACGACCAGCAGCTAGAAAAAGCTACCAAAGGAGACTCTGTAACTGTGCCAACCGGATTTAGAGTCAGACCATCAGACAAACTATATAAAATAGTACCGGCCTAATGGTAATTGTTACACTGCAAAGAGACAAATGTATAGGTTGTAATTACTGTGTAGAGCTTGCACCTGCACACTTTAGAATGTCTAAAAAAGACGGTAAAAGTGTTTTGCTGGGGTCAAAAGAAAAAAAAGGGTTTTACACCGTAAAAATAAACGATGAATCTGTATTTAATGAATGTGATCAAGCCCAAAAAGCTTGTCCGGTTAAAATAATTACCACCAAAAAAATATAATAGCGTTATAATTTACAAAAAGCAAGGTAAGGGTCTCTTTAGAGACCTTTACTTTTTACTACTTTTGCAAAACCTAATTTGTGCTAAAAACAAGGTGCAAAGTTTAGGTTTTAGTTATAGATAATTAATAGTATCTTTACTTTTTATAATTAATTACGAACCTTTACCGGCATTACTTAATGCTGGTTCAATATATAATAAATATGGGTTGTACAAGTTGTACTTCCGGAAAGAACGGGTTACCTAAAGGATGTAAAAACAACGGTACTTGTGGTGCCGACAGCTGTAATAAATTAACTGTTTTTAATTGGCTTTCAAACATGTCTTTGCCCAATGGGCAAAAACCATTTGATTGTGTTGAGGTACGGTTTAAAAACAGTAGAAAACATTTTTATCGTGTGCCGGAAAACATATCACTTTCTATAGGTGATATTGTTGCAACAGAGGCTTCACCGGGGCACGATGTAGGTATTGTAACCCTAACCGGAGAGCTGGTTAAAGTACAAATGCGCAAGAAAAATGTAGATTGGAAAGACGATACACTTCCTAAAATTTACAGAAAGGCAACACAAAAAGATATTGACGTTTGGAGTGCCTCTAGAGATAGAGAAAAAGCTGTGCAAAAAGAAGCCAGAGAATTAGCCTTGCGTTTAAATTTAGAAATGAAAATTTCTGATGTAGAGTTTCAAGGAGATGGCTCTAAAGCTACATTTTATTATACAGCAGAAGACAGGGTAGATTTTAGACAGCTTATAAAAGACATGGCTAAAGCCTTTGGCGTTAGAATAGAAATGCGCCAAATAGGGTATCGTCAAGAAGCAGCAAGATTAGGCGGAATAGGGTCTTGCGGAAGAGAGCTCTGCTGCTCTACATGGTTAACAGATTTCAGATCGGTTAACACAGCATCGGCTCGCTACCAACAACTTTCGTTAAACCCACAAAAATTGGCGGGACAATGTGGTAAGCTAAAATGCTGTTTAAATTATGAGCTCGACACGTATTTAGATGCGTTGGCTCACTTCCCAAATCAAGATGTTAAATTATTAACCGAGAAAGGAGAAGCAAGCTGTCAGAAAATAGATATTTTTAAAGGATTACTTTGGTATGCGTATGATGAAAATAGCGCAAACTGGCATAAGCTTACCGTAGAGCAGGTAAAAGAAATTCAGGAGTTAAACAAAAAAAACAAGAAAATTGCCAGCTTAGAAGAATACGCATCAGATCTTATGGCAGAACAAAGTAAAACCGACTTTGAAAATGTGGTTGGTCAAGATAGTTTAACGCGTTTTGATAAGCCTAAAAACAAACGAAGAACCAAAAACAAACATCGTAGAACAAAACGCAAACCTAAACGTAAATAATGAGAGTAAAAGCATTGTTAAGCCTTTTATTTATAGTTTTGGCAGCTTGTAACACCAATACGGTTTACACAGCTTACAAACCTATTGCAAAGGCGCAATGGCATAAAGATAGCGTAGTGTCTTTTACAATAACTCCAAAAGACACCATCCAACACCATAATTTATTCGTACATATTAGAAATAATGAAACCTATGCTTACAGCAATTTATTTTTAATTGTGAGCATGAATTTTCCAGACGGAAATACCGTTGTAGATACCTTAGAGTACGCCATGGCTAAACCCAATGGAGAATGGTTGGGCACCGGAGTTACTTCGGTTAAAGAAAATAAACTTTGGTACAAAGAAAATATTATCTTCCCTACTCAAGGAGAATACAAAGTATCTATTAGCCATGCTATGCGAAAAAAGGGTGCAGTTAAAGGTATAGAAGCGTTACAAGGTATTACTGATGTAGGTTTTGAAATAGAAAAATCAGAAGAATAGATTAAAACTATGTCCCGAAAAAAAAAACAAAAAAAAACAACATCGTTCACCCAATATCTTAAATGGATTTGGGGAGCATTTTTTGGCGGAATTCTATTAGTAGCATTTATCTTTTTACTCGCCTCATGGGGAGTTTTTGGCGAAATGCCAACGTTTGAACGCTTAGAGAATCCACAAACTAACTTAGCTACAGAAATAATCTCTTCAGATGGTGTTACTTTAGGAAAATATTATTTAGATGATAACCGTACTCCGGTAGCCTACAAAGACCTTCCCGAGCATTTAGTACAAGCCTTAGTTGCTACAGAAGATGAGCGCTATTTTGAGCATTCCGGTATAGACGCCAGAGGAACCCTTAGAGCGATAGTTTTTTTAGGAAAAAAAGGGGGGGCAAGTACCATTACACAGCAATTAGCAAAACAACTTTTTCACGGTACAAGCACCAGAGGTTGGCGCAGATACACCCAAAAAATTAAGGAATGGATTATTGCCACACGCTTAGAAAGAAGCTATACCAAGCAAGAAATTATAGCGATGTATTTAAACATTTACGACTTTAATTATTTTGCAGATGGTATACGCTCGGCATCAAGAATATATTTTGGTAAAGAGCCCAAAGATTTAAAAATAGAAGAAGCAGCCGTTTTAGTTGGCATGCTTAAAAACTCATCGTTGTACGACCCTATTAAAAGGCCTGAATTAGTTACCCAACGAAGAAATGTGGTGTTTAGGCAAATGGAGCGTAACGATTTTATAACCGAGAAAGAGAAAGATTCTTTACAAGCACTTCCGTTAGAAATTAACTTCAATCCGGAGTCTCACAAAGAAGGCTTAGCTACTTATTTTAGAATGTATTTGCAAGGTTTTTTAAACGATTGGATCGCTAAAAATCCTAAGCCGGACGGTAGTAAATACAATTTATATTTAGATGGCTTAAAAGTTTATACAACCATAGATTCTCGCATGCAAAAATATGCCGAAGAGTCTGTTGCAGAACACATGAAAAGGCTTCAAGCAGAATTTTTTGTACAAAACACACCACAACGCAATCCAACAGCACCATTTGTTGGATTAGAGCAACATGAAATAGATAGGATTTACAGAAGAGCGATGCGACAATCTGAGCGCTGGCGAAAAATGAAAGCCATGGGCAAATCAGAAAAAGAAATAGAAGCATCTTTTAAGAAAAAAACCGAAATGAAAATTTTCACCTGGGACGGTGAAAAAGATACTATAATGACTCCGCTAGATTCTATTAGACATTATAAGTTTTACTTGCGTGCCGCACTAATGTCTATGGAGCCACAAACCGGACATGTAAAAGCGTGGGTTGGAGGTATTAACTATAAACATTTTCAGTACGATCAGGTTATTCAGGGAGCACGCCAAGCAGGCTCTACCTTTAAACCTTTTGTTTATGCAGCAGCAGTTGATCAGTTACAGCTTTCACCATGCGATAGTTTGCCGGATGTATTACACTGTATAGAAGCAAACAAATATGGTAATCCGGAGCCATGGTGCCCTAAAAACTCTAATGGTAAATATTCCGGAAAAAAAATGACATTAAAGTATGCGCTTGCAAACTCTGTAAACACAATTACAGCGCGTTTAATGGATAGGATTGGTCCGGAGCCGGTAATTAAAATTGCAAAAAACATGGGGATAAAAGGCGAAATTCCACCAGTCCCTTCTATAGCTTTAGGAACACCAGATTTAACCGTGTACGAGATGGTTGGAGCTTACGGTACATTTGCCAATCAAGGGGTATACGTAAAACCGGTTATGGTAACCCGTATAGAAGACAGAAACGGTACGGTTCTTTACGAGTATGTACCGGAAACAAAAGATGTTTTAAGTAAAGAAGTTGCGTATGTAATGGTAGATTTACTTAAAGGAGTTACAGAAAGTGGTTCTGGTGCAAGACTAAAACACGAGTTTGCAGTAAACAGAGCAGAGTATAAAAAAATTATTACCGGGTATCCTTATAAACTAACCAATCCAATAGCCGGAAAAACCGGAACTACACAAAACCAAAGTGACGGTTGGTTTATGGGAATGGTGCCTAATTTAGTTACAGGTGTTTGGGTTGGTGGCGAAGAAAGAGCAACACATTTTAAAAGTATAATATATGGCCAGGGAGCAGCAATGGCGTTACCAATTTGGGGATTGTACATGAAAAAATGTTATGCAGACCAAGAGTTAAACGTGTCTAAAGAAGATTTTGAAGCTCCGGAAGAGCTAACTATAAATTTAGATTGTACTGCAATACCCGAAACAAACAAAGAAGAAAACAAAGAAGATACGTTAGAAGAGATAGACTTTTAAAAACTTATAAAAATGATACGTAAAACGGTAGCTAATGCTCAAGAAGCACTACAAGGCGTTAAAAGTGGCATGACATTCATGTTAGGCGGATTTGGTTTATGTGGTATTCCCGAAAATGCTATTGCCGAGTTAGTGCGTCTTGGTGTTAATAATCTTACCTGTATTTCTAATAATGCCGGTGTAGACGATTTTGGTTTGGGTTTATTACTACAAAAACATCAAATCAAAAAAATGATTTCGTCTTATGTTGGCGAAAATGATGAGTTTGAGCGACAAATGTTAAGCGGAGAACTTGAAGTAGAACTAATACCGCAAGGAACGCTAGCAGAACGTTGTAGAGCGGCACAACATGGTATTCCGGCTTTTTACACTCCCGCCGGATATGGTACGGAAGTAGCAGAAGGTAAAGAAACAAGAGAGTTTAATGGTAAAATGTATGTTTTAGAGCATGCCTTTAAAGCCGACTTTGCTTTTGTAAAAGCTTGGAAAGGAGATGAGGCCGGCAATTTAATTTTTAAAGGTACCGCCAGAAATTTTAATCCCTGTATGGCAGGAGCAGCTAAAATTACTGTAGCAGAAGTAGAAGAGCTGGTTCCGGCAGGAAGTTTAGATCCGAATCAGATTCATATTCCCGGAATCTTTGTGCAACGAATTTTTAAAGGAGAAAACTACGAGAAACGAATAGAACAGCGTACTGTTCGAAAAAGAAATTAAGGTATGAGTTTAACGAAAGAACAAATAGCACAACGCATAGCTAAAGAGGTAAAAGACGGTTATTATGTAAACCTGGGGATAGGTATTCCAACCTTAGTAGCTAATTATGTACGCAACGATATATCGGTAGAGTTTCAAAGTGAGAATGGGGTTTTAGGCATGGGCCCGTTCCCTTATGAAGGAGAAGAAGACCCAGACATTATTAATGCCGGAAAACAAACCATTACAACTTTACCCGGAGCTTCTTTTTTTGATTCTGCCATGAGCTTTGGTATGATTAGAGGGCAACATGTAGATTTAACTATTCTGGGCGCAATGGAAGTTGCAGAAAATGGCGATATAGCCAACTGGAAAATCCCGGGGAAAATGGTTAAAGGTATGGGAGGTGCTATGGATTTAGTGGCTTCTGCAGATAATATTATTGTTGCAATGATGCATACTAATAAAGCCGGAAAATCTAAATTACTTAAGCGCTGTACACTTCCTTTAACCGGAGTAAATTGTGTAAAGAAAATAGTTACCAATTTAGCAGTGTTAGAAATTACTTCTAAAGGGTTTAAACTTTTAGAGCGTGCGCCTGGTGTTAGTATTCAAGAAATTAAAGAAGCAACAGAAGGTACTTTAATTGTAGAAGGAAATATTCCTGAGATGAACATATAAAATGCATTTCATCGAAAAAATAAAACTTTTTATCGACTGATTTAACAATTTTTTTAATTTTGATACAAGGTAAGGCCCCAAACTTACTTTGTAGCATTTAAAGCTAAGATTTAAAATCTATCTATCTTAAATATATTTTTTTTGATGGGTAGATTTTTTTAGCACAGAAGGTTAACCACAAAAAAACGTTGTTTTACAACAAATTGTGGTGAGATTGCACGTAAAAGTGTATTATTACAAACCAAATTAACCAAAACTTACTTATGCCATGAGTACAATTAGCATGATGGCCTATGCTAACACACAACCAAAACAACCATTTACTAAAAAGGTTGCAGCAAGTATAAAAGCTTCGATGGCTTTTGCTAAAACACTTTTAGTACTTGCAAAAAAAGTGTGCATGCTTTAGGCAGTAATCAACCTACAAACAAAGAGTGAGCTTGTATTACGTTTGTGTAGCACAAGCTCATTTTTTATGATATTTGTTGTAAAATGCGGGCAGCTTTTTGTAGTGTTTCGTTTTTTTTGGCAAAACAAAAGCGCAATACTTTATAATCTTGCTGGTTTAGGTTAAATACAGACATAGGTATGGAGGCAATACCAAATTCTTTGGTTAAGCGTTTTGCAAAATCAACATCATTTTCTGCAGTAATATTACTATAATCTAATACCTGAAAATAGGTTCCTTTAGCCGGTGTAAACTTAAAATTAGAATCTTTAATTAACGATAAGAATAGGTCTCTTTTTTCTTTAAAAAAGTCTGCCAGCAGTAAATAGTGCTCCTCATTTTCTAAATATTCGGCTAACGCTATTTGGGTAGGATGATTAACAGAAAACACATTAAACTGGTGTACTTTTCTAAATTCATCCATTAATTCTTTAGGAGCACAACAATAACCAACCTTCCATCCGGTATTATGAAACGTTTTACCAAACGAGGCAACTATAAAACTATGTTTTTTTAACGTTGTATACCTCGATGCAGAACAATGTTGTAAATCATCAAAAATTATATGTTCGTAAACTTCATCACTTAAAACAATAATATTTGTGTTTTTTACCAGCTTTTCTAATTGTTGCATATCAGCATCAGAAAGCACTGTTCCGGTTGGGTTATGAGGTGTATTTATAATAATCATTTTAGTGTTTTTGTTAATGAGCTTTTTTACCTCATCCCAGTCAATTTTATATTCAGGAGCTCTAAGTTGAACGAGTATTGGCTTACCGCCATTAAGAGAAATAGCAGGTTCATAGCAATCATACGCTGGCTTAAACACAATTACTTCATCATTTTGCTTTATAAAAGCGGTTATAATTGTAAAAATAGCTTGAGTAGCACCTGCCGTTACGGTAATTTCAGATTCAGGGTGATAAAAGGTATTATGTAGTTTACTTATTTTATTACTTATTGCTTGTAACAACTTAATGTTTCCGGGCATTGGCGCATATTGGTTGTAACCACTTTTCATAGCCTTGCAAACAAGTTCAGACAATCTACTGTCGCTTTCAAAATCAGGGAAGCCTTGCGATAAGTTTATGGCATTATGTTTATTAGCCAACGCACTCATTACAGAGAATATAGTGGTTTTAACATTGGGTAGTTTAGATATGTGCTGCATAGAAACTAATTTTGGGTAAAATACTAAATAAATAACAGCTTTTATATCTTTGAGCGATTGCTAAAAAACACATAATTATGAGAATAGTACGATTACTTTTATTGTTGGTTACCATACAAGTTACTGCACAACAAGGAGGAATGTGGATTCCTTCATTACTTGCCGGAATGAACGAGCAAGAAATGCAAGCTCTGGGCAGTAAATTAACAGCAAAAGATATTTACGATGTTAACCAATCTAGTTTAAAAGATGCTATTGCGCATTTTAACGGAGGATGTACAAGCGAGGTTATTTCTCCTAAAGGTTTATTATTAACAAATCATCATTGCGGATATAGCCAAATACAATCACATTCATCATTAGAAAATGATTATTTAAAAAATGGATTCTGGGCAAAATCATTAGAAGAAGAACTTCCTAACCCGGGCTTATATGTAGAGTTTATAGTACGAATAGAAGATGTAACCGAGCGTGTATTAGAAGGAGTTACAGACCAGATGAGTGAAAAAGAAAAGCAGGCTCTTATTACTGCCAACAGTAATGCTATAGAAAAAAGCACACCTAAAGAAGCATGGCAAGGAACAAAAATAAAGGCATTTTTTAACGGCAATCAGTATTTTTTGTTTGTAACAGAACGTTTTGAAGATGTAAGATTAGTAGGAGCTCCACCCAGCAGTATAGGTAAGTTTGGAAGTGATACAGATAATTGGGAGTGGCCCAGACATACCGGAGATTTCTCTTTATTTAGAATTTATGCCGATAAAAATAATCGTCCTGCAAAATATAGTAAAGATAATGTGCCGTATAAGCCCAAACACTTTTTACCAATTTCTTTAGATGGAGTTGAGGAAGGAGATTTTACAATGGTTTTTGGATTTCCGGGTAGAACAAATGAATACTTGCCGGCCGTTGCAGTAGAACAAATTGTAGAAAAAATAAATCCGAGTAACATAGCTATCAGAGAAGCAGCACTCAATGTAATTGATGCTGAAATGAAGGCAAGTGATGCAGTTAGAATTCAGTATGCATCTAAACAAGCCAGAATTGCTAATGCATGGAAAAAATGGATTGGTGAGAACCAAGGAATTAAAAAGAGCAATGCAATTGCAAAAAAGAAATCATTCGAAAAAGAATTTACTACAACACTTAACCAAAAAGGATTAGAACAAAAGTACGGTCATATTCTACCAAACTTCGAAGAATTATACAAAATAATAGAGCCAATAGCGGTAAAACGATCTAACTTTAGAGAAGTTTTCACCAGAAATATAGAACTACTTCAAATAATAACTCTTTTATACCAATTAGAACAAGCATCAGGGAAAGGAGAACAAGCATTTACAAAAGTTAAAAAATCTGTTTTATCAAGGCTTAATAGAATTTATAGAGATTTTAACCCAACAGTAGATGAGCAGGTATACCAAGCTGTAATGCCATTGTACACAGAAAAAGTTAAAAGCAATTTATATAATGAAACACTTTTAACAGATAAACAGAAAACGCTTAGCCTTTTAGAACAAAGCGCAGAACATATTGTTAATACACTAAATGAAGATAAAGCATACCAGTATGCAAAACCTTATTTAGAAGAGTTTTATAATACTATAGAACCAAAATATCAGGAACTCACATTACAAATTAATGCACTCCAAAAACAATATATGAAGGCTTTGATGGAGGTTTTACCAAACCAAAGGTATTATCCGGATGCAAATAGTACATTACGTGTAACATACGGTCAGGTAAAAGGATATTCTCCCAGAGACGGAGTGTATTATTTACCTAAAACCTATTTAGAAGGAGTAATAGAAAAGTATGTGCCCGGAGATTACGAGTTTGATGTACCACAGAAACTTATTGAGCTTTACAAAGAAAAAGATTATGGAGTTTATGCAGATAAAAACGGAAAAATGCCCGTATGCTTTTTAGGTACTAATCATACAACCGGAGGTAACTCTGGGAGCCCTGCTATAGACGCACATGGAAATTTAGTTGGATTAAATTTTGACAGAGTATGGGAAGGAACCATGAGCGATATGAATTATGATCCTGAAATTTGCCGAAACATTATGGTAGATGCCCGCTATATTTTATTTATAATAGATAAATATGCCGGAGCAAAACATTTAATTAACGAAATGAAGTTGGTACATCCTAAAAGCGTTTCAAGTAAGTAGTGAGTAATGTAGAATACTTAAAAAGCCCCGAGCAACGCTCGGGGCTTTTTGTATAGAAAAACACAAACACATTAAAAACTATCCTTTTAAAGCAGCTTTTAAGTATTCTCTATTCATTCGGGCAATATTCTCTAACGAAATGCCTTTAGGGCATTCTACCTCACAAGCTCCGGTATTGGTGCAATTACCAAACCCTTCTTCATCCATTTGCTTAACCATGTTTAAAACACGCTCTGTAGCTTCTACTTTACCTTGCGGTAGTAGAGCAAACTGAGATACTTTTGCTCCTACAAACAGCATTGCCGAAGAGTTTTTACAACTTGCCACACAAGCACCACAACCAATACAAGTTGCAGCATCAAAAGCAGCATCAGCATCGTGCTTATTTACCGGAATTGCGTTAGCATCTATAGTATTTCCCGAGGTGTTTACAGATATAAATCCTCCAGCTTGTTGAATTCTATCAAAAGCACTTCTATCTACAACTAAGTCTTTAATAACAGGGAAAGCTGTTGCTCTAAAAGGCTCTATATAAATAGTGTCTCCATCTTTAAATTTACGCATATGAAGCTGGCAAGTGGTTACACCTCTATCAGGCCCATGAGCTTCGCCGTTAATGTATAGGGAACACATTCCGCATATACCTTCTCTACAATCATGATCAAAAGCTACGGGCTCTTCGCCTTTGGCAATAAGTTGCTCGTTGAGGACATCTAGCATTTCAAGGAAAGACATATCGGGAGAAACATCGCTAATCTTGTACTCAACCATTTTCCCTTTATCGTTAGCGTTTTTTTGACGCCAAATTTTAAGTGTTAGATTCATAGCTTTCCTTATTATTTGTAACTTCTTTCTTTAACTTCTATGTATTCGTAGTTAAGTTCTTCTTTGTGAAGAACCGCCTCTCTTGGATCTCCTTTATATTCCCAAGCTGCTACATACTGAAACTCCGGACGGCGTAATGCTTCGCCCTCTTCAGTTTGGTATTCTTCTCTAAAGTGACCTCCACAAGATTCTTCTCTGTGCAGAGCGTCTTTAGCAAATAGTTCTCCTAACTCTAAGAAATCGGCTACTCTTCCTGCTTTTGCCAATTCTTCGTTAAATTCGTTAGCACCTCCCGGAACTTTTACATCTCTCCAGAATTCTTCTCTAATGGCTCTAATCTCGTCCATAGCCTCTTCAAGACCTTGTTTGTTTCTGGCCATTCCAACTTTGTTCCACATTACTTTTCCGAGTTTCTTGTGGAAATAATCTACAGAATGCTTACCGTTATTATTAACAAAGAAATTTATTTGCTCTTTCACGGCTTTTTCTGCTTCTTCAAATTCAGGAGAATCTGTAGAAATTGGTCCGGTTCTAATATCGTTAGCTAAGTAATCTCCAATAGTATAAGGTAACACAAAGTAACCATCTGCAAGACCTTGCATTAAAGCCGATGCTCCTAGACGGTTTGCACCGTGATCTGAGAAATTAGCTTCACCAATTGCATAAAGCCCCGGTACAGTTGTCATTAAGTTGTAATCTACCCATAAACCACCCATAGTGTAATGAACAGCAGGGTAAATCATCATAGGAGTCTCGTAAGGGTTCTGATCTACAATTTTTTCGTACATCTGGAAGAGGTTACCATACTTGCTTTTAATTACCTCTTGCCCTAATTTTTTAACAAGTGCTTTATCGTTTACATCTAATCCTTTAACTCTTGCTTGTTCTTTACCGTAGCGCTCTATAGCTGATGCAAAATCTAAGAAAACAGCTTCTCCGGTTGCATTAACACCATAACCGGCATCACAACGCTCTTTAGCAGCTCTAGAGGCAACATCACGTGGCACTAAGTTACCGAAAGCCGGATATCTGCGCTCTAAGTAATAATCTCTGTCTTCTTCAGGAATATCGGTTGGTTTTAATCTACCTTCTCTAACAGCAATTACATCTTCTTTCTTTTTAGGAACCCAAATTCTACCATCGTTACGTAACGATTCTGACATTAAGGTTAGTTTAGATTGATGATCGCCCGAAACCGGAATACAAGTTGGGTGAATTTGAGTAAAGCAAGGGTTTGCAAAATAAGCTCCTTTTTTATGTGCTTTCCAGGCAGCTGTAACATTGCTACCCATAGCGTTTGTAGATAAGAAGAAAATATTACCGTAACCACCGGTACCCAATACTACAGCATGTGCAGCATGGCGCTCAATTTCTCCGGTAACTAAGTTTCTGGCAATAATTCCGCGAGCTTTACCGTCTACAATTACCACATCTAACATTTCGTGGCGGTTATACATTTTTATTTTACCACGACCAATTTGGCGGTTCATAGCAGAATAAGCTCCGAGCAATAATTGCTGGCCGGTTTGTCCTTTAGCATAAAAAGTACGTGAAACTAAAACCCCTCCAAAAGAACGGTTATCTAACAATCCGCCATATTCACGTGCAAAAGGTACTCCTTGTGCAACACATTGGTCTATAATATTAGCAGAAACTTCTGCTAAGCGGTAAACATTTGCTTCTCTTGAGCGGTAGTCACCACCTTTAATGGTATCATAAAATAATCGGTATGTAGAGTCTCCGTCTCCTTGATAATTTTTAGCTGCATTTATACCTCCTTGAGCAGCAATAGAGTGTGCCCTTCTAGGAGAATCTTGAAAGCAAAAAGCTTTAACATTATAACCAAGCTCTGCTAAAGTAGCTGCAGCAGAAGCTCCGGCAAGACCTGTACCAACAACAATAACGTCTATTAAACGTTTGTTGGCAGGGCTTACCAAATTAATATTGTTTTTATGATTAGTCCACTTTTCAGCAAGTGGTCCTTTTGGTATTTTAGAATCTAATGTAGCCATGCTCTTTGAAGATTAAGAAATGTGATTAAAATGATGGTACAATGCTATAATTACAAATCCTAACGGAATAAGTATAGCATAGGCTTTGCCAAAACCTTTTAATCCTTTGGTGTATTTATTGTTAGCACCAACAGATTGAAAAGCCGAATTAAATCCGTGTAGCAAATGAAGCGCTAAAAACACAAAAGCAAGTACGTAGAGCCCCACTCTAACCGGACTTACAAATTTGTGTTGCAATTCTTCAAAATAACGATAACCGCTACCGTCATGATTTAAGCCAGACCAATCTCCTTCAATAAATTTTGTATGAATTTCAGGAAACCAGAAATCGTAAAAGTGCAACGCCATAAATCCTAAAATCGCCAAACCACTCCAAATCATGTTTCGGCTCATCCAGGTTGAATTTGCTGCACCATTGTTTTTAACGTATTTTACATTACGGGCCTTACGGTTTTTAATCTCTAAAATAAAGCCCATTACAAAGTGAAAAACAACCCCGAAAAGCAAAATAGGTTGAAGCACAAATTGTACTAGCCAGTTGGTTCCCATAAAATGAGAAAGCTCATTAAAAGTCTGGGCACTAAACACCGAGGTAACGTTAATGGCAAAATGTTGTAACAAGAAAATCATTAAAAAGAATGCCGAAAGTGCCATGGCAAACTTTCTACCAATCGAAGAATTTAGAATTCTGCTCATTATGTTGTAGTTAGTTAAACAGTGCAAAAGTAAGGTACAACTGCATTTTGCACAAACTTTGCAATTTTTTTAAGCATATTTAGAATGGATTTAAAGAAAAAAGCGCAAAGAGTTGATTCTTTGCGCTTTAATAGTTGTTTTATTAGTTTATTTAATCTCAAAACCACTCTGCGCTTTACTACCATTACCACTAACAGTAATAGTGTATTTACCCTTTGGCAAGTAATAGTTACCGTTTTTGGCTTTTTTAAGCTTGTTTTTTGGTTGTTTTTTATTGTAAGCACTTACTCCAGAATCTGTAGCAGTTAAATGATATGTTTTAAAATTAAACCCTTTATCTGCAGTAACTGTAAAAGAAGCAACAGTTATGTTGTTGCTTTCATCGGTTATCGTAACAGTATATTCACCTGCCTGGTTGGTATAATAAGCAATATTTAATTCGGGCTCAAAAGGTTCTCCCCATTGGCTCCAAGAGCTACCCCATCGGGTTGAGTGTCTTACATTTTCTAAGTTAAAAACATGTAACGGTTTGTTTTTAATATCATGGTATTGTTGTAATGCACTAATGTTAGTTTTGTAAATGCTTCTGCCGTGTGTGCCTACAACTAAATCTTTGGCATCGGGTTGTATTACCAAATCGTGTACGGCTACTCGAGGCAGGTTTTTGCTGAAAGCTTCCCATGATGCACCATTGTTGAACGATACATACAGACCGTTATCTGTACCCAGATATAAAATATTTTCGTTCTGTGGATCTTCTTTTATAACATTTACCGGAGATAGCGGTAAGTTACTGCTTATGTTTTTCCAGGTGTTACCATAATCTTCACTCATATAAACATACGGAGTAAAATCGTCCCAACGGTAGCCGTTAAGCGTAACGTAAACTCTTTCTTTTTTGTGGGTTGATGCAATTACTCTACTTACCCATAAATCTTTTGGGAAAGCATCAGAAATTTTAGTCCACGTAGCACCACCGTCTTTAGTTACATGAACCAAACCATCGTCACTACCAACATAAATAAATCCAAACTGAAAAGGAGATTCAGAGATTGTTGTGAGTGTTCCGTATGCTACATTTCCTTTTTTTCCACCGGTAGTTAAATCCGGAGAAATGGCTGTCCAAGTATCTCCTTTATCTAATGAACGATGCAATTTATTACTGCCTAAATATAAAATGTCTTGATTGTGTGATGATAACAAAATAGGCGTTTGCCAGTTAAATCGGTACGGACTTTCTCCTAATTCATGTTTTGGCTGAATGTACTTTCGTTCTCCCGTTTCACGATTAATTCTGAAGTAATTTCCAAACTGAAATCCGGTATAAACAATATTGTGGTTTCTGGCATCTATTTGAACTTGCATTCCGTCTCCACCCATTATCATTTCCCAAGGATATTTTCCTTGTTGATGCCATGCTCTATCTTCTCTGGCATTATTTGCGCCTACCCAAACACCGTTGTCTTGCAGACCGCCATACACATGATAAGGCTTTTGGTTATCTACGTTTATTGCATAAAATTGTCCAACAGAAGGAGAGTTGTTTTTAATCCATGTTTTACCATCATCATAGGTAATATTAACCCCGCCATCGTTACCATTAATTAAGTGTCCGGATTGTTTTGGGTTTACCCAAAGTGCCTGATGGTCTGCATGCACATTCTCTTTGCCTATTGAGGTAAATGTTTTACCGCCATCTTTAGATGCAATTAAAGGAACTCCCAATACATAAATGGCATCTTTATTCTGCGGATCTACTCTTATCTCTCCAAAATAATATCCATAAGAATAATACAGATCGTCTAAATAGCCTTCGTGAGTTTTACTCCAGGTTTTGCCGCCATCATCACTCCTAAAAACTTGAGCTCCCACAACAGGAGTATCAAAAAGCATTGCGTTGGCATCTTCTAAATATTTAGCTAAATCTGCAGGTTTTACCGCCCCGCTTCTAACCATTTGCTTTACGTTGGCAGCACGGTATTTTTCTTGAAAGCCGTTGTTTTTTAAGTAGTTATTAAGCTTTTTATCGTCTAATTCTAAAAAAGCATCTACACTCATGCTTTTAAAATCGTCTTTACTAAGTTCGTTGCTATCGGATTTTTTAGCAGATTTTTCGCGTAAAAACTGGCTGTCATGAACTGCATAAATAGTATTATTATCAAAAACGGCTAAACCAATTCTGCCCACACCTTCACCAGTAGGGAAACCGCTTTCGGGAGTAGAGAGCAGCTCCCAAGTTTCTCCGGCATCGGTGCTTTTGTAAATTCCAGAATTACTACCGTTGCCGGTAAAATTCCATGCTTTACGTTCGCGCTCCCATGCAGCAGCATACATAACATTAAAATTTCCCGGAACATGTGCTACATCTATAACTCCGGTATCGTTATTAATAAAGAGTGTTTGTTTCCAGGTTTTACCACCATCGGTAGTTTTAAAAATTCCGCGTTCTGCATTAGGTGAGTATAAATGTCCGATAACTCCAATTACAACTTCATCCGGGTTATTAGGGTTTATAAGAATTTCGCCAATATGGTGCGAATCAAACAAGCCCATATTTTGCCAAGTTTTACCACCGTCTGTTGATTTTAAAATACCTATTCCCGAATACGATGATCTAGACGAATTATTTTCTCCGGTACCCACCCAAATGGTATTGTTTTTCCAATCTACCGCTATATCTCCAACATTTTGTGTAGGAGCATTATCTAATATCGGGGTAAAGCTGGTGCCATTATTATTAGTATGCCAAACACCTCCAGAAGCATAACCTACGTAAAACTCGGTTGGATTATCTGGGTTAACAGCAAAATCTACCACACGGCCACTCATTATACTCGGACCAATATTTTTAAACGGAATGTTTTTTACAAGTGAGTTTTGCTCTAATTCAAGCTTGTTAGAAACAGCTTTTATAACTTCTTGAGCCGGTGAGGCAGGTTGTTGTGCATAAAGCCAAAGAGTAGTGCTTAAAAAAGCAACTAAAAGACGCGTTTTCATAATTTAAGAATGTGTTGAGTTAGCTTCTGTGAAGGTATCAATTGTTAAAAAAACGTCAAAAAAATTAATTCAAGTTTAACATATGGGAGCTTTGTATTTTTTGAGTAGCGCTTGTAAAGTTATATTTTTGGGAAAATTTAAATCATAACCATGAAGTACGATCCAATTGATAGCAACTTGTTTATAAAAAACCGTAAAAACTTTATGGCTCAGATGAAGCCAAACAGTCTGGCGGTATTTAATAGTAACGATATTTACCCAATTAGTGCAGATAGCACAATGCCTTTTCAGCAGCATCGCGATATTTTTTATTTGAGTGGTGTAGACCAAGAAGAGAGTATATTGGTGTTATTTCCGGATTGCCCTAAAGAAAAACACAGAGAGGTATTATTTTTAAGAGAAACTAATGAGCATATAGCTGTTTGGGAAGGAGAAAAACTTACTAAAGAGAAAGCTTTTGAGATTTCAGGTATAAAAACGGTGTACTGGCTTCAAGATTTAGAGAAAGTACTTTTTGAAATGATGACTCAGTGTGACACGGTTTACATTAACACAAATGAACATTACAGGGCAAACGTACAGACCGAAACCAGAGAAGACCGTTTTACAAAATGGTTAAAAGAAAAATATCCGGCACATAGCGTTGCTAAGAGTAATCCTATTTTACAAAGATTACGCGCCGTAAAAGATCCGATTGAGCTAGCTATAATGCAACATGCTTGCAGCATAACCGAAAAAGGTTTTAGGCGTGTACTTAATTTTGTTAAACCGGGTGTGTGGGAGTACGAAATTGAAGCCGAATACATGCACGAGTTTTTAAGAAACAGATCAAGAGGATTTGCTTACACTCCAATAATTGCATCGGGTAAAAATGCCAATGTCTTGCACTATATTCAAAACAATCAACAGTGTAAAGAAGGCGATCTTTTACTAATGGATGTTGGGGCAGAATATGCTAATTACTCATCAGATATGAGTAGAACCATTCCCGTTTCAGGACGTTTTACCAAACGCCAAAAAGAAGTGTATAATGCTGTTAACAGAGTTAAAAATGAAGCTACCAAAATGTTAGTGCCGGGAACTCTATGGGAAGAGTATCATGTTGAGGTTGGTAAAATAATGACGTCAGAGCTGTTAGGATTAGGTTTGTTAGATAAAGCAGATGTACAAAACGAAAATCCGGATTGGCCTGCCTATAAAAAATACTTTATGCATGGCACTAGCCATCATATTGGGTTAGATACTCACGACTACGGATTACTACACGAACCCATGAAACCTAATATGGTGTTTACGGTAGAGCCCGGTATTTATATTCCGGAAGAAGGATTTGGAATTAGGCTTGAAGATGATGTGGTTATTCAAGAATCAGGAGAACCACTAAATCTCATGAAAAACATTCCGATTGAAGCCGACGAAATCGAAGAATTAATGAACCAGTCTTAACCGACTGGTTTTTTATTTTTTTCTATTAGCATTACCACTATAAAAGCTGTTAATGCAGGGAAAACCCATCCTAAATTAAATTGCGAAAAAGGTATATGATTAATTATGCTATTTAATGAGCCCGCCGGTAATAAAAAGTTTAAAAAGTCTGGGATACTAAATAAAAAAGTTACCAAAATAACAGTTCTAAAAACCAGCTTAGTTTTATATCCGGAAGGTAAAATGTTTAACAAGATTAAAACAATAGTAATTGGGTAAATAAACATTAGTGCAGGCAATGCAATATCTATAATATAATGTACATTAAACTGCCCAACCAAAACACCTAAAACACAAGCTATAATTGCTGTTATGAGATAAGCTTTTTTAGAATTATTAAAAATGCTTTTCATAAAATCTGCAGTACCCGTAATTATACCAACTGCTGTTGTAAAACAAGCCAATGCTATTAAAATACTTAAAAAACTGTTGGCTAAAGCACCAAGTGTAGCAAAGCTAAGTCTTGATAGTAGTTGCGTTCTGGTGGTGTCTTCTAAAAATTCTGCACTAAAAAGTGCTCCGCATAATACTAAGCCAACATACATTAATAATAACCCACAAGCAGCAATAATGCCTGAGTTTCTTATTAATTGTTTTTTTTGAAGGTAGTTATACCTACCATCAATATTTAAAGAAACTATAATAACTGCTCCAACTACAATAGAGCCAATTGCATCAAAAGTTTGGTATCCTTCTAACAAACCTGCAACAACAGCATCGTCAAACAACGATTTTGCCATTGCATCGTGAGGCATATTAATTGCTTTAAAAATTATTGCAATTAAAATAAGAACAATTAAAGGGGTTAAGTATTTGCCAAGTAGCGTAAGAACTTTAGAACGGTTTATAACAAAAACAAAAACTAACGAAAAATATACTAAGCTGGTTACCCAAGAACTAACTTCGGGGAAAAAGGGAGCTATTGCCATTTCGTGTGTAACCGATGCAGTTCGGGGAGCCGGTAAAGCAACAGATATAAGGTAAACTATTACACAGTAAAAAAGACTAAAGAGCGGGGAAACTTTCTTAGCAAAGTCAAACATAGTGCCTTGTAGTTTTGCATGCGCAAAAATTCCAAGCATCGGAATTATTACTGCTGTAATTGCAAAACCTAATACTACCCAACTCCAATCTTCGCCAGCCTGAAAACCAAGATACGGAGGTAAAATAAGGTTTCCGGCGCCAAAAAACATGGCAAAAAGTGCAAATCCGGCTACAAAAGTTTCTTTAGTTTTCTTCATCTAAAAAAATCTGGGCGTAAGTTAACCAAATTTTAAATGTGATAATCGAAAAATAGTTTATAAAAATCGATAAACAGCACAATAAAAGCGCAATAATCTGTAACAAAATAAGTTATGTAATGTACACTAAAGTTATTGTTTATTGATGTTTTAAAGGAGTAAGCTGTAGTTAATCGACTTAACCGGCTGAAAGTTTGATGGTTACACAAAAATCAATACATTAGTAATACCCAATCTTAATTATGAATCTTTTAAACCTAAATTTTTGCTATGAAATCACCCCAAAAAACTTCCGGTTTAAAGATGGGCAAATGGTATTGCATGTTATTTGGCCATCGTTATGTAGTAACTAAACGAGTTACTTCTCACATTAAAGAGTATAAATGTTTACATTGCCACGAGCAAGCTACCACAGATGTTAGTGGTAACCTCTCTAAGCTAACACCTCGTTTAAAAGAAATTAACGAAACGTTGGCAATGATTTACCAAAAAAAAATGGCACACCAACACACGGCAGCTTAGTTGCCTAGTCTTGTAATGCATTCCAACCTCTTGCTTTAAGAGGCACTAAGGTATTGGCTCTTGTTACCAAATTTTCACCTTCTTCAGGAGGTGTCATATGGCCAATAACCGTTAGGTTTGGATTGCCTTTTATCTTGTTGTAATCGTCTTGTGCTATTGTAAATAATAACTCGTAGTCTTCTCCGCCACTTAATGCAATTGTGGTGCTATCTAAGTTAAACTCCTCGCAAGTTCTTATAACTTGTGGGTCTAAAGGTATTTTGTCTTCATACAACCTGCATCCAACATTAGATTGTTTACAGATGTGCAATATTTCAGACGATAGCCCGTCGCTAATATCTATCATAGCCGTCGGCTTTACCTTTAAATCTTTTAATAGCTTAACAATGTCTTTTCTGGCTTCCGGTTTAAGCTGTCTTTCAATAATATAATCGTAAGGAGTTAAATCGGGCTGATTGTTAGGATTAACTTTAAAAACTTCTTTTTCGCGCTCAAGAACTTGCAATCCCATGTAAGCCCCGGCAATATCTCCGGTAACCACTAATAAATCATTAGGTTTAGCACCGTTTCTGTAAACAATATTAGTTTTATTAGCTTCTCCTATGGCGGTTATGCTAATAAGTAATCCTTTATTAGATGAGGTAGTATCACCACCCACTAAATCTATATCATAAAGTTTGCAAGCCAGTTGTATACCACTGTAAAGTTCTTCTATAGCTTCTAACGGAAAACGGTTAGAAACAGCAATAGAAACCGTAATTTGGGTTGGATTGCCGTTCATGGCATAAATATCAGACAGGTTAACCATTACAGATTTATAACCCAAATGTTTAAGAGGCATATAGCTTAAATCAAAATGCACGCCCTCTATTAACAAATCTGTAGAAACAAGTGTTTGCTTACTCTTGTGGTCAATTACTGCAGCATCGTCTCCAACCCCTTTTATAGTAGATTTTTGTTTGAGTTCAAAATGTTTTGTAAGGTGTTCTATTAATCCAAATTCACCTAACTCAGACAACGAAGTTCGTTTTTGGTTTTTATCTTCTATCATGCTGCAAAAATACACGCTTCTGTTAAATAATAGGCTATTTTAAAAGCCTTTATATTAAATTAAAAAGCTGCTCGTTTATATAATATGTACCTTTACAAGATAAATGTATAAGATGAAGAAACCTCTTTTTTTAGCAATCCTGTTAGTATGCTTACCGGTGCTTATAATTTCGTGTTCAAGTAATGATGATGCCCCAATGCAACAAGGCACAGAAAACCCAGACCCGGACCCAGACCCAGATCCAACAGATGATCAAGCTATAGTTTGCGAAAATGGTTTTGCAGAAAACTATCCTTGCAATGATTATAATTTACAATCTCACATAACATTAAATGAGTTTAATGCAACTGGAGGGAATGATTCTTGGGGTTGGACTGACCCTGCTAACGGGAAAGAATATGCTATTATGGGAGTTAATAACGGAACCGTATTTGTAGATATTTCAGACCCTTTCAATCCGGTTTATTTAGGAAAACTACCAACAGCAACCAGCAATAGCGGTTGGAGAGATATAAAAGTATACAACAACCATGCTTTTATTGTAAGTGAAGCTCCCGGACACGGAATGCAAGTTTTTAATTTGTCGCAACTTAATAATGTTACAAATCCGCCGGTTACTTTTACAGCAGCTGCTCACTATACCGGTTTTGGTAATGCACATAATATAGTTATTAACAAAGACACAGGGTACGCTTATGTTGTGGGCACAGACACTAACGATGCCTATAACGGTGGAGTACATTTTATAAATATTCAAGACCCGCTAAACCCAACAGCAGAAGGTGGTTTTGGAGCGTTAGGGTACACACATGATGCTCAAGTTATAACCTATAACGGACCGGACACATCGTATCAGGGAAGAGAAATTTTTGTAGGAGCAAACGAGAGTCAAGTTGTAATTGTAGACGTAACTGATAAAAGTAATCCGCAAACCATAACCACGTTAACATATGGTAACGTAGGGTACACCCACCAAGGCTGGTTTACACCAGACCACAGATACTTTTTATTAGGAGACGAGTTTGATGAAATTAGTGATGGCTTTAGAAGCAGAACACTTGTTTTTGATTTTTCAGATTTAAACAATCCTCAACTACACAACACGTATTTAGGCCCTACCAATGCTATAGATCACAACGGTTACATAAACGGCAATACTTTTTATTTGGCAAACTACACAGCCGGCGTTAGAATGATAGATGTTTCTGACATTAATAATATAACCGAAATAGGCTTTTTTGACACCTACCCGCAAGACGATTTATCTAATTTTAATGGTGTTTGGAGCGTGTATCCTTTTTTTAGTAGCGGGAACATAGTAGTAAGTGATATCAATAGCGGTCTTTTTATCATAAAAAAGAAAGATTAACACATGCGCAAAAATATCTTAGCAATCATAATTTTTGTTATAACTCTCTTTTCGTGTTCAGATAAAGACGATAATTTACCTTTTATACAGCCCTTTGCAGGAGAAATAGATTGGATTTTACTACTTGGAGGTAGTGAAGACGATGTGGCGCAGAAAATAATAGAAACCTCAGATGGTGGCTACGCTATTGTAGGTTACACCAGTAGCACAGATGGAGATATAAAAGATAAAGATGTAGTTGTAAATGATTTTTGGGTAACCAAAATAGACGCTCAAGGCAATATTATTTGGAGCAAAACATACGGAGGTAGTGGTGATGATAAAGGGCAAGCTATTGTAGAAACTTCAGATGGAGGGTTTGCAGTAGTTGGCTATAGCATGAGTAGTGATGGTGATGCCTCTAACAATGAAGGGTTTCATGATAATTGGTTGCTAAAATTAGATGCGGCAGGCAATTTACAATGGGAAAAAAGTTATGGATTTGCAGGTCATGATCATGCGTACGATTTATTACAAACGCAAGATGGCGGATTCTTTTTTGTTGGTTTTTTAGATGTAACAGCATCCGGAGGTTTAGGTTCGGAAGGCAAATCAAGTAACATTACTGCACATGGCGTTGGGGAGTTTTGGGGTACAAAAGTAGATGCCAACGGAAATTTAGAATGGCGACGATACTTTGGAGGCAGCAATAACGATAGAGCTCATGCTGTTGCTGCCGCACCCGACGGAGGATTTGTTATTGCAGGGTTTTCTGAAAGCGAAGATTTTGATATCTCTAACAGTAAAGGAAGCTACGATTTTTGGGTAGTAAAAGTAAATGCAGAGGGGAACAAAGTCTGGGAGCAATCTTTTGGAGGCAGCCAAATAGATATTGCTTATGCCATGACAGCAACACCAGATAATGCCTATGTAATTGTTGGTAATACGTTTAGTTCAGATAAGCAAGTAAAAAGCAATAATGGAGGCTCTGATATTTGGATGATTAAAATAAACGATAAAGGAGAGTTATTGTGGGAGAAAACTATTGGAGGCTCGGATTTTGATGATGCCAGAGGAGTTTCAATTACCAGAAACGGAGGGTTTTTAATTTCAGGAAACTCTAAAAGCACCACAAACAGAGAAGAATTTTTTGGAGAAAATGACGCCTGGCTTATAAAAACAGATGCCAATGGTAATTTAGTCTGGGAAAAATCATTTGGAGGGAGTAGTTTAGACTTTGGTTTTCACAGTATTCAAACTCAAACAAACAAAGTACTTTTTGTTGGCACAACAGAAAGCACCGATAATCATTCACAAACCAATAAGGGCAAAAAAGATGCTTTAATTGTTAAATTAAAGTAATACAACACACCTACAATAATCAAAACTTATTAATCTATTGGGTATAATAATACTGCAGAGTGTGGTAATTAGCATTCTATGTAGTATTTTTGCAGTTAATTAGATTTAATTTAATTAAAAAGATGATAAAAGTTTCAGATACAGCTCGCAAAAAAGTAGTAGAGCTCATGACCGAAGAAGGTTTTGATGCTACTAAAGACTTTGTGCGCGTAGGTGTTAAAAGCGGAGGATGCAGTGGGCTTTCGTACGAATTAAAGTTTGACAACACCTATTCTGATGACGATAAGGTTTTTGAAGATAACCAAGTACGAATAGTGGTAGATAAAAAAAGCTTTTTGTATTTAGTTGGTACAACCTTAGAATACTCGGGAGGATTAAATGGTAAAGGGTTTGTTTTTAACAACCCAAATGCGCAACGCACTTGCGGTTGCGGTGAAAGTTTTTCGTTATAATACTTGGCTCAAGCCAATTTAAAACCAAGTTTATGGCCTATACAGAAGAAGAATTAAAGAAAGAGTTAGAAACCAAAGAATACCAGTACGGGTTTTATACAGATATTGAGGCCGATACCTTACCTAAAGGCCTTAACGAAGATATTGTGCGTGCAATTTCGGCAAAGAAAAACGAACCGGAATGGATGACCGAATGGCGCTTAGAAGCGTTTAGAGCGTGGACTAAAATGGAAGAGCCGGAGTGGGCTAACGTTACATACCAAAAGCCTAACTTTCAAGACATATCCTATTACTCGGCACCTAAAAAGAAACCTAAATATAATAGTTTAGATGAGGTTGATCCGGAGTTAATAGAAACGTTTAACAAGCTCGGAATTTCTTTAGAAGAGCAAAAAAAATTAGCTGGTGTTGCTGTAGATGTGGTTATGGACTCAGTTTCTGTAGCAACAACCTTTAAAAAAACGTTGGCAGAAAAAGGAATTATTTTCTGCTCTATGTCCGAAGCCATTCAGGAGCACCCAGAACTTGTAAAAAAATACATTGGTACAGTTGTACCACGAAAAGATAATTTTTATGCAGCATTAAACTCGGCTGTATTTTCAGATGGTTCGTTCTGTTATATTCCAAAGGGTGTAAAATGCCCTATGGAACTTTCAACCTATTTTAGAATTAACCAAGCAGGAACCGGACAGTTTGAGCGTACATTGGTAATTGCAGACGAAGGTAGTTATGTGAGTTACTTAGAAGGGTGTACTGCACCACAAAGAGACGAAAACCAGTTACACGCTGCAGTTGTAGAGCTTATTGCCCTAGAAGGAGCAGAGATAAAATACTCTACTGTTCAGAACTGGTTCCCGGGAGATAAAGAAGGCAAAGGAGGCGTTTTTAACTTTGTAACTAAAAGAGGGCTGTGCGAGAAAAATGCAAAAATCTCTTGGACTCAGGTAGAAACAGGTTCTGCTATTACCTGGAAATATCCTTCATGTATATTAAAAGGAGATAACTCTATTGGAGAGTTCTACTCTATTGCAGTAACAAACAACCACCAGCAGGCAGATACCGGAACCAAAATGATTCATTTGGGAAAAAACACCAAATCAACCATTATTTCTAAAGGTATCTCGGCCGGTAAGTCTCAAAACAGTTATCGCGGGTTAGTACAAATTAATGCACGTGCAGAAAATGCCAGAAACTTTTCGCAATGCGATTCGCTTT
Source organism: Flavobacteriaceae bacterium (assembly GCA_052032225.1). GTDB lineage: Bacteria > Bacteroidota > Bacteroidia > Flavobacteriales > Flavobacteriaceae > JBPEWY01. The sequence continues at coordinate 61,190 of JBPEWY010000042.1, forward strand.
TAATGGGTAACGAATGCGGAGCACATACTTTTCCGTATATAGAAGCAAAAAATAAAACGGCTCAAATAGAGCACGAAGCAACAACGAGTAAAATTGGTGAAGACCAAATATTTTACTGTAACCAAAGAGGGATAGATACCGAGAAGGCTATTGCATTAATTGTAAATGGATTTAGTAAAGAGGTATTAAACAAACTTCCTATGGAGTTTGCTGTAGAAGCGCAAAAACTATTAGAAATTTCGCTGGAAGGTTCTGTAGGATAAACGAAAACAACATGAAAAAAGTTGTGGTTTTCTTACTGGCCTTTACTTTTTTGGCCTGTAAGGAGCAAAAAAAGCAAGAAAAGAGCATTAATAATAACCAAACAGTTACACTACATGTGCTGGATGGCGGGACGGTTATTGCCAACAAGCTAGAAATTTTTTCTGAAGAAGGGCAACTGTACCAAGGGCAACAAAAAACATTTGCAAATGCCTTTTATGTGGTTAAACATCCCAAAGGAATATTAGTTTGGGACACCGGATTGCCTGAAAACTTAGTAGGTATGCCCGAGCCATTTACAGACCAAGGTGGGTATTTTACAGTTTCAAGAAAAGACTCTTTAGTAAACCAATTACAATCAATAGGATTGCGCTTAGACGATGTAGATTACTTGGCACTTTCGCATACGCATTTTGATCATGTTGGAGCAGCAGCCAACTTTACAAATGCAACATGGCTGGTTCAAAAAAATGAGTACGATTTTATAACATCAGATGACGCAAAAACACAAGCTCCGGATAGCTACAATGCAGTTAAAAATCTTAAAAAGGTAATAAAACTAGATGGTGATTACGATGTGTTTGGTGATGGCAAAGTGGTTATAAAATACATGCCGGGGCATACCATTGGGCATCAAGTGTTATTTATAGACATAGGTAAAGAACGCCCAATTTTGTTAACGGGAGATTTATATCATTTTAAAGAAAACAGAGATAATAAAGTAGCGCCAAGCTTTAATTATAATATTGAGCAAACCAAAGAAAGTATGGAGCTTTTTGAGGAGTTTGCCCAAAAAACGAATGCACATGTAATTATACAGCATTCACCGGAAGATTTTAAAAAATTACAAGAATTAATAAAACAGTAAATACACAACACATACAAGATGTTAAAAATTAACAATTTACACGCAGCAGTAGAAGAAAGAGAGATACTAAAAGGGATTAACCTTGAGGTTAAACCGGGCGAGGTACATGCTATTATGGGGCCAAACGGGTCTGGAAAAAGTACACTCTCTAGTGTGATTGCCGGGAACGAAGAGTATGAAGTAGTTAAAGGCGAAATTATTTTTAACGAAGAAGATATTACAGAGCTAGCTCCAGAAGAAAGAGCGCATAAAGGTATTTTCTTGTCATTTCAATATCCGGTAGAAATTCCGGGGGTTACAGTTACCAATTTCATTAAAACAGCGATAAACGAAACTCGTAAAGCGCAAGGTTTAGAAGAGATGCCTGCAAACGAAATGCTTAAGAAAATACGTGAAAAAGCCGACATGCTTGAAATAGACCGTAAGTTCTTATCGCGTTCACTTAACGAAGGATTCTCAGGGGGAGAGAAAAAGCGTAACGAGATTTTTCAGATGGCTATGTTAGAACCTAAATTAGCCATTTTAGATGAAACAGACTCAGGATTAGACATAGACGCTTTAAAAGTTGTTGCAAACGGAGTTAATAAATTACGAAGCAAAGACAATGCGGTGGTTGTAATTACACACTACCAACGCTTGTTAGATTATATTGTTCCGGATTTTGTACACGTTTTACACAACGGTAGAATTGTAAAATCCGGCAGTAAAGAATTGGCCATGGAGCTCGAAGAAAAAGGGTACGATTGGATTAAAGAAGAGGTTAATAGTTAATATTTAGCCAATTACGAAACGTTACAAAATGGATTTAAAAGATAAATTAATATCATCTTTTATGGCTTTTGAAGATCAGGTAGATGTAGATTCTCCTGTACATGATATTAGAACCGAAGCCATAAAGTTTTTTGAAAGTAAAGGCTTTCCTACTAAAAAAGAAGAAGCCTGGAAATACACATCGCTTAACAGCATCTTAAAAAATAATTATAGTGTTTTTCCAAAGCAAGAAACAGCCTTAGAGTTTAAAGAGGTAAAAAAATACTTTATTCACGATATAGATTCGTATAAAATTGTATTTATAGACGGTGTATATAGTTCTTACCTCTCTGAAACTACACACGAAGGTATAGATGTGTGCTTAATGAGTGCGGCACTCACCAAACCAAAATATAAAGTAATAATAGATGCTTACTTTAACAAAGCAGCCAAAAAAGACGATAGTTTAACGTCATTAAACACTGCATTTAGCAGAGAAGGAGCATATATTTATATACCTAAAGGAAAAGTAGTTAGCAAGCCAATACAAATTATACACTTTGCTACCGGTACAGAATCGGCTTTAATGTTACAGCCCAGAAATTTAATAGTAGTTGGCGAGAATGCGCATGTACAAATAATAGAGCGCCATCAAAGTTTAACTGATAATCCGGTGTTAACCAACTCTGTAACAGAGATTTTTACTAACAAAAAGGCTATTGTTGATTATTATAAAATTCAAAACGATACGCTTTCGGCTTCGTTAATAGACAATACCTACATATCGCAACAACGCGATAGCCATGCAAGCGTTCACACGTTTTCTTTTGGCGGAAACTTAGTGCGTAATAATTTAAATTTTTATCAGAACGATCAACATGTTGAGTCTACCCTAAAAGGCATCACAATTATTGGCGATAAACAACATATAGATCACTATACCTTAGTGCATCATAAAGAACCTAATTGTGAAAGCCACCAAGACTATAAAGGTATTTATGCCGATAAAAGTACCGGGGTGTTTAATGGTAAAATTATAGTTGAAAAAGAAGCGCAAAAAACAAATGCTTTCCAGCAAAACAATAATATTTTAATTGGCGATAAATCTACCATTAATACTAAACCGCAATTAGAAATTTTTGCAGACGATGTAAAATGCTCGCATGGGTGTACCGTAGGACAATTAGATAGCGAGGCACTGTTTTATTTACGTGCACGTGGAATACCCGAAAAAGAGGCTAAAGCATTACTTATGTATGCGTTTGCAAACAATGTTTTAGAAAGTGTTAAAATACCCGAAATTAAAGCGCGAATTAATAAACTAATTGCCATGAAACTGGGCGTTAGTTTAGGTTTCGCCGATTTATAAAAAGAATAAAAAAAAAGCAGCTTAAAAAGCTGCTTTTTTTGTTTGGTTTTTTGTAGTATTAATACAACTAATCATAGTAGGTATAAACAACATTTCATTTATCATCTTTTTTACATAAAATAAATGTATTCAGTTCCATTCTACGTTTAGTTTTTTCAATTCAGCATCTAATTTAGCGAGTGAATTTGATTCAATAATTTGTGTGTTGATTGTTAAATCCTTTTTATCTGTTTTTAAGATATAATCTCCAGCAAACTTTTTAATTTTTTTGATTTCATTCAGATATATAATAATTTATAAAATTAATTCTTGTTAGTGAATACCCTCTTTTAAATCTTTGAAATATAAATTAACTACAATAGAATCTCCCTTTTTAATTTGGATGGTTTTTTTTATACTTTTTTTCATAGGATAAATGCCTTCAATGGAATAAGTTCCAGGATAAACAAGAAAACTTAGGGAGTTTAAAAAAATACCGTTTGTAATTACTGTTGCGGGAATATTTTTTTTAGTTTCAAAATCAAAGCAGTTTACTAAAAGATGTTGTCCACCTCGTTTAGTTTTTAGTTTAATTATATCTATGCTACCACTATTTTTTTCAACTAAATTTTGAGTAGGCAGACAACTTGTAAAAAAAAATAAGAATAATATAATAAAACTAATTACACTTGATACCCTTAGCATTATTACGCCTAAATCTTTCGTTTCGTATTGCATTTTGTATTTCGGTTTTATTTGGTAAATTATTGTAATTAGGAGAAGATTCTAACCCTCCCCAAGATAATATTTTATAATATTCGTTAGAATGTGAATGATTATCCCATGTGGCAAGCGATTATGAAAAAAATTCTACATTGAGACATAAATTCATGTTGAGTAAGATTATTAGCTACAATATCAGAATAGCTTTGTTTATTTTTATAATAATTATATAACTTTTTATTAATTGCTTTTTCATCTCCGGTAAAATAAGAGAAGTATTGGTTTATTATTTTTATAATCTTCTGCAGAAGTGTTTTTTTGTACTGCACAAGAAGTAATTAGCAATACAATGCTAAGCAAATAAGTTTTTCTTATACAGTTTACTTAGTTTTTAACAGCAGCAACAATATTTCCTAAAAAAGTATTGAAGTCAAAATCAGGATATTCTGCCAGACCAAACCTAACAATCACTAAATTTTTAGAAGGGATTATAGTAATACGCTGTCCTTGGTATCCGTTAGCCATAAAAGCATCGTTTGGCACTAACGGCATGTGGTTTTGCGGACCTTTATTTAACCAAAAATGTGCTCCGTATTGCCCACCCGAATTTGGAGCGGGTGTAGTAATGTAATCTACCCATTCTTTAGCAAAAACTTGATCGCCGTTCCAGTTGCCTTCATGTAAGTATAACAACCCAAATTTAGCCCAGTCTCTTGCGGTAGCCCAGCTATACGATGAGCCAACATAATTGCCGGCCATGTCTGCCTCTAAAATCATGCTGTGCATTCCAATTCTATCTATAAGAGCTTTGTACGGAAAGTTTAAATATTCTTGATGCGTTTTAAATTGCTTTCTCAAAATACCCGATAATAAATTTGTGGTGCCGGAAGAGTAATTCCAATGTTGATTAGGAGCGTATTCAGCCGGCTTTTCGGCTTGAATTTGGGTCATATCTTCAGCCAAAAAAAGCATTTTAGTAACATCAGAAATGGTATTGTAATCTTCGTCCCATTCTAAACCGCTATTCATTTGCAGTAAGTTGTGCAGGGTAATGTTTTTACGGCTATCGTCTTGCCATTTTGCAATAGGAGCAGTTTCATCTACAGAGAGTTTTCCTTGATGTTGTAATACGCCGTACAGTGTGGCTAAAACACTCTTGGTCATAGACCACCCCAAAAATTTAGAATCTTTATTGTAACCCTCCGCATATTTTTCGGCAATTAGGTAATCACCGTAAAAAACTAAAACAGCCCGTGTTTTTTTTATATGGTTATCTGTAAAAGCATCTGCTACTGCAGCTGTAAGCTTATTATAATCTATAGCAGCAAAAACAGTGTCTTTTTGGGCAAGTGTTCCGTACGGATACGGTAAACTATCTGCAACTTGTTGATTTCTAACGGGTTTTAAATAAGGAGCATTAACATCAAAATCATCATTAATTAATACACAACCTAAACCATCTCTGTAAATGGCTTTTCGTTTCATAAAACCGTAAACCGAAGCGGTTGCGTATTGTTCTTCAAAATTAACTTCGTCTTTTGCAATATTAACGGGAGAAAAATTATTGTCGTTAGCATCAGTAAAATCAGGTGTTCTTCCGGCAATAAAAACAGAAGAAGCCATATTTTTAGCCGAATAACCCGAAATAATATTTAAGCGCGGATAATTATAAATTACAATACCAATAAATGCCAAGAAGAGAACAAGGAGTAAGCGTTTAAGTAATTTCATAAATTAAGATTGTTGTCTTTATAAAGATATCAAAATACAAATAGTTAGTACCTTTGTAACTTTAAATTTGTAAGATGTTTAATGTACAAAAAATACGAGCAGATTTTCCTATTTTAAACCGAAAAGTTAACGGTAAACCGTTGGTGTATTTAGATAATGCTGCTACCTCGCAAACCCCACAAGTTGTAATAGATGCTATTGTGCATTATTACAGTTATTATAACGCTAATATTCATAGAGGAGTGCATACGCTAAGCCAAGAAGCAACAGATGCTTACGAGGAAGCACGCCAAAAAATTCAGCATCATTTTAATGCTGCAAAATCACACGAAATAATTTTTACCAGTGGTACAACTCACGGAATAAATTTAGTTGCATCGGGCTTTGCAGAATTTTTAAAAGAAGGCGACCAAGTAATAGTATCTGCTTTAGAACACCATTCTAATATTGTACCATGGCAAATGCTTTGCCAAAAAACCGGCGCTAAACTACAAGTAATCCCTATGACAACAGATGGGGAGTTAGATTTAGATACGTATAAAAAAATACTTAGCCCAAAAACAAAATTGGTTTTTTGTAACCATATTTCTAATGCGTTAGGCACTATAAATCCTATAAAAGAAATTATAGATAGCGCTCATGCCGTTGGAGCTGCTGTTTTAATAGATGGCGCACAGGCTTGTCCGCATTTAAAGCCAGATGTACAAGCATTAGATGTGGATTTTTATGTGGCTTCTGCGCATAAAATGTGTGGGCCTACCGGTGTGGGTATTTTGTATGGAAAAGAAAATTGGTTAAAAAAACTACCTCCCTATCAAGGAGGTGGAGAAATGATTGCTGAGGTTACTTTTGAGAAAACCACGTACGCCGATTTACCTCATAAGTTTGAAGCCGGAACACCCAATATTTGTGGAGGTATTGCCTTTGGTACAGCTATAGATTATATGAATAGCATAGGCTTTGATGCTATTGCAAATTACGAGCAAGAATTGTTAGAATACGCTACCAAACGTCTTTTAGAAATAGAAGGGGTAGAAATTTACGGTCCGAAAGATTTAAGTAAAAAAACCTCAGTATTGTCGTTTAATATACAAGGAATACATCCGTACGATATTGGTAGTATAGTAGATAAATTAGGAATTGCCGTTAGAACCGGCCATCATTGTGCACAACCCATAATGGATTTTTATAAAATCCCCGGCACTGTAAGGGCAAGCTTTGCTTTTTACAATACAATAGAAGAAGTAGATGCTTTTGTTGATGCAGTAAAACAAGCAAAACAGATGCTTTCTTAAAATATATAATATGTTCCTAAAAAAGAAGCTCAATTAGAGCTTCTTTTTTTTTTTGCAGTTAGTCTAAAAAACTAAAATAAAACTTAAAAAAATGTTAAAAAAAATTATATTGTAAAGCAATATTAACCACTAAAACTTTAATAATGAGAAAATTATTTTTAGGGTTATTTGCACTGGCAGTAGCTCTGGCAGCTTGTGAAAATGATCAAGCTTCTCTAAATCCTAACGAAAATCAAGAAATTGCGGTAGACATGAGCGACTTTTATGTCTACACATCAGAAGATGATTTAGCTTCTAAAGGAAATTTTGGCAAAAATTGTCATACCATGAAAGTGCTAAACAGGCAATTAAAAGAAAATCCGAGCTTAGAAAAAAGAATGTTTGACATAGAGAAGCAAGTAAGGACATTCATTGCTGCAAAAAAAGGAAAAGGGAATGGAAATGGAGGAGGAAATAATGGAGGAGGCGAAGATCCACCAGTGGACGACAACCTCGGGACCATAACAATTCCGGTAGTTGTTCATGTGCTATACAATACACCAGAGCAAAACATTAGTGATCAACAAATAAACTCTCAGATAGCAGTTTTAAATAAAGATTTTAGCGCAACAAATAACGATTTAAATAATGTTCCTGGAGAATTTGCCGGTGTCGTTGCAGATATTGATATTCAGTTTGTTTTAGATAGGGTAATCAGAAAACAAACCTCCAGATCTTCTTTTGGTACTAACGATGCCATTAAATATGATTCTCAAGGAGGATCTAATGCAGTTGATACATCAAAATACCTAAATATTTGGGTAGGTAACATTGGAGGAGGGGTTTTAGGATATGCTCAGTTTCCGGGAGGTAATAGTGCTACAGATGGTGTTGTGATTTCTCCACAGTATTTTGGTACAACCGGATATGTTGCTGCTCCTTTTGATAAAGGAAGAACTACAACCCATGAAATAGGACATTGGTTAAATTTACGTCATATTTGGGGAGATGGCAGATGTAACAGAGACGATTTTGTTGCAGATACTCCAAGATCTGACAGGCCAAATTATGGATGCCCAACATACCCAACGGTTCATTGTAGAAGTACAGATATGACAATGAATTATATGGATTATTCTGACGATGCATGTATGTATATGTTCACCCAAGGGCAAAAAGAAAGAATGAGAGCCTTATTTACAGCCGGGGGAGTAAGAGAAAGCTTTGTAACACCTTAACAAAACAAACATAATTAAACAAAAGACGCCAAAATTGGCGTCTTTTTTGTATACTTAAATACATAGAGATAACTACACACACAATGAAACTATTATTTATTTGTTTTTTGGCATTGGTAACCACAAAAACTTGCTCTCAAGAGGGTGTAAGTAAAATAGAATACCAAGCCACATCTAGAGGCTTCTATTACAAGGTTGTTGTTAATGCTAATAACGTTACTGTTACACCTAAAAGAGAATCTAATTCTATAACAAAAAAGTGTAAGGCAAAAAGCTGGAAAAAACTTGAAACTATAGTGAATGAAATCAAATTAAAAGAAATAAAAAACTTAAAAGCCCCATCAGAGAAGAGTCATTATGATGGAGCCGCATCGGCACATATAACTATTGTAAAAAACGGCAATACTTACATATCAAATAATTTTGATCACGGTAACCCGCCTGAAGTTTTACAACCATTGGTAAATCAAATACTATCATTAGCAGAAAGTATTGATAACCAATAACAGTTGTTGTATTTTTGCAAAAAAAATTTAGGTATGACAATACAAGAAATTCAAGAAGAGATTGTTGATGAATTTTCTATGTTTGATGATTGGATGCAGCGCTATGAGTATATAATAGAGCTCGGAAAATCTCTTCCATTAATTGAAGAACAATATAAAACCGACGATAATTTAATTAAAGGGTGCCAGAGTAAAGTATGGGTTCACGCAGAGCTTAAAGACGATAAAGTAGTGTTTACGGCAGATAGTGATGCCATACTTACAAAAGGAATAATTGCCATTTTAATTAGAGTATTCTCTAACCAAAAACCACAAGATATTATAAATGCTGATACCTCTTTTATAGATAAAATTGGATTAAAAGAGCATTTATCGCCAACAAGAGCCAATGGTTTGGTAAGCATGATTAAACAGTTAAAACTATATGCCATTGCGTATCAAACTCAAGTAAAAGAAAACTAAACAGTAACAATTATTAGCAAAGAATGAGCGAAACCAAAATAAATACACAAGAACTGGGCGAAAAAATAGTTAGAGTTTTAAAAACTATATACGACCCTGAAATCCCGGTAGATATTTACGAACTGGGCTTAATATACGATGTGTTTGTAAACGAAGATTACGACGTTAAAATACTTATGACACTCACGTCGCCAAACTGCCCGGTTGCAGAAACATTACCGGTAGAGGTTGAAGAAAAAGTACGAACCATAGATAAGGTAAAAAACGTAGAAGTAGAAATAACTTTTGATCCTCCTTGGAGCCAAGACCTAATGAGCGAAGAAGCAAAACTAGAACTTGGTTTATTATAGAATATATGGCAGACGAAATTGTAAATAGAGTTGCTAAAAGCCCATTAATTACGGTTAATCTGGAAGAATTTTATCCGGAAGGTAGCCGTATTTTACTTGATATTAAACCTTGGTTGTTTGAAGGCCTGGTTTTAAGAGAAAAAGAGTTCAGAGCAGCCGTAGAGCAACATAATTGGGAGCAATATAAAGATGTCTTCGTGGCTTTAACGTGCTCTACAGAAGCCATTATTCCTGCTTGGGCCTACATGCTAATAACAACAAAGTTAGCGCCTTATGCCAAAAGAGTAATTATAGGAGATTTAGAGCAATTAGAAACTGCTATTTACCAAGACGTTATTGCCAATTTAGATGTTTCTGAATACATAAATAAACCTATTATCATTAAAGGTTGTAGCAACAAACCCGTACCACAAAATGCTTATGTAATGCTCACAGCAAAAATTCAAGAAGTTGCAAAAAGTGTTATGTATGGCGAAGCATGCTCATCTGTACCTTTATTTAAACGAAAAAAATAACAATTACATCTAATAAGCATAAAGGGTTCTAGTGCAAAGAACCCTTTGTTGTTTTATTAATTACGTACCTTTAACTAAAACCTAAGTAACACATTATGAAGAAATTATTTTTTGCTTTAGCAGTAAGTTTTTCTGTTTTGGCATATGCACAAGATACAACCGAAGAAAGTAAAGAAGGATGGAAAAAGGGCGGAACCGTTACCTTTTTGTTTAACCAGTCTGCCTTCTCTAATTGGGTAGCAGGCGGAGAAGATAATATTGCCGGAAACCTATCGGTTAATTATGATTTTAATTATGTTAAAGACGATTGGACATGGGATAATAAACTAATAGCATCGTACGGAATAACAAAAGTTGAAGGTCGCGATTTGCAAAAAACAGACGATAGGTTAGAGTTTAACTCTTTAGCCGGAAAAAAAGCAAACGGTAATTGGTTTTACTCGGCTTTTTTAAATTTTAAAACCCAAATGGATTCAGGGTTTGATAGTGAAACCGGAGAACAATTTTCGCACTTTTTCTCTCCGGCCTATTTACAAGCCGGTCCTGGTATGCTCTGGAAAAAAAACGATAATCTTAAAATAAACTTAGCACCGGCAACTTCACGTTTTATTTTTGTGCATGGTGAATTTACAGACCCAAACGATACAAGAAATCAATTAGATGCAGACAACAGGTATTTTGGCGTAAAGGCAAATAAAACAATGCGTTTTGAGCTGGGTGCTGCCGTAAATGCGTATTACAAGTTGCCTTTAATGCCCAATGTAACGATGGAGAATATATTAAATTTATACACTAATTATTTAGAAGACCCTCAAAATGTAGATATAGATTATACCTTAAATATAGTGATGGCTATAAATAAATATCTTTCTACTAATCTAACCTTCCAAACAATTTATGATGATAATGCGTTTAAAGGGTTTCAAACACGCGAAATTTTAGGAGTAGGGGTAAATTTTAATTTATAGATAAAAGTATAGCACATTAAAAAAAGCCCTCAAACTAG
>JBPEWY010000043.1:0-10379 GCA_052032225.1 Flavobacteriaceae bacterium
GGTTCTCTAATGTTATTCAATTAAAAAACGTTGAATTACTCGCTTAATTAGATAAAAAAGGAGGCTTTTAAGCCTCCTTCTATTAAATTATGTGATAAGATTAAATTCTAAATATCTACTAAATTTAAAAACTCTTCAATATCTGTATAGCCGTCTCCGTCAAAATCTCCTAAACCATCTCTGTCTAAATTACCAAAAGTTGCTAATTCCCAAACATCCGGCATTCCATCTCTATCTGTATCGTAGTCAGATGGTCTGTAATTTGGAGCAATAGAAGGCACATTGTAATTAGATGAAGATACTCTTGGTATATACAGTCCTTGGTTAACCATAGATAACCATGTTAAATCTAATTCATCTACATTACTACTTACAGTACCATCTGCATTTAACCTTTTATTGCATCCAACATCTGCTAAAACATTATTAAAAGCTTCATCTGCACTAAATATAGGTGTTGCTGCTCCTAAAAGAGGATGCTGTGTGTCTGTGAAATAATTACTAGGTAGTTGGTCTCCTGCTTCATATCCTCCTGCATCTAAGAAAAACTTCCACATTTTAGTATTGTCTGTATTCATTTCAGAAACAGAATACGTAAGAGGACTTCCTGTGTTTTGAGCTACAATTTTATTTCCAGAAGTATATATCTCTGGCATAATATTACTTTCCCAAGCAAAAAGATTTAGCTTAGTATCTTGAATAGGATTAGTTCCAAAGTCATAATAATTGCCAATGTGATTTAGTTTTTGATCACCATTAGCTCTTATTAATCTCCAACCAATCGTCCAAACAACATTATTAATTATTTCTACTCTGGCATTAGGCCCATACCCATAAGAGTTTGGTGTTCTGTGTGTAATGTTATAAAACAAGTTATGATTAAAAGAAAGGTCTCCTGCTGTAGCCGGTGAAGTAGAGCCAAACAATACTCCTTTGGACCCTTCTCCAAAAATACAACGCTGTATGGTTATATTATCAATAAAATCTCCAGGATCATTGTTACTCCAATCTCCCGTCTCATCTCCATCAAAGCTAAAGCTACAATGGTCAAAAATATAGTTAGTTATATTTCCAACAGCAGAAAAAGGATCATTACCTGCATCTACACCACCTCTAAACCTAATAAATCTGCATATAACATTATCTACACCATCAAAATACAGTCTGTTACCGTCTATAGTAATACCACCTTCAGGTGCAGTTTGTCCGGCTATAGTAACATTGCTGTTAGATGCATTTAAGTAAATCATTGAGTTTAGGTTAATTACACCTGAAACATCAAATACAATGATACGAGGAACAGTCATTTTAAGAGCTTCTCTTAAACTACCAGAGCCACTATCGTTTAAGTTAGTTACGTGTACAATAACTCCTCCTCTACCTCCGGTAGTATAAGCTCCTGCTCCATAAGCTGAAGGGAATGCTTTTAGCTCGCCATAGACTGGAGGTTCGTTAGTTTTTCCTCCATCTGAATTGTCTCCTGAATCATTTTGATTTTCTGAATCATCTTGACTCTCTTCATCTTCATTGGCTGCTTCATCTGAGTTTTCTGCAGACTCATTTACCCCTATTTCTGTTAAGAATTGGTCTTCATTGGTGCAAGATATTTGCGTTAATGTTAGGGTAAATAAAAATGTAAGCAGCACAACCACACTTAATCTAATTCTTTTCATTTTGTAAGATTTGGGGTTTCAATTTAGCTATTAATCTCATTTTCACGTTAAGTTGTTGTTTTTTTTCGACAAAATACACATCAGTTGCTAAAGAATAATGCAAATAAAATGGTTTAACACCACATTATCACATTAAAAATCAATAAGTTATCAACAATAAAACATCGTTCAACTCATCTATTTACGTGAAAAAGTTCATTTTGGATTTTTTATATCATAATTTTAACATTTTAAATCCTAATTGTCCCCCATTTACTTGTAAATCATATATTTGATAACGTAAACAGCACAAAAAAATTTTATTAATGAAAATACTTGTTACCGGAGCAGCCGGATTTATTGGTTTTTATGTTTGCCAAGCTTTATTAAAAAACAATCACACTGTTATTGGGTTAGATAATATTAATGATTATTACGATGTTAATTTAAAGTATGCTCGTTTACAAGAACTTGGTATAAACAAAGAAGACGCTTCAAAGTATAATAATGAAACTACTAGTAGTCTTTATGGTGATCAATTTAAGTTTGTTAAACTTAATCTGGAAGACAAAGCCAACCTTGAGACTTTGTTTTCAAAAAACAACATTCAAATAGTTTGCAATTTAGCTGCACAAGCCGGAGTACGATATAGTTTAGAAAATCCAGACGCTTACATTAACAGTAATATTGTTGGTTTTTTAAATCTTTTAGAGTGTTGCAGGCATTTTAATATAAAACATTTGGTGTATGCCAGCAGCTCTAGTGTTTACGGACTCAATTCTAAAATTCCTTTCTCAACATCAGATCAGGTAGATAAGCCTGTTAGCCTTTACGCTGCAACCAAAAAAAGTAATGAGCTAATGGCACATACCTATAGTCATTTATACAATATTTACACCACCGGATTACGCTTTTTTACAGTTTATGGCCCTTGGGGAAGACCAGATATGGCTATGTTTATTTTCACCAAAGCAATTATTAATAACAAGCCTATAAAAGTGTTTAATTACGGAAATATGGAGCGTGATTTTACCTATATAGACGATATTACAGAAGGCGTGGTAAGAGTGATAGAAAAACCTGTTGAAAACAGAAGTACTTTATATAAAGTATACAATATTGGTAATAATAACTCTGTAAAATTGTTAGATTTTATAGAAGAAATAGAAAAAAACTTACATAAAAAAGCTCAAAAACAAATGTTAGAACTCCAGCCGGGAGATGTAGAAAAAACTTGGGCCAATGTAGATGATTTAATTACAGATTATAATTACAAACCAAACACTCCTATTGCCAAAGGAGTAAAAAAATTTATAGAATGGTATAAAAACTACTATAAAGTTTAAAAAGTTCTTTTAATTAAAATTTTTATTAATCATATTTGCTTAAAGTTCTTCCCAACAATAAACACTTAATCGGTATTAAAAGCTTTTTACTGTTTAAATCGTTCATAGAATCAAGTATTTAGGCATCTTTGATGAGCAAATTATATAAAATGACTTCGTTGCACCCAAGTACAATTTCAAACAAATCAATATTAGTAACCGGTGGAGCTGGTTTTATTGGCTCTAACTTATGCGAGGCGCTATTAAACCTAAACAACAAAGTGGTTTGTTTAGATAATTTTGCAACCGGTAAAAGAGAAAATATTGAACCTTTTTTGCATCACAAAAATTTCACGCTTATTGAAGGTGATATTAGAGATTTTTCTACCTGCCAAGAAGCTGTAAAAAATGTTGAATATGTGCTGCATCAAGCTGCTTTAGGCTCTGTGCCCAGATCTATTAACGACCCCATTACCAGTAATGAAGTAAACGTATCGGGGTTTCTTAATATGCTTGTAGCTGCAAAAGAAGCTAAAATTAAACGTTTTGTTTATGCTGCCAGCTCCTCTACCTATGGAGATTCTAAATCTTTACCAAAAGTTGAAGAAACCATTGGTAAACCGCTTTCTCCCTATGCTATAACAAAATATGTAAATGAGCTTTATGCCGATGTTTTTTACAAAACGTACGGAATAGATACTATTGGACTTCGTTATTTTAACGTTTTTGGAAGAAAACAAGATCCTAATGGAGCGTATGCAGCTGTAATTCCAAAATTTGTAATTCAATTAATGAAACACGAATCTCCAACCATTAACGGAGATGGAAGTTTCTCTAGAGATTTTACATATATAGATAACGTAATACAAATAAACTTAAGGTGTTTAGCAACCGAAAACAAAAAAGCATTAAACACCGTATATAATGTAGCCTACGGAGAAAGAACCAATTTAAATGAGTTGGTTACGCTCCTAAAACAATATTTGTCTGAATTTGATGCTAAAATAGCTTCTGTACCAGTAAAATATGGTCCGGAGCGCAAAGGCGATGTCCCACATTCTTTAGCTTCTATTGAAAAAGCAAAAGAGCTTTTAGGGTATACGCCGGAATACGATATAAAAAAAGGATTAAAAGAAGCCGTTAACTGGTATTGGAAAAACTTAAAAGTAGAAGTATAAAACATGAATTTAACCGTTATTGGAACAGGATACGTAGGATTAGTAACCGGTACTTGCTTTTCTGAAATGGGAAACCGAGTTACTTGTATAGATATTGACGAGAAAAAGATTAACGATTTAAAAAATGGTATAATCCCTATTTACGAACCGGGATTAGAAAATATGGTTGCAAAAAATGTAGCTCTTGGCAACCTCCATTTTAGCACAAAACTTCGTGACGGATTAGATAAAGCAGATATTGCTTTTATAGCTGTAGGCACTCCAATGGGAGAAGATGGCTCTGCAGATTTACAATATGTGCTTTCTGTGGCAAGACAAATTGGTCAAGAAATGGAAAAGCCTTTAATAGTGGTAGATAAATCAACCGTTCCGGTTGGTACTGGCGATAAGGTTAAAGCCACTATTCAAGAAGAGCTCAACAAACGCGGTGTAAACATAGAATTTCATGTAGTTTCTAATCCGGAGTTCTTAAAAGAAGGAGCTGCAGTTGGCGACTTCATGAAACCCGATCGTGTTGTTATTGGAGCAGAAAGTGATTACGCCATCAAAAAAATGGAAGAACTATACACCCCTTTCCTTCTTAACACCAGCCGGTTTATTGTAATGGATATTCGCTCTGCAGAAATGACCAAATATGTTGCCAACGCAATGCTTGCCACAAAAATTTCGTTTATGAACGAAATGGCCAATATTAGCGAGTTAGTGGGAGCAGATATTAATAAAGTAAGAATTGGAATTGGCTCTGATTCTAGGATTGGCTACAGCTTTATATATCCTGGGGTTGGCTACGGAGGCTCGTGTTTTCCTAAAGATGTAAAAGCCCTAAAAAAACTAGCCGAAGAAAATGGCTATGTGCCTAAAATAATATCGTCTGTAGAAGAAGTAAACAACAAACAAAAACTTGTTCTTGCTAAAAAAGTAGTTAGCAGATTCGGAGAAGATTTATCCGGTAAAACCTTTGCTATTTGGGGCTTAGCCTTTAAGCCTGAAACCGATGATATGCGCGAAGCTCCATCAATCTACATTATTAAAGAACTAACAAACAGAGGGGCAACTATTAAAGCATACGACCCGAAAGCTATAGAAGAGGCCAAGCATTTTTATTTAAAAGATGTTAAAAACATAAACTATTGTAACTCTAAATACGATACGTTAAAAGAAGCAGACGCTTTACTATTACTTACCGAATGGAAAGAATTTAGATCGCCGGATTTTGAAGAAATTAAACTTCAATTAAAAACACCGGTGATTTTTGACGGTAGAAACCAATACAGTAACCTAAATCTACCTGAAAAAGGCTTTGAATACTATCAAATAGGAAAAAAGAATGAATAAAATATGTGTTATTGGTCTTGGGTATGTAGGTTTACCACTTGCACGCTTGTTTGCAACGAAGTATCCTGTTATTGGTTTTGATATAAATGAAGATAGAGTAACTGAGCTTCAAAAAGGTATAGATAGTACGTTAGAAGTAAATGAGTCTGAGCTAAAACAAGTTTTACAAAACAGTCATGACTTTAATGAAAGTGGACTTTTTTGCACGAACGATGTTACTAAAATTAAAGATTGTAATTTTTATATAGTAACAGTTCCTACTCCTGTAGATAAAAATAACAGACCGGTTTTAACACCACTTTATAAAGCAAGTGAAACCGTTGCCGGTGTATTAAAAAAAGGAGATGTTGTTGTTTATGAATCTACCGTATATCCTGGTGTAACTGAAGAAGAGTGCGTACCTGTTTTAGAAAAAATTAGTGGTTTAAAATTTAACCAAGATTTTTTTGTTGGATACTCTCCAGAGCGAATAAACCCCGGCGACAAAGAACACACAGTAGATAAAATTTTAAAAGTTACTTCGGGTTCTACTCCCGAAATAGCAAAAAAAATAGATGCTCTGTACGCATCTGTAATTACTGCCGGTACGCATTTAGCTCCATCAATTAAAGTTGCAGAAGCAGCAAAAGTTATAGAAAATGCCCAGCGAGACATTAACATTGCTTTTGTAAATGAACTTGCTAAAATTTTTAATCTATTAAATATAGATACCCAAGCAGTATTAGAGGCAGCCGGTACTAAGTGGAATTTTTTACCCTTTAAACCCGGATTGGTTGGCGGACATTGCATTGGTGTAGATCCTTACTATTTAGCTCAGAAAGCACAAGAAGTAGGCTACCATCCTGAGATTTTATTAGCCGGAAGGAGATTAAATGACAGCATGGGGCAATACGTAGCTTCTGAAGTTATTAAGCTTATGGCGCAGAATGATATTTTAATAAAAGGCGCCGAAGTATTAGTATTGGGATTTACCTTTAAAGAAAACTGCCCGGACGTAAGGAACACGCGTGTTATAGATGTGGTAAAGCATTTACAATCTTTTGGAGTAACCGTTACAGTTCATGACCCTTTGGCTAATCCTGATGAAGTATTAAGAGAGTATGGTATCACAACCGTAACCAAAATTCCGTCTAAAAAATTTAATGCTGTTGTTTTAACAGTGGCTCATAGAGAATTTTTGAAAATTAACGTTAATGACTATTTAACTGATACAGGTATTATTTATGATGTAAAGGGTGTTTTAACAACTGCTAAATCTAATTTAAAAAGGCTGTGAGACTTTGATAAAAAAAATAATATCATACTTAAAATCCTCTAGCCAAAATCCGCTTATTCGTAATGTTTTATTAGTTGGGTTTATTACTGTTATTGTTAAGCTCGTAGCTTTTTACAAAGAAACATTAATAGCAGGTTCTTTTGGTCTATCCGAAATTTTAGACACCTTTTTAATTGCTCTTTTAGTGCCCTCTTTTATTCAAAGTGTTTTTATTAACGCTTTAAAAAACATTTTCATTCCCAACTATATTAATGAGCTTAAAAATAAAGGAAATGTTGCTGCCTTTCAGTCTGTTGTTTTCATAATAACTTTCTCTATTGCTCTGTTTGCAGTATTAATAGCTTTTTTATCTACAGATGTTTTTTTAGATTTAGTTTATCCGGGGCATACAGAATCTTATTACGCCCTTGTTAAAAAACAACTGTATATAGTATTGCCTTGTTTATTTTTCTGGGGATTTTCGTCTTTACTAAGTGGGTTATTAGAAGTTTATAGCAGGTTTTTTTATTCAACCATATCATCAATTTTTTCTGCAATTACAATTATTCTCTTCTTAATTTTTTTAAAAGAAGAGCTACAAGAAATGGTATTAGCAATTAGTCTTCTTACCGGATGTTTTTTGGAGTTTTTATACTTACTCTTTATCTCGATAAAAACCAAAGTTCTTAAAATAAGTAGGCCTAAACTAAACAGTAATGTAATTGTAATGTTAAAGCAGTTACCTCCTAAAATTTCATCCGGCCTTCTATCTGCTTTAAACAATTATGTTGATCATTTTTTTGCTGCACAACTAGCTATTGGTTCTATTACAGCAATAAGTTACGGCGCGAAAATACCGGCAATAATTATCACAATTTTAATTATTGCCATGGGAAATGTTTTATTACCACATTTTTCAAGAAAAATCAATGAAGATTTAAAAAAAGCTTACAAAGAGCTTTTTAGAATTTTATTGTTAGTTTTTGTAGGCGCTGCTCTCGTTATTAGTGTTCTTGCATTCTTCTCTAAAGAAATAATATCATTTTTATTTGAGCGAAATGCTTTTGATGCAGACGACACTTTAGTGGTTGCTAATATTCAACAAATACTACTTCTTTATGTTCCCTTTTACCTATGTACCTTAATATTAGTTAAGTTTTTAACCAGTATCAATAAAAATAAATTTATGGCTTGGGCATCACTTTTTAACCTAATATTAAATATTGCCTTAAACTCTTATCTTGTAAAAAGATATGGCATTTATGGTCTGGCTGTAAGTACTGCTACAGTATACACTATAAGTAGTTTTATTTATTTTAGTTTTACTAGATTACAGTACCGTAAGTTAATTAAGAAAGCAAATTTTAATGAAAATTGATTTAATAATTAGTACACTAAGAGGTGGTGGTGCTGAGCGAGTTCTTTTGCTTTTGGCATCAAGCTTTATTAAGCGTCCTGGCATTAACGTAAGAATTATAACGCTTAATAAAGGAGAAGAATATATAATTGACCGAAACCTTAATAGAGTTAGCTTAGATAAAGGAATTATACCAAACCATACTTTAAGAAGTTTTTTTAATCTTTTAAAATTCTATAGAAAAAAACAAAACAGGCCAGATATAATAATCTCTTTTATAACACTTACAAGCCTTATAGCCATTGTAGTAGCTAAGTTTTATAATATTAAAATTATTGCTGCAGAGCATAATAATTATAAAAGAAACATGGGGCCTGAGTTTTTAAGTCTTTTCACCAAAAAAAAATTGTACAAAAAAGCCGATTTAGTAACTGTTTTAACTTCTTATGATGTGCCTTACTACAAAAAATATGGAGTAAATGTTAAAGTTATGCCTAATCCATGTACATTTAAACCATTAGCAGAGCTCCCTCAAAACAGAAAAAAAGTAATTCTGGCAATAGGTAAATTAGACCGTTACCATCATAAAGGTTTTGATAATTTAATAACCATAGTAGAGCCCATTCTAAAAAAACATCACGATTGGAAACTAAAAATTGTAGGTAGCGGAAACGAGGGCTTACCTTTTTTACAAAAGTTAGTTTCTGACAAAAAACTTGAGGACCAAATTATATTTACAGGTTTTATTAAAAACATTCCCGAATTAATGCAAGAATCTTCCATTTTTATTTTGTCATCCAGATATGAAGGTTTACCTATGGTTTTATTAGAAGCTATGTCGCAAGGTATGGCTTGCATTGCATATAATTGTGTAACTGGCCCTTCAGATATAATTCAGCATAACAATAATGGGTTGTTAATTGAAGATCAAAATATTGAAAAAATGCGTGAAGGACTAGAAAAATTGATTGTTGACAAAGATTTACGAAAAAAATTTGGTGAAAACGGCTTAAAATCACTTAAACGATTTGAAATAGACACCGTAATAGATGATTACATAAACATTTTTAATGAAATTTTAGCTTAGTGAATAAATGGATAATATACCTGTGCTTTTTTTGGCCAATTACCTCTAACGTATTAAATATACAAGGATTTGCTGGAATATTTGTATCGTTAACGGCTACTCAACTTGTAGCATACAGCAATGTTATTTTACTTTTGGTTGGTATCTTTTTAATTTTAAAAAGAATTCAAATAAACAACCTTTCTAAAACGGCTAAACTTTGGATTATTTTTTACTTTTTTTACTATATAATTGCAACAATAGCAGCTATTATTAACGATCACGATTTTAACATATTAGTTTCTTTAATAAGCGTAATTTATTTTATCTCTTTTTACTTATTACTAAGTATTGAAGAATACAGAAAGGATTTTTTTAAGGTAATTACATTTGGTTTTGTAATCTCTTCCATTTTAACCATCATTCTCTTCAAATTAAATTTTGATATGGGAATCAGAGAAGTATATAAATATTCTCTTCACAGAGCCCAAGGGGTTTATGGTGACGCAAACAATACAGCAATGGTTGCTATAATAGCATTTATTCTCTTTTATTATTACTTTAAACCAAAAAACCGTAATCAAAAAATATTTAAAGTCGTAACGCTTTTGGTTACCTTTTATGCACTAACACAAACTTTTTCTACAACAGGCCTAACTACTTTTACCATAGTATTTTTATTGCTAAACCATAAGTTTTTTACCAAACAAAGAGTTCTACTTTTATTTGGCGCTTTATTTATTGGGTATATTTTTATAGTAAACCTTCCAAAGCTTACTGCAGATTTAAATTTAAGTGTACATCAACAAGCTAAAATAGAAAACCTTGCCAATGTTTTAACACTTAATTTTACCGAAGTAGATACTTCTGGCAGAACAGACCTTTTACAAAATCTAATGCAATACATATATAAAAACCCCTTTTTAGGCAATGGAGTAGATTTTTTTGTAAGTGTTAAAGGGCATAATACTTATTTTGGTATATGGGCAGATGCAGGCGTTTTCGCTTTTATCTTTTTTATCTCTATTTTATTTATTTATATGGTTAGATCTCTAAAAATTAAAGCCAATTACCGATTTTTTTGTGTTACCATCTTACTTACGTTGTATATTTTTATGATTAGTCTTCAATCTGTTCTTAATCAACCATATGCAATGGTACTATTTGTATATATTGGTTATTTAATAGATAATAAATTTGAAAATAAAATC
>JBPEWY010000044.1:0-13974 GCA_052032225.1 Flavobacteriaceae bacterium
AAATCTACAGAGTATAATTTTGTATACGATCAAATTGTAGGTTTTGGAGAGCTGCTCTCTACCACTATTGTAAGTGCTTATTTAAACGAATCCGGTATAACTAATAACTGGTTAGATGTAAGAAAGCTTATAAAAACAGACACTAATTATCGTGACGGAAATGTGCAATGGGAGCTTACACAACAAAACATTACCCAAAACATAAATAAATCTGTTTTAAACATTACACAAGGTTTTTTAGGTAGTGATCCTAATAATTTTACAGTAACCTTAGGTAGAGAAGGCTCAGACTACACAGCTGCAATTTTTGCCTATTGTTTAAATGCAGAGTGTGTAACTATCTGGAAAGATGTACCAGGGGTTTTAAATGCAGACCCTCGGTATTTTGAAAATGCACAATTGCTTAATCAAATCTCATATACAGAGGCTATAGAGCTGGCTTTTTACGGAGCATCGGTAATTCATCCAAAAACATTACAACCCTTACAAAGAAAAGAAATCCCGCTTTTTGTAAAATCATTTTTAAACCCAACAGCACCCGGAACAGCTGTTAGTAAAGGAAAATATTTAGAGCCGGAAATACCATGTTTTATTGTTAAAAAAGAGCAGGTATTAATATCACTCTCTTCGTTAGATTTCTCTTTTATTGTAGAAGAAAACATCAGTGAAATTTTTAAACTTTTACACGAATACAGAATGAAAGTAGATGTTATCCAAAACTCTGCAATTAGTTTTTCGGTTTGTGTAGATAACAAGTTTAACAATCTAGAGAAATTACTTCAAATTTTAAAAGCAAAATTTAAAGTAACCTGTTACCCAAATGTATCGTTATATACTATAAGACATGCTACACAACAAGCCATTTCATCTATAGAAAAAGACAAAGAGGTGTTGTTAAAGCAACGGCTTCAAGATACGGTTCAAATGGTTGTGAAAGCCTAATAAAAGACAAATTTTAAATAAAAAAAATTGTGTAGGTTTGTAGTTAGCCTAACAAAATTATTCTATGGGATTGGTTACTGCCAAAGAGGTTGCACGTGTAATAAAAGTAGACAAATACGGTCCGTTAGGAACATTCATGGGTTGGTTACTCATGAAAGTGCTAAACATATCTACACTAAATAAAATTTATAATAAACATAAAGACAAAAAAGACTTAGACTTTTTAAATGCAATTTTAGATGAGTTTCAGATAAGATTTGAAATTCCTGAAGAAGATTTAAAAAGACTACCCAAAGACGGTGCTTACATAACAATTTCTAATCATCCATTAGGTGGCATAGATGGTGTTTTACTTTTAAAATTATTATTAGAACAGCGCTCAGACTATAAAATAATTGCTAATTTTTTACTGCACAGAATAGAGCCTTTAGTGCCTTATATAATGCCTGTAAACCCTTTTGAAGATCATAAAGATGCCAAAAGCAGTATTACCGGTTTTAAACAAGCGCTAAATCATGTGCACAATGGGCATCCGTTAGGAATATTTCCGGCAGGAGAAGTTTCTACCTACAGAGACGGAAAGCTAATTGTAGATAAACCTTGGGAAGAAGCTGCCATGAAATTGGTAAAAAAAGCCAAAGTACCGGTTGTGCCCATTTATTTTCACGCAAAAAACAGTCGGTTATTTTACAGGCTTTCTAAAATTAGCGATACGCTTAGAACCGCCAAATTACCTTCAGAATTACTAACTCAAAAAAACAGAGTAATTAAGGTAAGAATAGGGAAACCAATACCGGTAGATGCCCAAAACGAACACGAATCTTTAGAAGAGTTTACAGAGTTTTTACGAAAAAAAACATACATGTTAGCAAACCCTTTTGAGAAAGAAAGTTTGTTAAATAAAGTGCCTACAAGTCTTAAAATTCCTAAAACACCTCAAAAAATTGTAACACCGGTTAGTGGCGAGCTAATGGCTAAAGAAGTTGCACAGTTAAAAGAAGCAGACTGTAGGTTGTTACAAAGTAAAAACTATGAGGTTTATTTGGCAGAAGCCAAACAAATACCCAATATTTTAAGAGAAATAGGTAGGCTTAGAGAAATTACCTTTAGAGAAGTAGGCGAGGGCACAAACCAATCTATAGATTTAGATAAGTTTGATTCGTACTATCACCATATGTTTTTGTGGGATGCCCAGGCTCAACAAATAGTTGGAGCATACCGTATGGGGTTAGGCTCTAAAATTTATGCAGCACATGGTATAGATGGGTTTTACCTGCAAGATTTGTTTAGGTTTGAACCCGAGCTTTATAAAATGATGAGCGAAAGCATAGAAATGGGTAGGGCTTTTATTATTAAAGAGTACCAACAAAAACCAATGCCGCTATTTTTGCTCTGGAAAGGTATAGTGCACACAACGCTTCGTTACCCTGAACATAAATATTTAATAGGAGGTGTAAGTATAAGCAACCAGTTTTCTAATTTCTCTAAATCATTAATGATAGAGTTTATGAAATCTCACTATTGGGATCCGTATGTAGCACAATATGTTAGACCCAAAAAAGAGTTTAAAGTTAAGCTGAAGGATGCCGATAAAGATTTTATTTTTGATGAAACTGAAGCCGATTTAAATAAATTCGACAAACTAATTGATGAAGTAGAACCCGGAAGTTTACGCTTACCGGTGCTTATAAAAAAATACATAAAGCAGAACGCTAAAGTTGTTGCCTTTAATGTAGATCCGCTTTTTAATAACTCTGTAGATGGTTTAATGTATATTAGAATTGCCGACCTGCCGGAAAGTACTGTTAAACCGGTTATGGAAGAGTTTCAAGCAGAGTTAGAACGTAAATTAGCAGAAGGAAATTCAGATAAATAAACAGTTATTACTACTTTTGTTGTAAACTCATAAAGTTACATACCATCGCTCCCAAACCCTTGTAACATTATGAAAAAAGGGTTGTGCGATGAAGTTTAGTTGTAATGTAGTAATTAAAGCTCCCAGAAAAACAGTAATCTCTTTGTTTTTAGAGCCTAATAACTTAAAAGAGTGGCAAGACAACTTTAAAAGTTATACGGTTTTAACAGGTAAGCATACACAAGAGGGAACATTGTCTAAAATACTATACGATATCCCCGAGAAACAAAAAACAATGCAGTTGTTAGAAACAATACTGCATAACAAACTTCCCGGAGAGTATACCGCTATTTATGAGCATACGCATATGACAAACATTATGCAAAACCTCTTTGTTGAGTTAGATGCTAATACTACACAATGGGTTGCCAATTTGCATTACACTAAAATTAAAGGCTTTTTTCCAAAAACAATTTCGGTGCTTTTTCCGGGAATGTTTAAAATGCAAACTCAAAAATGGCTCAATCAGTTTAGAGATTTTGCAGAGCAATCCCATCAAGACAAATAAGTTTCTACAAACTTTTTGCAGTAATCTTTAATTTCGTTTCGGGTTTTTATAAAAGCATTGTGTATTTCTTCGGGAGTGCCAGTTACTTTAGATGGGTCTGAAAAGTTTTTATGCAACCTAACCGCATTCTTAGCCGGTATGTAAGGACAGTTTTCATTTGCATGATCACAAACCGTTATAATAAAATCAAAATCAACAGTTAAATATTCATCTACATGGTTTGACGTGTGCTTGCTAATATCTATCCCGTCTTCTTTTAAAACAGCAACTGCCTTTGGGTTTACGCCATGAGTTTCTATTCCGGCACTATAAACGGTTGCTTTGCCATTAGCAAAATGTTGTAAGTAGCCATGAGCCATTTGACTTCTGCAAGAATTTCCGGTGCAAAGCACTAAAATATTTTTCATGTGTAGTGTTGGTTTTGTTTATAAACTATTATTAAAGATTAAAAAACTAACAACAATTTTGGGTTGGAGCGCAGCAAGATTCTTCAGGGCTATTTGCTTTAGAAGCGTCTTGTTCTGGAATGCCACATGTACTTTTAGCTTTACAATCTGTTTTAGTTACAGAAAGTTTTATAATAAGTTGTTTTTGGGTTATTACAACATCTTGTACAAAAAAATGTGCCGTATGAAAAGACTCATTACCGTATTCAAATTTAATTTCTGCATCTGGTACTAAGGGTTTAATTCGGTTTACTTTTTTTAAAATACTTAATGCTTTATAAACCGACATGTAGTTTGTTTTGTTTATTTCTGATGGGCTTTCCCATAGTTGAATAACGGTTTCTTTCCAGAAGTCGGTTCCGGCACCACAATCTACAGCATCTACAGTAATATTTTTTACTTCGGTGATGTGATAATTGGGTCTAACTTTTTGGTTAGGGGCATATTCAAATAGTAAAGATTTGTCTTGATGTTGTTGTAAAACCGATAAAAATTTGTTCGTAGTCATAAGTATAATTATTTAGCAGCAATTTGCTTTAGTTGAATTAAAAAATTGATTGAGTTCTTGTTGTATGGTATTCCAGGTTGCAACGTTTAAGCAATAGCATATTTTTTTGCCTTCTATTTCTCCTTTAATAAGCTCTGCGTTTTTTAGCTCTTTTAAGTGTTGTGAGATTGTGGGTTGCGCTAAACCTATTTCGTTTACAATATCATTACAAATACAAGCATCTTGTTTGCTTATGTATTCTAAAATAGCAATACGAGCCGGATGCCCCAGTACTTTAAATATTTTAGCCAGTTGGTTTTGTTTGTTATTAAAAATTTGTGTTTTAGTTATGCCCATTTTATATATTTTAATATTGCAATATTACGATAATAAATTGTTTAAAAAAAGCCAATACTATAAAATATTGGCTATTAAATTTAAAACCAAGGTCTTTTGTTTAGTTGATAGGTAGTATAAAACTCTTCGTCAGATTTGGTTAAATAAATAATACCTTCTACAAGGGTAATTACCCAAATTAAACCGTTAACAAGACCGCATGTAATAATTCCTAAAATAATGGTACAGCCTAACAAAATAAAGCCTTCTTTGTTATAGCCCAGAATAAACTTATGAACTCCGAATCCTCCAAGTAAAATGGCTAGTACACCTGCCAAGATTTTTTTATTGTCTTTTGCTAAGGCCTCTTCTGCTCCGGCTTTAAACTCTTTAGCAGTTTCTTTTGCCTCTTCTGCAAACTCTTTAGCAGCTTCTTTTGCTTTTTCGCTAAAATCTTTGTTTTCGTCGCTCATAATGTGTTGTTTTTTAGTTGGTTTTATCCTCTAAGCTACTAAAAAATACGTGTTTTTACAAGAGCGCTTTATCTATTGGTTCCCAGAGTTCTATTTTGTTTCCTTCGGGGTCTAAAATCCACCCAAATTTACCATAATCGTATTCTTCTATATCACCAACAACGGTAACACCTTCTTTTTTAAGAGTTTTTAATAATTCTTCAAGATTTTCTACTCTAAAGTTCATCATAAATTGTTTATTACTGGGCTCAAAGTACTTTGTGTCTTCTTTAAACGGGCTCCATTGTGTAATACAATCATTTCCTTTTTCATCTTTCCACAAAAAAGTACAACCATATTGATCTGTTGGTAACCCCAAGTGTTTTTTATACCAGTTTTTTACGGCATCTGGGTTTTTACACTTAAAGAAAAAGCCACCAATGCCGGTTACTCTTTTTTTCATATTATTTTTTGGTTTTTACATTTTGTTCGTAAATAGAAATCCATTGCTGAGGTGTCATTTTTTGGGCTAACTCTCCAATAAGCTTGTACGGAATATTACTTACTTTTTTAAATCTAATACAGCTTTTTCCCATATCTAGTTTTGTAGATACATATTTTGGATATTCACTCACAAACCAGTTATGTAGTTTTTTATCGGCATAAATACCTGCATGGTAAATTGCTATATAATTTTTTTGCGAAGCAATATTTAAAAAGGGTAAAGGAAGCTCCGGAGTACAATGATAGCCATCTGGGTACAAACTATGTGGGACAACATATCCAATCATTCCATAACTCATGGTTTCCTCAAACCCTTCGGGTAAATTATTTTTTATTACAGCTCTTAGCTTAGAAATAACCTCTTTTCTGTCTTCGGGAAGTGAAGCTACATACTCATCCGGTGTTTTAGCGTCTGATGTCATAATATTTTATTTACGTTGTAAAAGCAATGCAGATAAAGCTGATATGATTAAACCAATAATCATAACCGTAGCAAACATTAACAAGCTGGTTAGTAAAGGGTTATCAAAATACTCCATTTGTTGCATTAGTTTTTCTTTTTGTTGTTCAAACTCTTGGGCCGGCATAGTATTTTTCATTTCGCTAAGCGTGTATTGCATATACTGCTCTGCAAAATCTGGGTTTATGTACGTTACATAAATGGCGTCTAAAATTGCAAAAGCAGTAGCAGCAAACAAGCTAATAAGCAACCCAATGGCAAGAGCTTTTTTAAATGTTACAACGCCATTATTAACCGAGTCTCTGTAGTGTCTAATACCGTAATACACAAAAAGCAAAGAAACGGTCATGCTGGCATAACCAATAACTTCTTGTGTAGAAAAACTTAGGTTTTTACCAAGTGTCCATCCTAATAAAAACAGCACAACAATAGTAATGGCACTTTTAATACCATATTTTTTTACAACGGTTTTCATACTAAATAATGTTTAAAGGTTTATAACCAAAAGTAAAGTATAAGCATAACAGAGAGCTCATACTAAAGTACCAAAATTATGGTACTTAAGAGTTAAAAGGTTAAGAAGCAATAATTTTTAAGGCTTTAGCCTTTTGTATTGCTTGAGTTCTTCGTTTAACATGTAACTTACTGTAAATGTTAGAAACATGTGTTTTAATTGTACTTTCTGACAGGTGAAGTTTTTGAGCAATTTCTTGATTAGATAAACCATTGGCTATTTCACAAAGCACTTGATATTCGCGCTGGGTTAAACCAATAGAGGCCAATTGCTTAGTATTTATTTCTGAAGTAGTGTTGTTAGCAGAGGCAGTTTTTTGAGTTAAAAGTAAACCACTCACAAAAAAAACAGCTGCAACAATAGCAATAAAAATTTCTAAAGAAAGATTACCAACTAAAACATTGTATTTGCTTAGTTGTAGTAAGCTTAATACAGCTACAATTACAGCAGCGAAAACAAGAATAGTTTTTTTCATTAGGCTTAAAGTTAACAAAAATGAGCTTTTATTTTGTTAACAATGGTTTGGGCTAACTTTAGGTAACTTTCATGAGTCCAACCGGCAATATGCGGTGTTAAAATTACATTATCTGCTTGGGTTAAATAGACAAATGCTTCCGGTAAATTATCGGATAAAAATAAATTTTCGAACGATGTTTTTTCGTATTCTAAAACGTCTAATCCGGCTCCTAAAACGGTTTTGTTTTTTAGCGCTTCAACTAAATCGTTGGTGTTTACAATTTTACCACGAGCCGTATTTAACAACCAAAAGGGTTTTGCAAATTGTTTGATAAATTGACGGTTAAACATTTGATTAGTTTCTGGTGTAAGCGGAACGTGAAAACTCAAAACATCGGTTTGCTCTTGCAGCTGTTGTAGTGTTACTTGTTTTGCAAAAGCATCACCTACATCAGGTAAAATATCGTAACAAATAACGTTTACGTTAAAGCCTTGTAGCTTTCTGGCAAAAGCTTTGCCCATATTACCATATCCTATTATACCAACCGTTTTACCATCTAACTCTATTCCTCTGTTTGCTTCTCTTAACCACTTACCGTTTCTAACCTGGTTGTCTGCTCTGTTTAAATTATTAAACAAAGAAAGTAACATGCCCAAGGCGTGTTCTGCAACAGCATTTTTGTTACCCTCCGGAGCTGCTATAAGTTGTATGTTTTTTTGCGATGCGTAGGCAACATCAATATTTTCTAATCCTGCACCAACTCTGGCAATAAATTTTAGGTTGGTAGCTTTATCTATAAAATGCCTATCTATTGTAAATCGGCTTCTAATCACAATACCATCATACTCCTGAATGATGTTTAAAATAGCTTCTTTAGCGCTGGTGTAATCTTCATCGTTTATAAACCCAAGATTGTTGAGTTCTTGTAATAACATTGGATGATTAGCATCTAAATGAAGAATTTTCATAATTATATTTTGGGATAATGAGTTTTTGTTTTTTCGTGAACAACATTTCCGGTATGAGCTGTAGATAATTTTTCGAATAAAAGCACATGAACCTCTTCGTTATTTTTAGTTTTTGGGTTGTGTTCTACTCCTTTTGGCACCACAATAATTTCTCCTTCTTTAACTATTTCTGTTCTGTCTCTAAATTGCATGTAAAGTGTACCTTTAATTACCTGAAATAGTTCATCTTCGTTTTCGTGGGTATGCCAAACAAATTCTCCTTTTAGCTTAGCTAATAGCACTTGCATAGTATCTACTACAGCAATTTGGTGCGGATGCCAATGGTTAGAAAAAGCGTTAAACTTTTCTGTTATGTTAATGGGTTTCATGATTGTTTGTGTGTTAGAAGCCAAGTACTATTTTGGCAATGTAAAAGAAGAGAAATATTCCAAAAATATCGTTGCTGGTTGTAATAAACGGACCGGTAGCGATGGCAGGATCAATACCTTTTTTATCTAAAATTATTGGGACAAACGTGCCGATTAATGCAGCAACAATTATAACCGATAGTAGTGCTGCAGCAATGGTAAGACTAAATGAAATTTCGTAATCCATTATAAGTCCGAATGCAATGATAATTAAAGCCAATGCAGCACCGTTTATAAGGCTTAAGCCAACTTCTTTAACTAAACGTTTCCAGAGGCTTCCTTTTACGGTTTTATTAGCCAAACCTTGTACAATAATTGCGCTAGATTGTACCCCAACGTTACCAGCCATAGCGGCAATTAATGGAGTAAAGAAAAACAGCTCTTTGTATTTAGATAGGGCATCTTCGTAGCCTTCCATAATAAATACACTTCCTAAACCGCCAAACAAGCCTAAAATAAGCCAGGGTAAACGTGCTTTAGTAAGTTCTAAAATGGTATCATCTGCTTCAACCTCTTGTGTAATACCTGCAGCAAGCTGATAATCTTTATCGGCTTCTTCTTTAATTACATCAACAATATCATCAATAGTAATACGCCCCACTAATCTTCCCATTTCATCTACTACGGGGATTGCTTCCAGATCATACTTTTGCATTACTTTTGCAACATCTTCTGCTTTATCATGTACAGAAACAGAATCTACATGAGGAATATAAACTTCACTTATTTGTGTTTTGGTTGATGTAGTTAGGAGATCTTTTAACGATAGCCTTCCTTTTAGCTTATCATCATTATCTACTACATAGATAGAATGTACACGTGTAACATTTTCGGCTTGGGCGCGCATTTCTTTAACACAAGTAAGTACATTCCAGTTTTCGTTAACCTTAACAAGCTCTTTAGCCATGAGCCCCCCGGCAGTATCTTCATCATAGCGTAAAAGCTCTACAATATCTTTAGCGTGCTCTTTATCTTCTAATTCAGAGATAACTTCTTGAATACGCTCTTCGGGAAGTTCGGCAATAATATCGGCTGCATCATCTGTATCAAGCTCATCTAGCTCTTCGGCAATTTCTTTTGCAGAAAGTCCGGCTAAAATACGCTCTCTAATATCTTCATCTACTTCTGTTAAAACATCGGCTGTTTTTTCACTATCCAGAAGTTTTATTATGTACGTTGCCTCGTCTAAATTAAGCTCGTTAATAATCTCAGCAATATCTGCATAGTGAACGTTTTCAAGGAGTTCTAATAGAGTTTTGTCTTTTTTATTCTCTATTAACTCTTGAATTTGCTCTATTAATTCTTCGCTGAGTTTAAACGGTGTCATGTTCTATCTTCTGGGTTAACAAAATGAAGTCTTGAACACTTAATTGCTCCGGACGTTGCCCAAAGATAGTATCTTCTTTTAAATTATCAGAAAGGTCTAAGCTTTTTAAGCTGTTACGCAACGTTTTTCGGCGTTGGTTAAAAGCTGTTTTTACAACTGTAAAAAATAGTTTTTCGTTACAGGGTAAGGAGTAATTTTCTTTGCGTTGTAAGCGTAAAACCCCCGACTTTACTTTTGGAGGCGGATTAAACACATGTTCAGATACGGTGAATAAATATTCTGCCTTATAAAAGGCTTGTATTAAAACCGATAAAATACCGTAGGTTTTGCTTCCTTCTTTTTGGCATACACGCTCTGCTACTTCTTTTTGAAACATTCCTGTAAACTCCGGAACATACTCTTTTATTTGCAGTAGTTTAAAAAGTATCTGAGATGAAATGTTGTACGGGAAATTACCCGTAATAGCAAAAGGCTTTTGTTTTAGTGTAGTAACAATATCGTGCTTTAAAAAATCGGCCTCAATTATGTTATTACTCAATGTTGGGTAATTTTCATTTAAATAGGCAACAGACTCTGTGTCTATCTCAATAACGTAAGTAGTAACCGGTTTTTGTAATAAGTATTTAGTGAGCACACCCATTCCGGGACCAATTTCTAAAACGGTGTTGTAGCTGTTTAATGTTAGGGTATCAGCAATTTTTTTGGCGATGTTTTCATCGGTTAAAAAATGCTGTCCTAAATGTTTTTTGGCCCTAACACTCATTAATGCTCACTTATAATTTCTAGCTCTGTTCTGAAAGCTACAAATTTATCGGCAAATTTTTTCATTCCTTCACCCCTTAGTCTGTCTGCATCTTCTTTATAGTAGCTTTCTAATGCTTCTTTATTTGGTGCAATGTATTGTACAGAATAAGTAATCCCGCCCATTTCTTCTTCTACCAATACTTTTAGCATGCGTGCCGAAGTAAATTTTCCGGTAGCCAACATATCCGGAATGTGCTCATTACGCATCCAATTTAGCCACTCATCGTGCACGCTCTCATCTATATTAATAGTTACATTGTATAAATACATATATTTTGCTGTTTTACGGGCAAAGGTAAGTAAGCATTTTTATTCTGGAAAGTTAGTTTATAGCATCGCCTCGTAAAGCACGGTATTTTTTTCTGGCCTCAACAAAATGAATACTATCGGGGTGGTTAAATATTATTTTCTCTAAGTATGGCATGGCCTTTTCAGGCTCGTTAAAGGCATTGAGATAAAGTTTTGCAAGTTCATACAAAGCATCGTCTGCAAGAATGCCGTATCCGTGAAATTCTATTATTTTTAAATAATTTACCAGCGCTTTATCGTATAACCCTAATGTTGTTAATAATTGGGCTTGTTTAAAAAGCGCTTCGTCTTCTATGCTTTCTCCTTTATGATTTTTTAAAATATCGTCTAAAAAAGCAATAGCTTCTTGTTTTTTATTTTGATAGGCATATAAGTGTGCTTTGGCATATTTTTTTAAGGCGGTTTGGGTAGAGTCTTCTAATATGTTATCTGTTATAAGTAAGCTAAGCTGCATGGCATCGTTAGCAATAAGTTGTGATGCCGATGATCTTAATACTTTTAATTGTGTATTGGCCCAATCAAAATCGCCTTTATAAAAACTGGTTTGTGCAACTTTAAATCGGGCATTCTGACCAATAACATGGTTTTTTAAACTCTTTTGAATTTGAGAGTAATATATAAGAGCTTCGTTAAAGCGTTCTGCATAAACTAAAATATCGGCTAATGTCATTTTAAGCTCTGCTTGTTCAAAACGCGTTAACGGCAAACCCATGCTTTCTTTTAAAAAGCTAATAGCCAAATTAGGTTGCTCTTTTTTAAAAGCTAAAAAAGAGGCATAAGCATTTTGTAAATTAAGTGTTTCAGGGGTTTTGCCATACTGGTTTAAAAGGTTTTGGTACGTGCTCTCTACTTCTTGAATAGTTTTTTTGTTGGGCTGTTTTAGCTTTAGGTTAATAAGTTGCAAATGCGCATTAATTTTAGTTTTAATAGCTACTGCATTTTCTACTATATAGTTGTTAATTGCTTTAGCAGCGTCTGTGTCATTATGTTTTTGTGCTAAATTGGCTAACCGCTCTATACGTTGTAATGATGTACCTTCTGTAGCTCTATTGTATATAGCTTTTTCTTGAATAAAAGCACTCATGTATTGGTGCTGCTGTACAAATAGCCAACTTAGTAGCTCGTTCCATAATATATTAGGCTCTTTTTGTGCTTTTTTAAGCAATGCCCTTTTTAACAATATATTGTTTTTATGTTCGGGGTTTTCGGTGATAAACTGACTAATATAATACAGCACATTGCTTTTAGAAGCTGTGTTAAACGTAATTACTTGCAAATAGTTATCGTACATTTTCTCAATATCGCCCTTTTCGCCATAAATTCTGGCGAGTTGAAAGTTGTAATTTGCCTTTGGATTACGTTCTGCACCAATGGTATAGGCTTGTATGGCGTAATCTAACAAGGCATATTTTTGAAATTGTAGTCCAACGGCATCAGCATACAGCGGTTGTTGTTTAACCGCATTTAAAGCTTTATTAAAGTATTGGGTAGCTTTGGTGTTTTGGTTTTGAAGTTTGTAGGTGTACCCCATGTCTATTATTAAAGGAGGGTAAATACTACCGGAATTTATTTTAGGAACAAGCAGTTGCTCTATTTTACTGTATTGCTCTAGTTGTTGATAGGAAGTTACCAGTTGTTGTAAATAGTCGGGTCTGGTAGGGTGAGTTTTCACTAATTGTTCGTAATAAACAGCAGCTTTCTCAAAATCACCATCTTTTAAGTACCGTCTGGCAATAGCATCGGTTTGAGACCAAGCTGATGTAAGACTACAAAACAAAACAAAAAGTAATAGCCAACGCATAATACAAAAGGGGTTTAGCCAAAGATACTTATAGAAAACGAAAAAAAGCGTTAAAGATTTTAACAGATAATAGTCTCACGTTATATAAAGACTAAAATTACAAGCATCTTATAATCACTAAATGCTATAAATAATCTTGTGAGAATATTTTTATACATCAAGTTTTTTTTGCTTATTTTAGAGAAATAATTTACAAACAGAAGCAAAAAACACCTATATGTTGTTTGTTGTTATTTACAGAAAACTAAAACTATGAGCATATTAACTTTAAGAGTACTTATTGTATTTACATTTATAAGCCACTTTGTAATGTCTCAAAAAAACTCCTTACATGGTTTTATAACATATTCTGAAGTTCATAATTCTGAAATTGGTGTCATTAATAAAAAGTATAATTTAATTTTTGATTCGGAAAAGTCTTTATCTACAGAAATAAAAAGTAAACTTAAAAATCCTAATGCTATTGATGAAACACATTTTTTAAATGATTTTGTAAAGAATATTTATAAACAAGTTTCTTTCTTTTATTATGTAGATAATAAAATTTATTATACTAAAGTTACATCAATAAAACAATATACTATTTATGATACAATTAATCATGATTGGGATATTTTACAAGAAACAAAATTAATTGGAGGCTTTACATGTAGAAAAGCACAAATGAATTTTAGAGGAAGGCAATATGTTGCGTGGTACACAGAAGATATACCGGTGCCTTATGGGCCAAGAAAATATTTTGGATTACCGGGGCTTATTTTAGAAGTTTATGATGTTGATAAAAAGTACATAGCTAAAGCAATTAGTATTAAATTAAACAAGCAAGACATTAACCTTGATCACGAATTAAATAAACTTAAAAAAAGTATAAAAAACGCAATATCTTTTCAAGAATTTAAAATTAAAATGTGCGAAGATGCAAAAGAATTCGAAAAAATTGTTGCTTCTAAATTACCAAGAGGGTATTCTAATTTTAAAGTTTATAATGTTGGAGGTGGTGATAGTAGTCTTGAAATAATAGATTATAAATGCGATTTTTAATTTTAGGGTTCTTTTTAGCTTGTATTTACAAACAGAATCAAAAAAACTATATGTTATTTGTATCTATTTACAGAAAACTAAAACGATGAGCATATTAACTTTAAGAGTACTTATTGCATTTACATTTATAAGCCACTTTGTTGTGGCTCAAAAAAACACCTTTCACGGTCAAGTGCTATATTCAAATATTTTTAATTCTGATTATGGTATCCATAAATATGGTTATAATTTAATTTTTGATTCAGAAAAGTCTTTAAGTAAAGATATAGAGATTGAAAGCGAAAACACTACTAATG
>JBPEWY010000045.1:0-2692 GCA_052032225.1 Flavobacteriaceae bacterium
GACCAACAGCCGGTAACGCTTCTAAGGCATCAAAATCTGCAGGAACTTCTCCGTTATACTTTTCAATTAATATTTTAGAAAGCTCATAAATCCCTTTAGATTTCATCGGAGACAACCCTACGGGTTTTATAATTTCTTTAATTTCTTCTTGAGAAAGCTTAACCATTTTATACGGATTGTCTGCTTTATCAAATAAAATAGGTGTTATTTGGTTAACCCTAGCATCTGTGCTTTGCGCAGATAATAAAACAGCTATTAAAAGCGTATATGGGTCTTTATGGCTTAGTGGGATTGGAACCTTAGGATATAATTCTTCTAAAGTATTAATTACAAATGTTACTTTTTCGGCTTTAGTCATTTAATGCTTAATTTTGAGAGGATTTAAAATAAAAAACAAAATTATGATACAACCATTAAAAGTAGGTGATAAAGTTCCGAATTTTAGTGTAAAAGACGATCAGGGTAACACTATTTCTTTGTCTGACTACAAAGGGAAAAAGTTAGTTGTTTTCTTCTACCCAAAAGCAAATACTCCCGGATGTACAGCAGAAGCATGTAATTTAAGAGATCATTATACCGAATTAAAAGAAAAAGGATATGAATTACTTGGCGTAAGTGCAGACAGCCAAAAAAAACAGGCAAACTTTAAACAAAAATATAGTTTTCCGTTTCCGTTGTTAGCCGATGAGAATAAAGAGGTTATTAATGCTTTTGGTGTTTGGGGACCTAAAAAGTTTATGGGAAGAACTTTTGACGGTATTCATAGAATGACCTTTATAATTAATGAAGAGGGTGTTGTAGAACGCGTAATTGAAAAGGTGAAAACTAAAGATCATGCAGCTCAAATACTAGAAGAGGCATAACAAAAAACCCCTCATTTTCGAGGGGCTTTTTCTTTTTATTCGGTTACTTTTTCTTTTGATGGCGAATAGCCAAAAAGTTGTTTTTCTTTGATTATTTCGGCAACACCTTTTGGTAGCATATCTTCCCAGTCATCATCGCCATTAGCAATTTTTTTAAGCACTTCTCTAGAGAAAATATGAAGTACGCTTTGATCAAAATCAAAAATATCTACAACCTTACCATTATATTTAAAGAACTTGTAAAGCTCTTTCATTCTTGGATGTACTTTTAGGTTGTTGCTGGTTATTAATTGTCCTGTTTCAGGATCTTTAATTGGGTATAAGTAAACTTTTAAATCTTTAAAGAAGAGTTTACCGAAGGCTTCGAGAATTCCACCACTTAAATGACGATAATATTTCTCATCAAATATTTCAACTAAATTGTTTACCCCCATGGTTAATCCCATACGGTTTTTAGAATAGTTAGAGAAATATTCAACCAAGCGGTAATATTCTTTAAAGTTAGAGATCATTACTGTTTGCCCCAGAGAGCAAAGCAGTTTGGCTCTATCCATAAAGTCTTGCTCATCTATTTCTCCTTCGGCTTTAAGGTTAGAGAGCGTGATTTCGAAAATTACTTGAGTGTTTTCTTCCTCTACGCGGTTTTCTCTTATAAATATTTCGTATGAGCGCTGATACATATCCATGTTAACCTTGGTAACCGGTCTGAAACTTCCGCGTAGGGCTAAAATATTTTTCTTATAAAGTAGTGCAGCAGGAAGAATATTGTTACCATCCGGACCGAACATTACGGCATCTGTCATGCCGTTTCTAACAAGTTGTAAACTCATTAATCTGTTGTCTACATCTTTAAATCTAGGTCCGGAGAAATTCACCATATCAATCTCTATGGTGTCTTTATCTATGTGATCGTATAAATAACGTAATAAATTTTTAGGCTTATGATGCTTATAAAACGCACCGTAAATTAAGTTTACACCAACAATACCAAGTGTTTCTTGTTGTAATCGTGCTTCGTTTTGTTTAAAACGAATATGTAATATAATCTCGTTGTAGTCTTCTTTAGGGTCTACCTGAAATCTAATTCCAACCCAACCGTGCCCTTTATACTTTTTTGCAAAATCTATAGTAGCAACGGTGTTTGCGTAGGCAAAAAATAGTTTGTTGGGGTGTTTTTCTCTAGAGATACGCTCTTCCATAAGCTGCATCTCGTGCGAGAGCATTTTCTTTAAGCGAGCTTCGGTTACGTACCTTCCATCATCTTCAGCTCCATAAATTGCATCACTAAAGGCTTTATCGTAAGCACTCATAGCTTTTGCAATAGTTCCAGATGCACCACCGGCTCTAAAAAAATGACGTACAGTTTCTTGTCCTGCACCAATTTCTGCAAAGGTACCGTAAATGTCTTCGTTTAAATTAATTCTCAGTGCTTTTGCTTTGAGAGAGGGTATATTTTCAAACTCCTTATCTCCCTTTAAAACAATTGACATAGTTGAATTATTTTATTTTAGAGCAAAGTTAAAAAGATTAGTTGACCTAATGCCCAAATAAATGATAAATTTGACAAAAATTAGCTGTTTTGAAAGTTACGTTTTTAGGCACAGGTACATCACAAGGAATTCCTGTAATTGGCAGTAATCATCCTGTTTGTTTAAGCGCAGATAAAAAAGATAAAAGGCTTAGAGTATCTGCCATGATACAATGGGATGATTTTACTTATGTTATAGATTGTGGTCCGGATTTTAGGCAACAAATGCTAACACACAATGTTACGCGTTTAGACGGTATTTTATTTACGCATGAACATGCAGACCACACTGCAGGACTAG
>JBPEWY010000046.1:0-6220 GCA_052032225.1 Flavobacteriaceae bacterium
TGTTAATCATACGCTAATATCTAATCAAACTCGTGAAGGATATAACAGAGCTTTACAATATTCAGACAGTTTAATTGCTTTTTCTAAATCTTTAAAGCCAAATTCTCTATGGGTGTTAGGATATTCTTTAAAAGCATATACTTATTACCAATTAGCTGACTATCAAAAGACTTTTGATTTGTTGAAAATTACGGATAGTTTAGCTAAAGAAATTAACAACAAAGAGATTATAGATTGGTGTAATGATTTGTTATTAGCATTATATAATGAAACAGGAAATTATAATGAAGCTATAAAAGCCTATAAGGCAAACTTAGCTTCATTAAAACTAGAAAACACTAAATCTGAAGAAGCAATCACAGACAAATTGTTAAATCTATCAAACTTAACCGCTTTATACTTAGCTATTGGCAAGGTAGATTCTGCCAAAATCTATTTAAAAGAGGGCTATTCATCAAGCATTAATTATAACAACGAAGAGTATTATCATGACTTTTTAAAACATTGGGGAAAAACTTTTTATTTAGAAAAGCAATATAACAAAGCATTAGACAGCTTAAATAAGGCACTACCCTTTTTTACAGGTAGAAACCTGGGTGTTAGTTATTACTACAAAGCTAAAACACATGATGCTTTAGAAGCCATAGATAGTGCAGTTATATATATACAAAAAGCAGATTCTATTTTTGAAAACACTAAAGATCCTTTTGATGAACTTTTAGACGGATACCAATATTTAATTAAACATTACAAACAAAAAAACGATGTAGAAAACCAATTAAAGTACATTAATAAATACATTCACTTAGATAGTATTTTAGAAAACAACAGCAATTACCTATCAGATAAAATAAACAAGAACTATGTAATACCTAAGCTTTTAAAAGAAAAAGAAGAAATTATAGGAAGACTTAAAACCAATAGGCAGCAAGCCATACAACTAAAGTTTTTTTTACTTGCTTTACTTGGTATTACTGTTGTTTTGTTTGTAATAAATTTATGGAA
The DNA here is from genome assembly GCA_052032225.1 of Flavobacteriaceae bacterium. GTDB lineage: Bacteria > Bacteroidota > Bacteroidia > Flavobacteriales > Flavobacteriaceae > JBPEWY01. The sequence goes on from JBPEWY010000046.1 coordinate 1,006, forward strand.
ACAACAAACATATAAAAAGCGTTTTAAAGTTTTAATGGAAGAAGCAAAAGTCACAAAACAGCAACCAACAGTTACCAGAACTATTAGCACCATTCCGGATAAAGTTGTTAAAGAGGTGCTTAGTAAGCTGGATAAATTTGAAAAAGACAAAAAGTTTTTAGAGCCTTTGACTTTAGCTGATGTTGCACAATATTTAGATACTAATACCTCTTATCTGTCTAAAATAATTAATACCTATAAGCAAAAAAAGTTTAATCAGTATTTAAATGATTTGCGAGTAGAGTATGCTGTAGAACGTTTAAAAGAAGATGAGATTTTTAGAATGTATTCTATAAAGGCTATAGCTCAAGAAATTGGGTTTAGTAGTGCAGAATCTTTTTCTAAAGCATTTAATGCTAAAACAGGAATTTACCCATCATACTTTATAAAGCAGCTAAAAAATAAAAAAGCCTCTTAAATAGAGGCCTTATACTTTTTAAAATTCTGCATTTTGTGGTGTTCTCGGGAACGGTATTACATCTCTAATATTTCCCATTCCGGTTGCAAATTGTACTAAACGCTCAAAACCTAATCCGAAGCCACTATGTACAGCAGTACCAAACTTTCTAAGCTCTAAATACCACCAAAGCTCTTTTTCATCAATACCCAGGTCTGTGATTTTTTGTTGTAGTACATCTAGGCGTTCTTCACGTTGAGAGCCCCCAACAATCTCTCCAATCCCCGGGAATAACACATCCATTGCACGTACCGTTTTACCGTCTTCGTTTAAGCGCATGTAAAACGCTTTAATTTTGGCTGGATAATCAAATAAAATTACAGGACATTTAAAGTGCTTCTCAACAAGATAACGCTCGTGTTCACTTTGTAAATCGGCTCCCCATTCATTAATTAAATACTGAAACTTTTTCTTTTTGTTTGGCTTACTGTTTTTTAAAATTTCTATAGCTTCTGTATAGCTTACACGCTTAAAATTATTGTCTACAACAAAGCGTATTTTTTCAATCAAGCCCATTTCGCTTCGTTGCTGTTGAGGTTTTGTTTTCTCTTCGTCTGCAAAACGTTTATCTAAAAACGTTAAATCATCTTTACAATTATCTAAAATATATTGCAGAACGTATTTTATAAAATCTTCGGCCAAATCCATATTTCCGGCTAAATCTAAAAAGGCCACCTCCGGTTCTATCATCCAGAATTCTGCAAGATGTCTTGAGGTATTAGAATTTTCTGCTCTAAAGGTTGGGCCGAATGTATATACTTTGCCAAGCCCCATAGCATAAGCTTCTGCTTCTAATTGTCCGGAAACAGTTAGATTGGTTTCTTTACCAAAAAAATCTTCTTTAAAATTAACAGAGCCGTCATCATTTAGCGGAGGGTTTTTGGCATCTAAAGTTGTAACTCTAAACATTTCTCCTGCTCCTTCAGCATCACTACCGGTTATAATAGGAGTGTTTACATAATAGAAACCATTTTGCTGAAAATATTGATGAACTGCAAAAGCCAGTGCAGAACGAACACGCATAACTGCACTAAACGTATTAGTACGAACACGTAAATGCGCTTTCTCTCTTAAAAACTCTAATGAATGTTTTTTGGGCTGAATAGGATATACCTCCGGGTCTGCTTCACCTAAAATTTCTATTTCTTTTACTTGAATCTCTACTTTCTGGCCTTTTCCTTGACTTTCAACCAATGTTCCTTGTACATGTAAGGCAGCTCCTGTATTTATTTTTTTTAAAAAAGCTTCATCAAATTGCTCAAAATCTACTACACATTGAATGTTGTGTATTGTAGATCCATCGTTTAAAGCTATAAATCGGTTGCTTCTAAATGTTTTTACCCAACCTTTTACAGCTACTTCTTGTAATAATAAAGCCTGATCTGTTAATATACTTTTAACTGAATGTGTGTTCATTTTTTTGCATTGATTATAGCGTGGCAAAGATAGTTTTTTTGCTATAAAATAGGGTGTTTTACAGCGTGTAATGATTTAAAAATTGAAAGGGGAAAAAACCCCTGTTTTAGCTTTTTTATGTTTTGTACATTTGATACAGCTATTAATCAATTTAAGTGTTCTTATAAAATAGAAAACTTAGAAAAGTAGGTTTGGGGGAACCGAAGTCTGTTTGGAATGTAATGTTCCGGCAGACTTTTTTCTTTTTCCCTTTTACCCAAGATTATTTTTTAGCGCTACTATCTTCTGTTAAAATATTAAAATGCGGCTTTTTAAGCACCTTTTTATTAGCAATGCTTCGTTCTAAAGAAAGTAGTAATGCAGGTAAAAGTAACAAGTTAGCCAACATTGCAAATAATAGTGTTGCAGAAACTAATGCTCCAAGTGCAACGGTACCCCCAAAGCTTGATATAATAAATACCGAAAAGCCAAAAAATAGCACAATAGAGGTGTAAAACATACTAACCCCTGTTTCTTTTAAAGCAGCATAAACAGAGCGTCTTATTTTCCAGTTATTTGCTTGTAACTCTTGACGATATTTTGCCAAAAAGTGAATGGTGTCATCTACCGATATACCAAAGGCAATACTAAAAACAAGAATAGTAGATGGTTTTATAGGAACTCCAACAAAGCCCATTAAACCGGCCGTTACTAAGAGCGGTAATAAGTTGGGAATTAACGATATAACAATCATTCTGAACGACCTAAACATATAGGCCATAAAAATAGAGATAAGCCCAATTGCTAATGTTAATGATAGCACAAGGTTTTTTACTAAATATTTAGTGCCTTTTAAAAAAACAAGTGCTTTACCGGTCATAGAAACATCATACCTATCTTCAGGGAAAACTTTTTTAATAGTAGTATATAAATCTTCTTCTATAGCCTCCATTCTATCAGTACCAACATCTTTCATAAATGTTGTAATCCGTGCAATTTGCCCTGTAGAATCTACAAAGCTTTGAAGCAAGTTTACATTATTTGAAGATTTTTTAGCATACGATAAAATAAAGCTGTTTTCTTGCGATGTAGGTAGTTGATAGTATTTAGGATTGCCATTGTAATAGGCTTGCTTAGAGTATTTAACCAAACTTACAACAGATAGCGGTTTTGCCAGCTCAGGTATTTCGGTAATAAGTGTTTCAAGCTCATTCATTCTTCTTAAAGTAGGAAGCTTCATTACACCGTTCTTACGTTTGGTATCTACCATTATTTCTAAAGGCATAATGCCATTAAATTCTTCTTCAAAAAACCTAATATCATTAAAAAATGCAGCTTTTTTTGGCATATCTTCTATTAGGCTTCCAGAGATTTTAATCTGATAAATACCAATAATACTGGCAATTAAAGCAATTAAAGAAACAATATAAACAGCTATTCTGTGATGCCTAACACTATTTTCCATCCATTTAACAAACTTGCTAATCCACTTTTTATTTAAGTGTTTTAGGTGTTTGTATTTTGGTAAAGCCATGAAGCTGTAAACTATTGGAATTATTAGTAGAGAGAGTATAAAAATCATGATAATGTTGAGCGATGCAACAATACCAAACTCTTTAAGTAGTTTACTCTCTGTAATAATAAAAGTTGCAAAACCGGCAGCAGTGGTAACATTGGTCATTAAAGTAGCATTGCCAATTTTAGAAATTACTCGCTGTAATGATTTTGCTTGATTACCGTGCTTCTTTACTTCTTGTTGATATTTATTAATTAAAAAGATACAGTTAGGTATGCCAATTACAATAATTAACGGAGGGATTAAGGCTGTTAAAACGGTAATTTCGTATTTTAATAACCCTAAAACACCAAGCGCCCACATTACTCCTATAATCACTACCATCATAGAGATTAGAGTGGCTCTAAACGACCTAAAAAAGAAGAAGAAAATACATGAGGTTACCAGCAATGCAACAAGAACAAATAAGCCAATTTCATCTATAATTGTTTGTGCATTAAGTGTTCTAACATAGGGCATTCCAGATACATGAACATCTATACCGGTTTCGGCTTCAAAGCGTTCAATTAGGGGCACTAAATCGTTAAAAACAAAGTCTTTTCTAACAGCAGTATTTACAATTTCTTTATCTAAATATACAGCCGTTCTGAGTGTTTGGGTTTCTTTATTATATAGCAAGCTTTCGTAAAAAGGAAGTTGGTTAAAAAGCTTCTCTTTTAACTTAGCTACATCAGTATTAGTTTGGGGAGCGGTTTTTATAAAGGGTTTAAGTACAAATTCTTGTTTGGAGGTATCTTTTACTAATTCTTGTAAATTATCTGTAGATACAACAATGGTAACCTCCGGAAAGGCATTAAACTGTTTGCTTAATTTGTTCCAGGCATTAAAGTTTTGTGTATTAAAAATAGCGGTGTCTTTTACCGCAAGAATAATTAGGTTGCCTTCTTCGCCAAAAATATCTAAAAACTTGTTGTATTCTTGATTAACCGGATGATCGTCTGGCAACAAATTGGCTTCGGTGTAGGTAAAACGCATGTTTTTCCACTGTGTGCCAAAAAACACAGTTATACCGGCTATAATAACAAGTATTAAAATTCTGTTTCTTAAAATTAATCGTGCTACAGTTGCCCAAAATCCTGTACTAAACCAAGTTGCCATGCCTAATTTTTAGTGCCGCAAAGGTAACAATTAGCTTAGAGTTACACTAAAATCCTAAGGTAAAATAGAAGGTAAACTTAAACGATATATTATCGTCAAATTTTGGTAAATGGTAAGCTCCGTGCCTATACATTGCACTTAAACCAAAGCCTTTAAAAATTTTATTAAGCTCTAAACCACTTTCCATATAACCTTTATTAAGTGAGTTAAATGTTAAGCCAATGTGCTTATTGATGTTTTTTATATCTCCTAATGCATATCTGGAAATAAGAGATAGTTGCGGACTAATTTTTTGGGAAATTTTAAAAGGTTTTAAAGTATGTTTTATTTGAAGTGTTAAAAGCCTGTCAGCATAGAACTCATTAAAATACATGGTTTCAAAACTACTTCTTCCGGCAATAGAAAACCGCTGTAATAAGGCATCTTTATTGGGCTGGTTTGGTGAAGCATGTAGCAAGTGTGTTAATGGCGCATTTCCTAACACCAATCCACCGGTTGCTAAAAAGCTGGTAACATGTTTTTTACCAAGAGGTTTAATTTCATGCTGTACTCGAGCAAAAAGTTTGGTAAAAGAAAAATCAGAATTAAAAACCGATTCAAAATATTGTGAAGCCTGCAAGCTAATTTGCGGGTATCCGTTAGCGATTAGT
>JBPEWY010000047.1:0-2300 GCA_052032225.1 Flavobacteriaceae bacterium
AAAGTAATGTCTTGGATTGGCTTAGTATTAGGCTTACTAATGTTAGTGTTTTTTATTATTTACTTTGGAGTGATTATGGCATTTTTTATTGGCGAAAATTATAGTTATTAAAAAAGCTGCCTTTTGGCAGCTTTTATTTCTATTTTTCGAACTCTTTTAGGGTTTTAGTGATAATATTTACACATTCTAAAAGTTGCTCTTTTGTCATAACTAACGGTGGAGCAAATCTAATAATATTACCATGAGTAGGTTTTGCCAACAAACCGTTATCTCTTAGTTTTAAACATATATTCCAGGCTGTATCACTTTCAGGACTATCGTTTACAACAATAGCATTTAAAAGTCCTTTTCCTCTTACTAACTTTACAATAGAGCTGTTTGCAATGTACTTATTCATTTCGGCTCTAAAAAGCTCTCCTAATTTAGCAGCATTCTCGGCTAAATTTTCATCTTTAACAACCTGTAATGCCTCCATAGCAACGGCACAAGCCACCGGGTTTCCTCCAAAGGTACTTCCGTGTTGTCCGGGTTTAATTACATTCATAATCTCATCATCAGCTAATACAGCACTTACAGGATAAGCTCCTCCGCTTAGTGCTTTACCTAAAATTAAAATGTCCGGACGAACATTTTCATGGTTTACAGCTAACAATTTTCCGGTTCGGGCTATACCTGTCTGTATTTCATCGCCAATAAATAGTACATTATGCGCCTCACACAATGCTTTAGTTTTAGCCAAATAGCCCTCGCTTGGCACATAAACTCCTGCTTCTCCTTGTATTGGTTCTACTAAAAACCCTGCAATATTTTTATGTTCTTTTAAAACTTTCTCTAAAGCGTCTGCATCATCATAAGGTATTTTAATGAAACCGGGAGTGTAAGGCCCAAAGTTTTTTCGAGCATCAGGATCGTTAGAAAAAGAGATTATTGTTGTTGTTCGGCCGTGAAAATTATTTTCACACACAACTATTTGTGCCTCGTGCTCCGGTATTCCTTTCTTCTCGTATGCCCACTTTCTACAAATTTTAATTGCGGTCTCTACGGCTTCTGCTCCAGTATTCATTGGCAATAACTTATCATAACCAAAATACTGTGTTGTGTACTGCTCGTATTTACCTAAAACATCATTGTAAAATGCTCTTGATGTAAGCGTTAGTTTTTGTGCTTGAGTGGTCATTGCTTGTACAATTCTGGGGTGGCAATGACCTTGATTTACTGCAGAATAAGCAGAAAGAAAATCAAAGTATTTTTTTCCTTCTACATCCCACACATAAACACCTTCTCCTTTACTTAAAACAACAGGTAACGGATGGTAGTTGTGTGCTCCATACTTATCTTCTAATGCAATGGCGTCTTTTGACGTGATTTTTTCTAAAACTGCCATAATGTAATTTTTTAGGGTAAAACTTTCGCAATTCCTTCTTAAGTAGGAGAGAAATCATCCTGTAGCGCCCGCAAATTAGCAAATATTTTGGGTTTTTTAAAGTTTCTTATGAGTGTATTAACGTTGCTTTTTTCTTGATACTTAACCAGTAAAAGTTATTAGAAGTAAAATTTAACCTTTAAAACATTCTTTTAATCGACAAAAAAACAGCATCGATTAAACAATAATAAATACCGATTAATGTTATTGTTTTTAAGATAAACCGTATTATTTGTATTGATTTTCCGAAAAATAAAGTCTATTTTAGTAACATATTAACCTCTTTAATACTTCGCTTTCTGCCACCAATCTAATGTATTCAATCAATTCTAAAGATAATTATTTAAAAAAAGAACTGTATTCCTTAATGCTTAAAGACAGCTCAATTTTTGAGTTTATTACAAGCAATGCTTTAGACGGAATGTGGTATTGGGATTTAGAAAACCCTGAAAACGAGTGGATGGATGATAAATTCTGGAAAACCCTTGGGTACAACCCAAAAAAAATGCCTCATAAAGCTGCTGCTTGGCAGAATATAATTCATCCGGACGATTTAAAAACTGCAACCGATAATTTCATAAAACATTGTGAAGACCCAAACCATCCTTACGACCAAGAAGTTAGGTACAAGCACAAAAAGGGGCATACTGTTTGGGTGCGCTGTAAAGGTGTTGTAATTAGAAATGAAAATGGTAAACCCACCCGAATGTTGGGGACTCATATAGATATTACTCCCCAAAAAAAAGCACAAGAAAGACTAGCCCTACAAAACAAACGTTACAGCCACATAATTAAAGGTACTAACATAGGTACTTGGGAGTGGAACGTTCAAACCAACGAAACCAGATTTAATGAACGGTGGGCTGAGATTATTGGC
>JBPEWY010000048.1:0-5035 GCA_052032225.1 Flavobacteriaceae bacterium
TTCGGTTTGGTCAAATTACCCACAACTTGTTTATATGCGTATAAAATTATTCTGTTTTATAACTATTTGGAGGGCTATGCGTATATATTTACAGAAATAATACATCGTTATTTACACCCTAAAATAGCTTATAAACAAATTAAATCATTTTCTTACAATTTATCAAACGGATTGGTTATATTTTGTAAGCTCGAGGTAGAAACGTGTGTATAAATCATAGTTGTTTTAGGACTGTTATGGCCTAATAGCTCTTGAATGTATCTAATATCGGTACCGTTTTCAAGTAAATGGGTAGCAAAACTATGTCGTAAGGTATGCAGGGTAACTCTTTTTTTAGTTATACCTGCTTTATGCAAACTACGTTTAAGCACCTGTCTAGCACTTACAGCAGTATATGGACCTCCTTTAACTCCTTCAAAAAGATATTTTTCTGGATTATAAATGTTTAAGTAGCTTTTTAATAATTGCGTAAAGTTTTTAGACAGAAGGGTATAGCGATCTTTTTTACCCTTTGCCGCTTTTATATGAATTAAATTACGCTCTACATCTATATCGTGTATCTGTAATAATAGGGCTTCACCTATACGTAAGCCAGAAGAATATAGCAAGCTTAATAATGTTTTATGCTTTATATTTTTGGTTACATGTAATAGTTGCTTTACTTCTGTTGTGCTTAGCACTACCGGTAATTTTTTTTCTTTTTTTGGACGTTGAAGTTGCATGGGTTCTAACAAATGCCCCATATATTCAAAATATTTTTTGATACCATTAATACATTGGTTTTGATAGGAAACCGATTTGTTTTTAACCACAATAAAATCGTAATTAAACCATTGTATGGCTTTAGGGGTTAATTGTTTAATGTTTTTTTGTTTGCAATACCGTAAAAAAAATGAAGTTACTTCTACATAGGTATTAACGGTATTTGCACTATATCGGTGTTGATCTAACCAATTTTTAAATTTGGTTATAGATTTTTGATCTAGATTACTTAACGATGGGAGTTTTAGTTTATTGGTTTTATGTACAAGCAGTGCACTGTAATCTATAGGTGTGTTTAATTGAAGCAAATGAAGATAAACTTCGCGCTTGCAAGCCGAAGTATAAGGAGCATAAAAGACTTTTTTTGAGGTACTCCAACGAATGTAATCAAGTTTTTTTAGATGATTTTTTATAACATCATCATACCCAAAATAAATAGATAGTTTTGGCTCTTTATGGTGAATAATACGTGATAAGTAAATGGTTTTCAATTTGTTTTGCTTGAAAATTAATCTAATATAAGCATAATATTCTTACAGTTTTGTTTTTTTGTTGAATTGTTTTGCGAGAGGGATAGAGCGCATGTTTGAGCTCTTTGCTTGCAAAAGCGAGTAGCGAAAGCCCGACGCGTTTGTTTACAAATGCGACTCGCTCAAAAACAAAAAAATCCTCTTGTTAACTAAGAGGATTGTTAACTGTTACTTGTAATCTATTGGAGGAGGACCCTCTGGCACAATAGCTTCGTAAACTTCGTCTCCTTTGCGCTCTTTATATTCTGCTTTAATGGCTTGCACAAGTTTTGGGTTTGTAAATAAATCTACCATGGTTAAGCCCATTGCTTTAGCAGCATAAATCATTCCTTTGTGGCCTATGCTCATACCGCCACAGGCTACTACAGCCCAAGAATGCCAGGGGGTATCTTTAGGCGCAGTGGTTACGCTTAAATTAATATTTGGCACGTTCCAGCTAACATCGCCAACATCTGTAGAGCCCCCTCCCGGATGTTCTTTTGTTGGTTTTAGCGGGAGAATCTCTGAGTCCATTCCTACTTGTGGTTTTCCGGTTACTTCTTGTATTTTTTTGCCAAAGGCTATTTCTTCGGGAGTATACGTTATTGGCCCAAGTAGCTCAAGATTTTTTTGCATTACTTCGCCACCGGCTCTGTTTGGGAGTACCTCGTAAATACCCGAAATTAACGATATTTTGTAATCTACATTTGCCATGATAGCGGCTCCTTTGGCCATTTCTTTAACGCGCTGGTAAACAGGCATCATTCCGGAGCGTTTGGTGTCTCTAACACGCACCCAAATTCTTGAATAATCCGGAACTACGTTCACTACTTGTCCGCCATCTTGAATATGGTAATGAATTCTAACGGTAGGTTTTACGTGCTCTCTGTAGTAGTTTATACCGGTTGTATACAGTTCTAAAGCGTCGGATGCGCTACGCCCATTCCATGGGTCTGCCGATGCATGAGCCGCCTGACCAAAAAATTCTACTTTAAAATCTACTAAAGCTAAAGAGCTTTGCACATCGGCTTCTGTATTAGCTCCGGGGTGCCAACTTAAGTTAACATCTACATCATCCCAAAGCCCCTCTCTAACCATCCATATTTTTCCAAAGAACTTTTCTTCTGCCGGCGTACCAAAAAACTTAACTGTACCGGTTAGTTTTCCGGCTTCTATAAGTTCTTTAACGGCAATTGCAGCTCCCAGACTTCCGGCACCAAATAAATTATGACCGCAACCGTGTCCGGCAGCTCCTTCTTTTAATGGGTCTTTAGTGGGTTTTGCTTTTTGCGAAATGCCGGGGAGCGCATCAAACTCACCCAAAACACTTATAACAGGTTTTCCCGAGCCATATGTAGCTACAAAAGCAGTAGGCATACCGGCAACGCCACGCTCAACTATAAACCCATTTTTTTCGGCATACGATGCAAGAAGTTCTGAAGAGTTGTGCTCTCTAAAGGCCTCTTCTGCCAAAGCCCAAATAGAATCACTTATTGCTATTAAATTAGCTTTGTGTTTTTCTACAGAAGCAATTATTGCTTGTTTGTTTTTTGATAATTTTTTTTGAGGAAATACTAATGCAGTAGTGAGCATGCAAAGTACAAGCATGCTATATTGAAACATTTTCATAACGATGGTTTTGGTTTATTTAAAGATACTATATTTTGTAAAACACCAAAACCTTTATTGCTGTAGGGCTTCTTTGTATACTTTTAAACAACGTTCTCGGGCTTTTTTATGATCTACAATAGGAGTAGGGTAGGTAAGCTCCTGAAACTCCGGGACCCATTTTTTAATGTAGTTAAGATTTTTATCAAATTTTTGTAGCTGGGTTGTTGGGTTAAATATTCTAAAATACGGTGCAGCATCTACACCACATCCGGCCACCCATTGCCAATTACCTACATTACTGGCCATTTCGTAATCAAGTAGCTTTTGGGCAAAATAGGCTTCGCCCCAACGCCAATCTATTAATAAGTGTTTGCATAAAAAACTACCTACCACCATTCTAACTCTATTATGCATATAACCGGTTTGGTTTAATTCTCGCATTCCGGCATCAACTAAAGGATATCCGGTTTTGCCTTTACACCAAAGTTCAAACTCTTTTTCGTTGTTACGCCATTGTATGGCATCGTATTGTGGTTTAAAGCTTTTATGAACCGTATCGGGAAAATGCCATAAAATTTGCATAAAAAATTCTCGCCAAATAAGCTCGTTTAAAAAGGTTTGTTTTTTAAATGAATACGCTTTTTTTACTACTTGACGAATACTAACAGTACCAAAACGTAAATGAGGACTTAATTTTGAGGTGCCGTTTAATGCAGGAAAATCACGTGTCTCGGCATAATTTTCTATTAAATCATCATGTATTGTATAAGGTTGTACCTCTTGTTTAGATTGCTTAAAACCAAGCTCTTTTAACGTAACATTTTGCTGTGGGGCGTTTTTATAAAAATTATTGCTTAAAGAATTTATATCATGATTATAAACACAACTGTCTGTAAAAGCCTGTTTCCAAGCTTTCATGTACGGAGTGTACACTATGTAAGGTGAGCCGTCTTGCTTAACTATTTGATTTTTATGAAAAATAACTTGGTCTTTATAACTTTTAAAGGCTATACCATGAGATTGTAATAATTTCTCTATTCTGTTGTCTCGTTGTATGGCATAAGGCTCGTAGTCTGTGTTAGTATAAACAGCTTTAACGGAGTAAGTTGCTATTATTTTTTTAAAAACATTGTATGGAGTTCCATTATATAAGTGTATAGTGCTATTATATTTTTTCTCTAAGGTTTGCTTTAGTTGATGTAATGTGTTGTAAATAAAAGTTACACGAGCATCATCTTTAGGTAGCGAATCAAGAATTTCTGTATCGAAAATAAAAATAGGTAACACATTTTTGTTTTCTTTGAGCGCATAATGCAAACCAACGTTATCGGTTAGTCGTAAATCTCTTCTAAACCAAAAAAGTGTAATAGGAGTGTTTTTCATACTTACAAAGTTCCAAAAAGCAATTTGAGTTTATTGGCTCTATATTCAAAAATTTCTTCCAGTTTTGGTTTTACAATTATAGGATGCACCATTTTACCCAATATACCTAACGGAATTTTATAATGCACAAGATCTTCTATTAATACCCCGCCATCTATAGCCTTAAAAAAGTGTTTGTGATGCCACATGCTGTAGGGTCCAAAACGTTGCTCATCAACAAAATAAGTGTTGGGTATAACATGTGTTATTTCTGTAACCCATTTAGTTTTTATGCCTAAAACAGGTGTAACAATGTACTCTATTATTTGTCCCGGATACATTGCTCTATCTGCTCCGGATATAATGTTAAACCCCATATAATCCGGGGTAATAACTTTTAAGTTTTTAGGATCTGAAAAAAATTGCCAAGCTTCCGGCAATGATATAGGTAGTTTTTGCTTTTTGTGTAACGAATAAAGTTTCATGTAAACAAAAGGGTTAAGGTTTAATATGTACCATGCCATTATCTATTTTAAAAATCTGTCCGGATATGGCTTTCGCATCATCAGACAATAAATAATTAGCCATAACAGCTACTTCTTGTGGTTGTAATATGTTTTTTAGCGGATGTCTGTTCTTTATGTTTTCAATGGCTTTCTCGTTTCTAAGAATTTTAGAAGCCAAAGTAGTATTGGTAATGGTAGGAGCAATTGCATTTACCCTTATTGTTGGAGCAAATTCTGCAGCTAATGATTTTGTGAGTCCTTCTACTGCACTTTTAGCTGTAGCTA
>JBPEWY010000049.1:0-38747 GCA_052032225.1 Flavobacteriaceae bacterium
AATAATTTTTATAATTCTCTAATGGATCTTTAGCAGCCCAAGCATCCATTAATTCTTTTGGCACATACTTGGTTCCGCTTGCTTCTTCGTGCCCACGCATTCTAAAAGTTTTAAACTCCAGTAAAACAGGCCTTGGATTTTCGCGTAAGCTTTGCGCCAGCTCATTAACTATGTGGTAAACTTCTAAAATGTTATTGCCATCAATTATATAAGAATCCATTCCGTAGCCTTTACCTTTATCGGCTAAATGCTCACAACGGTACTGTTCTTTTGTAGGTGTAGAAAGTCCGTAACCATTATTTTCTATACAAAACAACACCGGTAAATCCCAAACAGCTGCAATGTTAAGAGCTTCATGAAAATCGCCTTCGCTTGTTGCACCTTCGCCGGTAAATACGGCCGTTACTTTTTGTTCTTTACGTAGTTTATGCGCTAATGCTATCCCATCGGCCACACCTAATTGTGGTCCTAAATGAGAAATCATTCCAATTATTTTATATTCTTGTGTGCCAAAATGAAAACTTCTGTCTCTACCCTTAGTAAAGCCATTAGCTTTACCTTGCCATTGTGAAAACAACCTGTTTAAAGGGATGTTTCTGGTAGTAAAAACCCCCAAATTTCTGTGCATTGGTAAAATATATTCATCGTCTTGCAATGCTTTAGTTACCCCAACAGAAATGGCCTCTTGCCCTATCCCACTAAACCATTTAGAAATTTTACCCTGACGTAATAAAACAAGCATTTTCTCTTCTATTCTTCTGGGCAGCAACATAGCTTCGTATAGCGAAAGCAATTGAGAGTCAGTAAGATTATTTCTATGAAACATCATGGCGTCTTGGGTTACAGATGTGTTTGGCATAACAAATAATATTTTCGGGGTAAAAGTAGAAAAAAATATAACCTTGCCAGCATTAGCTTTATAATATTTTATTCTGCTTAAACAGCCTGTTAAAAAGCATTTTTCGTTACATTTGTACTAAATTTTAAAGCATTATGAACAAGATACCAAGCGTAGATTTACGAGATTTTTTATCGGAAGATCCGGCAAGAAAGCAAAAATTCATCAAAGAAATTGGTGAAGCATATGAAAACATTGGCTTTGTTGCACTAAAAGGACACTTTTTAAGTGATGAGTTAGTTGATAAGCTTTATGACCAAGTAAAAAAGTTCTTTGATTTACCATTAGAAGTAAAAAAGAAATATGAAATTGAAGGTATAGGCGGTCAAAGAGGCTATACATCTTTTGGTAAAGAGCACGCTAAAGGCAGAACCGAGGGAGATTTAAAAGAGTTTTGGCATTTTGGTCAGTATGTAGAAGACGATCCGGTTCTTGAAGCAGAGTATCCTCCAAATGTTTATGTAGAAGAACTTCCCGAATTTAACGAAGTTGGTAAAGAAGCTTACAAACAGCTAGAAAGAACCGCTAAATATGTTTTAAGAGCATTGGCATTGCGTTTAGGGTTAGATGAGTACTATTTTGATAAGTACATTAAAAACGGTAACTCTATATTACGCCCAATTCACTACCCTCCTATTACAGAAGAACCAAAAAATGCTGTTAGAGCAGCTGCACATGGTGATATTAACCTAATTACATTACTAATGGGAGCGCAAGGTAGAGGGTTGCAAGTGCAAAACCATAAAGGAGAATGGATAGACGCTATTGCAGAACCAGATGAATTAATGATTAATGTTGGTGATATGTTGTCACGACATACTAACAATAGGTTAAAATCTACTATTCACCGTGTAATAAATCCACCTAGAGAGCTTTGGGGAACTTCAAGATATTCTATTCCGTTTTTTATGCATCCGGTAAGCCATATGCCACTTAACTGCTTAGAAAACTGCATAGACGAAAATAATCCAAAACTTTACGAAGATATTACAGCCGGTGAGTTTTTACATGAACGTCTGGTAGAGTTAGGATTAATAAAAGATTAATTCGTGACGAAAAAGAAACTAAATAGTTTTGAAGCATTGGGAGGGTTTGTGTATTCTACAAATGACGATTTTGAATTTGAAAATGATACCGTAGAGCAACAAACCCTTCCTCCTGCTCAACAACATCTGGAAGCTCACTTTAGCACCAAAGGAAGAGCAGGAAAAATTGTTACTGTAATTAAAGGTTTTGTTGGTTCTGAGGCTGATTTAAAAGAGCTGGCAAAACTTTTAAAAACCAAATGCGGAGTTGGTGGATCTGTTAAAAATGGTGAGATTATTATACAAGGTAACTACAGAGAAAAAATAATTACTATCTTGCAAGAGCAAGCTTATAATGTAAAACGTGTAGGAGGATAAAACCTAACCACATTTGCCTATGGCATAACTTTACCCAACCAACTACTAAAAATTATGAGTAAAACTTTGCATATCACCAACGGTGATGCGTTTACGCTTACCTTACAACAACTACCAATTAAAGGAGAAATTATTACTTGGCGCGAAATGCTTTGCGAAGGTAAAACCAGTGTAGATGTTGGTAGCGAATCGTTCTGGAAAACACGTTTTGAATACCTAAACAGAAAGTACAAAGTTACCAAAAACAAGTTTATAAACTTTACCCTTAAAGAGTACAGAAATCTTTGCAACCAAAAACAGCAAAGCGAAATTGTTTTGTGGTTTGAGTATGATTTGTTTTGCCAAATTAACATGATAGCTGTTATTAGTTGGCTTCATAAACACAGAAAAGGAGCCGATATTTACTTGGTTTGTAGTGGTAAAGAAGATGACACTAATAAAATGTATGGGTTAAATGAGCTCTCTAAAGATCAGCTCATGTCACTATATAACAATAAAATACAATTAACTTTAGATGATATTGAATATGCCGATTACATTTGGCAGCTGTATTGTAGTGATAATCCTATGCGTTTAGAAACATTTACAAAATTTAATTCTTCGCAATTTGAGTATTTGCCCGATGCTCTTGAAGCTCATATAAAAAGATTTCCGGCCATAAAAAACGGACTAAACTATTTAGAGAATAAAATTCTTGAAAAAGCAGCCAACAACTCATTTAAAACTAAAGAGCAACTTATTGGAAACATGTTAAGAGACCAAGACATGTATGGTTTTGGAGATTTACAGTTTTATAGAATGCTTACAGACTTAAAACAATTATTCACCTCATATTACCCCGTTAAACTCAGTAAAAAAGGGAAAGCAGTACTAAATAAAAAAGAGAATTTTTATGCTACAATTAAAGATGATTCTCTTTATTTAGGCGGAGCTCCTAAATATGCCTTTTTATACAACGAGTTAGATCATAAACTATTAAAGTTATAGTACAAAATGCCGATTGCACATTCTGAACTTATTTTAAATGCAGATGGTAGTATTTATCATTTAAATTTATTACCGGAAGATATTGCCACAACCATAATAACAGTAGGAGATCCTGAAAGAGTTAAAAAAGTTTCTAAGTATTTTGACACTATCAGGTTTAAAAAAGAAAAACGAGAGTTTGTAACCCATACAGGAACTTTACAAGGTAAAGAAATAACCGTAATTTCTACCGGTATTGGTACAGACAACATAGATATTGTATTTAACGAGCTAGATGCCTTGGTAAACATAGATTTTAAAACCAGAGAAGTTAAAGATACTCTTACCTCGTTAGATATAATAAGAATTGGAACCTCAGGATCTATTCAAGAAGATGTAGATGTAGATGATTTTTTAATTAGCGAATACGGTATTGGTTTTGACAGTCTTTTGCATTTTTATGAAAGCGAGGCTATACAAGAACACAGCATGCAAGAAGCGCTTGTAAAACACACTAATTGGTATCATAAAAAATCTGCTCCCTATATTGTTTCTTGCGATAATGATTTAGCACAAAAACTATATTCTAACAAAACTCATCTGGGTGTTACAGCCACAAATGTTGGTTTTTACGGCCCGCAAAGTAGAAAGTTAAGGCTTCCGGTGCAAGATGCATTCTTAAACGAGAAATTAGCTTCTTTTAGCTTTAACAACAAACGAATTACAAATCTAGAAATGGAAACTGCCGGAATTTATGGTATGGCTAAATTATTGGGCCATAGAGCTGTTTCTATGAATTGTATTTTGGCTAACAGACCAAAAGGCACTTTTTCTAGAAAGCCAAAAGAAGCTGTTGACAAACTCATACAATATACCCTAGAGAAAATTATATCGTAACGCTCAATGAAAACTATTCGCATTGCCGGAGTACCTGAACACTTTAACTTTCCTTGGCATTTAGCTATAGAAGACGGTTTGTTTGCAGAAGTTGGTTTAGATGTTACATGGATTGATGTTCCCGAAGGTACCGGTAAAATGCGCGAAATGCTTAGAGAAAACAGCACAGATCTGGCAATCATTTTAACAGGTGGTATTATTAAAGATATTATTAATGGTAATCCCAGTAAAATTGTTCAAATCTATGTTAGTTCACCATTACTTTGGGGAGTTCATGTTGCAGGAAACTCAAATTATAATACCATCACCGATTTAGAAAATAAAACTGCTGCTATTAGCAGATTTGGTAGTGGCAGCCACTTGGTTACCTACTTACAAGCTAAAAATTACGGGTGGAACACAAAATCGTTATCTTTTAAAATTGTAAATACTTTAGACGGGGCGGTTAATGCTCTTACAAATGGCGAAGCAGATTATTTTATGTGGGAGCACTTTACAACAAAGCCTCTTGTAGATAAAGGTATTTTTAAACGCTTAGGAGATTGCCCAACACCCTGGCCTTGCTTTGTTATTGCTGCTAACGAAAACTTTTTAGCAAACAACAAAACAACATTAAAACAAGTTCTTAAAATTATAAATACGGTTACTGCTGATTTTAAAGATATACCGAGTATAGATAAAACCTTAGCTAACAGATACCATTTAGCGTTAAACGATATTAGGGCTTGGTTAGCTATTACAGATTGGTCTCAAGAAAATATATCTGAAGCTACCATAAAAGCCATTCAAAAAGAATTATTAGCTGTAAATATTATTGATAAAGAAGCAGCTTATTCTAAACTTGTTACCAATTTATAGAGGGCAATCCGTTTTCTTCTAAAATTTTATTACAAGTGCTAAAATGCTTGTTGCCAAACCATAAGCCCCTATTGGCACTTAATGGTGATGGGTGCCCTGAGGTTAAAACATAATGCTTGTTTGTGTCTATTATTTTACCCTTACGTTTTGCATAACCACCCCATAACATAAACACAATTTTTTCTCTTTTATCAGATAGTGCTTGTATAGCAGCATCAGTAAATTGCTCCCACCCTTTATTTTGGTGGCTCCCTGCCTGATGAGCTCTAACCGTAAGTGTTGCATTTAATAAAAGTACACCTTGATTTGCCCATCGTTCTAAATTTCCCGATTTAGGATACGCAACTCCTAAATCGGTTTTAATTTCTTTAAAAATATTTACCAGTGATGGCGGATGCGGCACTCCATCATTAACCGAAAAACAAAGCCCATTAGCTTGTCCGGGGCCGTGATATGGATCTTGACCAATAATTACTACTTTAACATCATGAAACGGACAATAATCAAAAGCCGAAAAAATTCTGCTTCCCTTAGGATAACAGGTATACTGCTTGTATTCTTGCTTTACAAACGCAACCAGATTTTTAAAATATGGTTTGCTAAACTCTTCTTGTAAAACTGTTTTCCAGCTGGGTTCTATGGCTACATCCATATTGTAAAAATAGTATAAAGGCGCAATTTCGTAAAGTTTAAATAAAGTATTTTTAAAGCATTATTTAACGTTATTTAAAAAGTATCAAATATGTACCTTTGTGCACCAATTACAATAGTATGCAACGAATTCTCGAAAAAACTTTACAAGATTTAGAATTTAAAACGGTTTTACAGCAAACCGCAAGCTATTGTAGTACTGTAAAGGGAACTGAAAAAACATTACAAATTGTTCCGTTTACAAAAAAAGACGAGCTTTTAAAAGCATTAAAAGCTACTAACGAGTATGTTTCGTCTTTTGATAACGAAAACAAAATACCCAATCATTTTTTTGAACCAATAGATCAAGAAATTAAGCTGTTAGGTATAGAAAACAGTTATTTAGAACCCGAAAGTTTTAAAAATATAACTGCTATTTCGGCTACAGTAAACCAAATTTTGCTGTTTTTTAAAAAATACAAAGATTACTACCCTACTCTTTTTGCGCAATCAGAAGCTGTTACATACACTAAAGAAATTATCTCTTTGGTAGATGCTATAATAGATAGGTTTGGTGAGATTAAAGACACCGCATCTAATAAGCTTGCAGAAATCAGAAAAGAAATAACCGAGGTTAAAGTCAAAATTAATCAAAGTTTTGTTGTAGCACTTCAAAAATATCAACAAGCAGATTACTTAGATGATATTAGAGAAACTGTTGTAGAGAACAAGCGTGTTTTGGCAGTGAAAGCCATGTACAGACGCAAAGTTAAAGGTACTGTATTAGGCAGCTCTAAAACAGGGAGCATTGTTTATATAGAGCCAGAAACTACGTTACAACTTTCAAGAACACTTAACAATCTTGAATACGAAGAGAAAGAAGAGATTATAAAGATATTACAAGAACTAACACATAAAATAAGGCCATTTAAAGCTTTACTTGAAGTTTATCAGGAATTTTTAACTGCTTTAGATGTAATTGCTGCAAAGTCAAAGTATGCATTAAGCATAAACGGTGTGTTGCCTACAATTAGCCAAGAAAAAAAACTCTTTTTAAAAGATGCATACCACCCTTTACTCTATTTAGCTAACAAAGAACGTAACGAAAAAACCTATCCGCAAACAATAGAACTGCATCAAAATAACAGAATAATTGTTATATCTGGTCCTAATGCCGGTGGTAAGAGTATAACATTAAAAACAATTGGGCTGCTACAAGTAATGCTACAAAGTGGTATGTTGGTACCTGTGCATGAGCGTAGTGAGATGTGTTTGTTTGATAGGATAATGACAGACATTGGTGATAACCAATCTATTGAAAACCACCTGAGCACTTATAGCTATCGCCTAAAACAAATGAATTACTTTCTTAAAAAAGTAAACAGCAATAGCCTTTTTTTAATTGATGAATTTGGTACCGGAAGTGATCCTGAATTGGGTGGCGCTTTGGCAGAAACTTTTTTAGAAGAGTTTTATAACAGAGAGGCTTTTGGTGTTATTACTACACATTATGCCAACCTTAAAATGTTAGCTAATGAGTTGCCTCATGCCACCAATGCAAATATGCAGTTTGACAGTAGAACGCTACAACCCGTTTTTAAGCTTGTGTTAGGAGAAGCCGGAAGTTCTTTTACTTTTGAGGTTGCTCAAAAAAATGGTATTCCATACAGTTTAATTAATAGAGCTAAGAAAAAAATTGAACGTGGTAAAGTTAGGTTTGATGCAACTATAGCCAAGCTTCAAAAGCAACGTAGAGCTATGGAAAAAACATCTTCTTCGTTACAAGAAGAAGAAGCAAAACTCAGAGAAGAAAATGCTCGCTTAGAAAAGTTAAATCAGAAAATTAAAGCCAAACTGGAAAGCTATCAAGAGTTGTTTGACTACAACCAACGAATGATAAGTTTAGGAAATAAAATAGATAAAATAGCAGAAGACTATTTTATTCATAAGAAAAAAAGAGCATTAATAGCCGAGTTTTTAAGAATTGTAGAAACAGAAAACAGTAAACGAAAACAAAAAACTAAAGCACAAAAAAAGGCAGACAGAGCTAAAAAAGAAGCGGTTAGCAAAGAGTTAGAGCAAAAAATTGTTGCCATTAGGCAAGAAAAAAAGCAAAAGAAAAAAGAAGACGAGAAGCTAAAAAAACAGAAACCAAAAGTTGCTTTAAAAGTAGGTGACCGTGTAAGAATGTTAGACGGTAAAGCAATTGGTAGCATAGATGCCATAGAAAAAAATAAAGCTATAGTAAACTATGGTTTGTTTACCACTAATGTTAGTTTAGACCAACTAGAACTTGTAGAAGCTAAAAAGTAATGGTTGTAATTCAAAAAAATAAAAAAATAATTTTGTTTGATGGGGTTTGCAATCTTTGCAACAACACCGTTAAATTTATAATTAAAAGAGATAGAAACGATGTTTTTAGATTTGCCCCCCTGCAAAGTGATATTGGCAAAAAGTTAACCCAAGAAAGAGGTATAGATACAGAAAATATTGACTCTATAATTGTTATAGACCCCGGAATTGCTTACTATATTAAATCTGATGCTTTTTTTGAGGTAGTTAATACCATAAAAGGTGGTTGGCAAGTGCTCACTATTTTTAAACATATTCTTCCTACACCTGTTAGAGACTGGTTTTATGACCGCATTGCTAAAAGCAGATACAGTTGGTTTGGCAAAAAAGATACCTGTATGATTCCGACTCCGGAGCTTCAAGAAAAATTTTTGTAACCTACTGTTTAATCACTTTAAATTCTGAAGAATAAAATCTATTCTATTATTTGTGTTTTCGTTTTGTAAAAAACTTTTAGTGTAATAATCGCCTTTATTTGCTAAACCTAATTGTTGCATTTTTTTAATAATTGGCGTGTATTTCATGTTTACTTTTCCGGTAAGTAAAACTTTTAAATCTTCATTGTTGGTGTAATAATTGTATATTTTTTTAAGTCCGCTTAAATACAAATGATCTTTGGTAAAACCTCCTCCTCTGTGCACTCGCAAGGTAATTTTAAAGGCATCATCTTTATTAAGTTTATACTGATTATGAATTAAATCAAAAGTATCAGAAAAACTATATCCTTTTAACAGACTGTTCACTGCTATAACTCTATAGGCTAATTCCTTGAGCCTTTTTAGGGTTAAGGCACCACTCATATACTCACTAAAAACAGCTAGTCCTTCTTGAGTTTCTACATTCTTAGGAAAACCGTTAGAAAATATTTTTAGCGGATGGTTTATACCATTAAATGTAGTTACTAAGTGAACACCAATTTCGTGATTAGCCAACGTTTTTAGTTGGTTTTCATTAAAAGTAGCATTCTTTTTTATTAGAAGCGTTTGAGTACTGTTACTAACCATTGCTTCGGCAGTAATATGCGTAGCAAGCTTTATATGTAACGGAAAGTTGTATTGCGCAGAAAATGCTTCAAAATAGTTTTTTGCTTCTTCTGCAGTGAAAATTTTGTTAGAATTATGCTCTGTTTCATCATCTTCAAAATGTAAAATAAATTTAGCGTTTTCAACATCGCGCTCATTAGGTGTGCCGTAGGCCCTAAGGCTATTGTAATAAAATTCTTTTCCTTGACCAATAGTATTTATACACTGTATTACATTGGCATAATAGTAAATAACATCTTCATATAGTGATGCAATTTGTTCGTCTTCTATTTTTTCTAATTGTTGCGAAAAAAATAGCCTTTGTAGCGTAAATGGATTGAATTTTAGCTTTGGATACTTAAAATCCGGATTGTATAAATATCTTGATGCAAAAAAACGTTGTTTTTCTTTTTCTACATTTATAGGATTAATATAACTAAGTAGCTCTATTTTTTTAACTAGGTTATCTAGATTAGCATCTACTTCAAATAAATATTGATAGGTTTTTGTGAGGTCTTGCGTTTGTATCATGAACAAAATGCTTTCTTAAATTCTTGGGCATGTTTTGGTAACAGCACTTTTAATTGGCTTTCTACAGCCTTAACAACTTCAGGATAAATAATGTAGTTTTCTTCATCGCAATAAACTTTAGCTATTTCTGTTGCCAACACTAAGGTATTATTAAAATGATTAGTTATGTATTTTAAAAAATAACCATTACCATGAAAAGTATCGTTAATTTTTGCTGTGTTTACAATATTGTTGGGCAGCTTAATAGACGCTAAATAATTGCACCAGCGTTCAATTTCATCAGCAAACTTTTTTGTGTTTATGTTAACCGTTCCTAAGTTCCATGTGGGCACTTCTCTATCCCATCGTTTCCAGTTATAGCTATGCATATCGTAAACAACTACTGCGCCATGAATACTTTCAAGTTGCTTTATTAAAGCATGAACAACCTTGTAAAAATTGGTATGCTTTGCTAAACTTTTATCTATAGCTGATTTTGACAAGGGCTTTTTCCACAACTGTTTACCCCAAGCATCTGAATAAATTGCAGATTCCGGTGGCCTGTTTAAATCGTACTCAAATCGAGAGTCGCACCCTGCAATTACAATAGGATGAGATTGCACCATTTGTTTGGTACAAGGATCTTCTTCGTACCAACGTTCGTATTCTGTATGCATGCAGTTATCCCAAAGCTCTTTTCTAAATTGATGTCCGTCGTGTACCGCTCCGCAAACATAATGCTCGTAAGCCTCAATTTTTATAGTAAATGAATAATCTGCAGCTACAGCTTCGAACGTTTTTTGTTGCGTTATGTTTTTAATAATCTCTTCTATGCTAAACTTACGCATCTTCTACCGTCTTACGTAATCTGGTTAACCTATCAAAAGCACTAACTCGTTGTTGAACATGGCTTTCAAGAAAATCTATTACTTTTTCTTGTAAACGTGTTTTATAAACTTTATTCATGTAGGTTATTCCACCCGGACTCATAACATTAACTTCTATTAGCTTTCCTCCTATTACATCAATCCCTACAAAATATAAACCATCTTTAACCAATTTTGGTCCAATGGCTTTGCATAATTCTTTTTCTTTTTTGGTTAGCGTATGTTTTTGAACGGTACCTCCGGCAGAAACATTAGACCGGTGATCGTCTTTTCCGGGAACACGCTTCATAGCGCCTATGGGTTTACCGTTTAGTATAAGTATTCTAACGTCTCCTTCTTCTGCACCTTCTATATATTCTTGTAAAATCACATAGTTTGATGTGCCATCGGCATTTGTTATATAAAAATCAAGTAAAGAGTTTATACTTGACATTGCCGACTTTTCTATTAATATAACCCCTGAACCACCATATCCGTTAAGTGGTTTTAAAATCATTTTATCTGTTTTAGACTCTCTAATTTGCCTGATTAAATAGTCTTTGTTTTTAGAGACATGCGTTACCGGAATAATATCATTGTTAGGATCAACAAATGCAGCCGTATATAGTTTGTTGTTAGCTTCTCGAAGCCCTTCTACCGAGTTTACAATAAAAACATCGTGCTTAACAGAATCTAAAAAGTTAAGCATAATTGGATCTAACGGTGGGTTGGCTCGCATAAAAATTACATCAAAACCCGCCAACGGAAGCATCTCTTCTCTGAAAGTTGCTTTATTATAAAAAGATTTTAAGGAACTGGGCACCTTTTCTGCCCTGTTTATAACACTACAAAAAGCATGCGCTACACTGTTTCTTATGGTTAAGTTATATGGGGTACACGTAGCTACGCCATGACCACGTTTACAACATTCATGAATTAACGCTAATGTAGTATCGTTATCTGGATCTACTTGCTCCCAAGGATACATTAAAAAGCAAATATTCATACTTAACGTTTTGGTTAGTTATTAAAATTACAAACTATTTTACTTCGTCGTAATGATCATCCCATTCTTTTGGGTGTGGTTCTCCTAATTTTCCAACCGATTTACCCACAACCATAGATACTGTTGCGTCTCCGGTTACATTAACTACCGTTCTGCACATATCTAACGGCCTATCTACAGCAAAAATTAATGCTAATCCAATAGCTAATTTATCTGCAGGAAAACCAACTGCTTCTAACACAATTACTAACATTACCATTCCGGCTCCCGGCACAGCAGCAGATCCGATAGAAGCTAATAATGCTGTAAGAACTATCATTAGTTGAGCAGTTAAATCTAAATCATGCCCAAGGGCTTGCGATATAAATACGGCTGCAACTCCTTGGTATAAACTAGTTCCGTCCATATTAATAGTTGCCCCTACAGGTAATACAAAACTTGAAACCTCTTTATCAACACCAATATGCTCTTCTACACGCTCCATAGTTACCGGCAAGGTGGCTGCACTTGAACTGGTAGAAAAAGCTAATAATTGCGCCGGACTAATCTCTTTTAAAAACCAAAACGGATTTTTTTTCGTGTAAACAGTTACCACTAAACTGTAAAATACAATCATTATAAATAAGCCTAACACAACTACTCCTGCATATTTTAATAATGCATACAACAAGTCTGGATCACCAGATGTTACTACTACATTAGCTAATAAAGCAAATACAGCTACAGGCGCTGTAAGCATTATTAAATCTACCATTTTAAGCACAACCTCATTAAGAGAGTCGAAAAAATCTTTTAATGGCTTGGCATTCTTCTCTCCTATTAAAAGCATAGAAATTCCGAAGAAAATAGTAAAGAATATAACCTGAAGCATTAAAGTGTTATCACTCATAGCGGCAATGGCATTGTCAGGCACCATATCTACAACAAATTGTAACGGACCGCTTTCTTTTTGTTTAGATGCCTCGGCTATTTTTGATTGTACGCTACTATCGTTAGCATACGTTTGGGTGAGTTTTGCAATAGTATCATCAGACACTCCATCTCCGGGTTTTGTAACATTTACCAATAATAAACCAATAGTAATTGCAATTACGGTGGTAAAAACATATACAATTATGGTTCTGAGCCCTATGTCTCTAAACTTAGATATGTCTTTTAAATCTGAAATACCTTTTATTAACGAAGCTAAAATTAGAGGGATGGCTATTAATTTTAATAGTTTTACAAAGATGGTCCCGAAAGGTGAAATCCAATCTACAATAAACTCTTTTCCTCCGTTAAATCCGGACATTATAAATCCGAAAATAACTCCAATTAACATTCCTATTAAAATTTGCCAGTGTAGTGCAATTTTTCTCATTCGTTTAGGTTATTTAGTTGATTTTGTTTTAGATAAATAGTATTTCAAATAAAACAAATACCAATTTGCAATTGGTATTTGATAAATTTTTGCCAAAAAGTAATGATTTTATGGGGTAAAAAAAAATGTAAGTATAAAGGCTACGCCTAAAACTTTTATTTACTGTTTACTTTTTGTAATAAATAAAAATCTGCTAAAACTAAGGCTGCCATTGCTTCTACAATAGGCACCGCTCTTGGCACAACACAAGGATCGTGCCTGCCTTTTCCTTGCATAGTTACTTTATTACCTTGATTATCTATTGTTTGTTGGTCTTGCATAATGGTTGCAACAGGCTTAAAAGCAACTCTAAAATAAATATCCATGCCGTTACTTATACCTCCTTGAATACCACCACTTAAATTAGTTTTTGTAGTGCCATCTGTATTAAATAAATCATTGTGCTCACTACCTCTCATTCTGGAGCCACAAAAACCACTCCCGTACTCAAATCCCTTAACCGCATTAATAGACAACATGGCTTTTCCTAATTGGGCGTGCAGCTTATTAAAAACAGGCTCTCCCAATCCTACCGGAACATTTTGGATTACGCAAGTAACTGTACCACCAACCGTATCACC
Source organism: Flavobacteriaceae bacterium (assembly GCA_052032225.1). GTDB lineage: Bacteria > Bacteroidota > Bacteroidia > Flavobacteriales > Flavobacteriaceae > JBPEWY01. The sequence goes on from JBPEWY010000049.1 coordinate 13,389, forward strand.
TTCTTTACGAATTTGTTTTATAAAAGTTTCCATTTTAGCAGCAGTTTCTGGATCCGGACATCTAACCGGGTTTGTTTCTATCTTGCTAAAATCTAATTCTTGATACGGCTTCTCTAAAAATATATCACCAACCGACGACACAAAGGCATTAATTTTTACTGTGCTTAACAACTGTTTTGCAATAGCTCCGGCTACTACCCTACACGCTGTTTCTCTGGCAGAACTTCTACCGCCACCTCTGTAATCTCTAATCCCGTATTTTTTATCGTACACATAATCTGCATGGCTTGGTCTGTACTGATCTTTTATATGCGAGTAGTCTTTAGATTTTTGATTGGTGTTTTTTATTATAAACCCTATGGGAGCTCCGGTAGTTTTACCTTCAAAAATTCCCGATAAAAACTCAACGGTATCCGGTTCTTTACGTTGTGTTACTATTGCAGATTGTCCCGGTTTTCTTCTATTAAGCTCTTCTTGTATTGCATTTAAATTTAGGGGTATTCCGGCCGGACAGCCGTCTATAACCCCTCCAATCGCGGGTCCGTGCGACTCTCCGAATGTGGTTACTTTAAACAGTGTTCCAAAGGTGTTTCCTGCCATAAAAGGTGTTTTAGCAAATGTAAGTTTTTATATAGTAACAAAAAACTTGATTATTCTTCACAATTAAAATTACTCTCTTGTAAAAAATGCTACTTATTTTAATGCTTCTTTTAAAATGGTAATAGGATGTTTTGCGAGTTTTTTTGTGCCATCAAAAATTTGATGTCTGCAACTTGTTCCATTAGCCGCTATCTCTACATTAGACGATGCATTTGCAACACTCTTAAAAAGACGTAATTCACCAATTTTCATGCTTATGTTATAGTGTTCTTTTTCGTACCCAAAAGAACCTGCCATACCACAACAACCAGAGTTTATTAAGGTAACATTATAATTTTTGGGAAGGTTTAATGCATTAAAAGTTACTTGCTGATTACTTAAAGCTTTTTGATGGCAGTGGTTATGAATTTTAATGGTTTTATGATTATCTGTAAACTGCTCTGAAGAAATGTTCCTAATTGCAATTTGATTGTCTAAAAACTCTTCAATTAAAAATGTATTATTTGCTATTTGTTGTGCTTTATCTTTATGTGTTGCCAATCTTAAATATTCATCTCTAAAGCTAAGTATGGCAGAGGGTTCTATGCCAACAAAAACTGTTTGAGAATTAATTATGTTGTAAAGTGCTTTGCAATTTTTATCTGCAATTTTCTTTGCCTGTTTTAAAAAACCTTTCGAAATAAAAGTACGTCCGCTTTCTCCAAAATACAACTCTACATTATACCCCAAACGGCATAATAGTGTAATAGCATCTGCTCCCACTTTAGTATCTAAATAGTGTGTAAACTCATCTATAAATAAAATAATATTGATTGGTTGATGCACTTTATTTTGTGCTTTACGTAAGTGAGCCTTAAAATTAAAATTGCTCACTTCGGGAAGTGAACGCTCCGGAGCAATTTGCACTATTTTTTTTAAGATTGAAGCGGTAAATTTTGTTCGATAAATAGTATTGGTAAGCCCCGGAATTAGCGAGGCTATTTTGTTTATTTGGGTGTTGTAAGCAAAGAGAACGTCTCTAATGGGCCTTCTTTTAGATTGGTAATACTGATACTGCATTTCTGCCTTTAATGTGGCCATGTCTATATTACTGGGGCATTCACTTGCACATGCTTTACAGCTTAAACACAAATCCAGCACTTCTTTAAGCTCTTTACTTTTAAACGCGTTATTAGAAGTAGGATGCGTTAAAAATTCACGCAGTGCATTTGCACGAGCTCTTGTAGTATCTTTTTCATTTTTAGTAGCATGGTAACTTGGGCACATAGTGCCATTGCTTTTATGTGTTTTTCTGCAATCTCCACTACCGTTGCATTGTTCTACAGCTCTAAGAACACCTTGAGTATCAGAAAAATCAAGAAAAGTATTTATTATAGGCTCTTTCCTGTCTGGTTGGTAACGCAAGTTTTCATCAATAGGATAAAAGTTTACAATTTTACCGGGATTAAAAATGTAATTAGGATCAAAAACTTGTTTTATAGATGTAACTAGTTTATAGTTGTTCGGTCCAATCATATACTCAATACATCCAGACCTAACTATACCATCACCATGCTCGCCACTCATAGATCCGTTGTATTTTTTGACCAATTTAGCTACATCAAACGTTATTTTTTTAAAAAGCGTTACATCTTCTTTCTTTTTTAAATTTAAAACAGGCCTTAAATGAAGCTCACCCGCTCCCGCATGTGCATAATAAACTGCTTGTTGCTTGAAGTTTTGCATAAGTTTAGAAAACTCATCTATATAATTGGCCAAATCTTCTAAAGCAACTGCCGTATCTTCTATACAAGCTACCGCTTTTTTATCGCCAACCATATTCCCTAACAGTCCTAAACCGGCTTTGCGTAATTCTAAAGCTTTTGTAATATCATCTTCATATAAACAGGGTTGTGCATAACTATTTGTTTCTTTAGTGAGTGTTTGCAATAATGCTATTTTGTTTTGTTCTAACGTTTTTTTATCGTCAGCTCTAAGCTCTAGTAGTAGTATAGCTTTAGGATCACCTTCTATAAAAAACCTGTTTTTAGCTTGAGCTCTATTATTTTTTGTGCAATCTAGTATAACCTTATCCATCATTTCACAACTGTATAAATTGTGTTTCATAACAGGCATAACAGCTTTACAGCAGTCATTTATACTTTTAAAATGTGCTGCAATCATAACACTATTCTCTGGCGGAAGCGTATTTAGTTGCAATTTTATAGCCGTTATAAAAGCTAGTGTACCCTCGCTACCACACAATAACTTGCTCATGTTAAATGCCTTTTTATGTAAAAAGGGCTCCATGGCTATAAGCTCATCTAAAGCGTAGCCTGTATTACGTCTGTGAATAGAGGGTTTTGGAAACTCCCGTAAAATTTCTTCTTGTACCGTTTTATTCTGTAACGTTTTATGAATATGGTTGTATATATTGCCTTCTAATGTTTGTAATTTAGTTTTCTGCAAGAATTGCTCGGCAGAAAGTTCAGAGAAAGTAACCTCACTCCCATCACTTAAAATAGCCTCTAAACTAATTACTTTATCTCGGGTAACACCATATTTTATAGAGGTAGTTCCGCTAGAATTATTGCCAACCATCCCTCCTATCATACATCTGTTAGAAGTTGATGTATTCGGACCAAAAAACAAGCCGTATGGTTTTAAAACTAAATTAAGTTCGTCTCTTATTACACCGGGTTGTACCGTTACGGTTTTATTTTTAGTATCTATATCCAAGATTTTAGTAAAGTGTTTAGAGACATCAACCACTATACCATCACCAACACATTGTCCGGCTAAAGATGTTCCGGCTGCTCTGGGTATAAGTCCTATTTTATGTTTAGTTGCAAAGTCTATTAAAACTTTTAAATCGGTTTTATCTTTAGGATATGCAACAGCCAAAGGTTTTTTTCTGTAAACAGATGCATCTGTAGCATAAATTGCTCTGTGTAAACTATCTGTAAAAATTGAACCTTTAAGGGTGTTTTGAAGCTCTAAAAAATCTTCTTTAGCAATCATTTAACAATTTATTAACATCTTAACCAGTACATTTGGTAGTAAATTATAACAAAGAACTTTAAAAATTGAGATTTATGAAAAAGTATTTTATAGGATTTTTGTTTATTCTTGGTGTTATTAGTTTTAGTAACGCACAAGAAATCTCTAAAAATGCATTAGGGCTTAGATTAGGAGATAGCGATGGTTTTGGTGCAGAAATATCGTACCAAACCGCTTTGACTTCAGATACAAGATTGGAATTTGATTTAGGATGGAGAGACGGTAAAAATTACAGTGCATACAAACTAGTAGGTTTACATCAATGGGTTATGCCATTAGATGGTAATTTTAATTGGTATGTTGGTGCCGGTGCCGGTATTGGTAATTGGAGTTGGGATAATGATTTTCCGGGCGATGATGATGATGGTGTGTTTGCGCTATTAGCCGGAGATATTGGTATTGAATATAATTTTGATATACCGTTGCTTATTTCGTTAGATTTTAGACCAGAATTAGGATTAAGCAATTTTAACAATGATGTAGATTTTGATATAGCTCTTGGGCTTAGATATCAATTCTAAACATCAATAATAAAATAAAAAAGCCTCACGCTTTTGTGAGGCTTTTTTATTAGCCCGAGTTTATTACATTTGTGTACTAAAGATTTAATATATACCATGAAAAAAATTTTAAACGTATGCGTTGCAATTTTACTTCTAGCAACTGCATGTAACAAACCAAAAGAAAACCAATACATTGTTACTGCCAAAATAGATGGCGTAAATAATGGTACAAACGTATACTTAAAAAAAGTATCATTTAGTGCTCCAATTCAAGAAGTAGATACCACTCAAGTACAAGATGGTTCATTTACTTTTACGGGAGAAAGTACAGAGCCTCAAATGCATTTTATATTTATTGATGGCGTTAAAGGAAACGTTCCTGTAATACTTGAAGAAGGAAACATTACTTTAGAGCTTTACAAGGATAGCCTGAATGCATCTAAAATTTCAGGAACACCCTCTAATGATTCGTTTACCAAATTTTTAGAAGGAACAAAAGCTATAAACAAAAAGTTGGTATCGCTCAGAGAAGATTTATTTAAAGCACAGCGAGAGAATGATACTACTACTATGAGCTCATTAAGAGACGAGTTTTTTGAAATTCAAGAAGAAGGAAAAAACTACGAGCTAAATTTTGCCGAAAACAACCCTGATAGCTATGTAACATTGATGCTTATACATAGATACCTTTTAAACAAAGCACATAGCACAAACAAAGTAAAAGAGTTATACGATAATTTACCGGAAGCGTTAAAAAACTCAGAAGAAGGGAAAGAAGTAGCCAAATTATTAACCGATGCCTTAAAAGTTGAAGTTGGTAGTAAAGCTCCTAATTTTTCTGCACCAAACCCAGAAGGTAAAACCATTGCTTTAAATGATGTTAAAGGAAAGGTTACAATAATAGATTTTTGGGCTGCTTGGTGCAAACCTTGTAGAGCAGAAAATCCTAATGTTGTTAAAGTTTACAATAAATATCACGAAAAAGGATTAGAAATTATTGGTGTTTCTTTAGATAAAAATAAAGAAGACTGGGAAAAAGCAATTGCAGATGACGGCTTACCTTGGCATCATGTATCTAACCTAAAACACTGGAACGAGCCTGTTGCCCGAATGTATAATGTTAATGCCATACCTGCTACATTTATTTTAAATGAAGAAGGTGTTATTGTAGCAAAAGATCTCCGTGGTGATGCGCTTGAAGAGAAAATAGCCGAATTATTAAATTAATAATCAAGAAATAGCATCAAAAAGCCCTCAAAATTGAGGGCTTTTTTCTTTTTCTTTTTTTTGCTACTTCAGCTCAAATACTACATAAACTCGAGCTTTAATTTCTATATCGCCGGCTGCAATTGTTTGTATTTCTTCTGCAGCATCCATAGCCATAGCTTTAACTTCATAAGAACGCACAGGCATTGGTGCACTATAACCACTCTCGCTTATTGTAATAGCTTTACCTGTTTGTTGCCCTAAAGCTTGCGCATATGCTACTGCTTTTTCTTTTGCGTTGAGGATAGCCTTAATACGAGCTTGGCTTTTTACTTCTTCTAAATTAGATGCTTTAAACTGTACTCCATCTATTCTGTTAATACCCGAATTTAATAATCCTTGCATTAATGCTTCATATTTACTTAAATCTCGTAACGTGATTTTTAGTGATTGGGAAGCCGTATAATGATACTTTTTTTTCTGGTAATCAAATCTCTTATTCAAATTAACACGTTCAGAAAAAACATCTTTATCTTTTATTTTATGCTTTTTAATAATCTTAAATACAGTATTTATAACTGCATCATTATTAGCTTTAACAGACTGTGGGTCGTTACCGTTATGCTCTACACTTACTCGTATTAAAGCATAATCCGGGGTTACAAACAATGTGCTTTCTCCGGTTACAGAAACGGTAGATAAAAATTCTTTTTGCTGGGCATTAATACCTAAACTAATGCAAAAGAGTACTATAAATAATTTTTTCATGAGATTAATTTTAATTACACTAAACAAGGGTTATGCCATTTTAAGATATTTTGCCCATTTTTTCTAAAACAAACAAAATTATAATCGGTATGGCTAACAAGACCACCATTAATGTATGGTTTACTAAAAGACTGGGCATAAACAGTAGTGTACACAAATACCCGCCAACAGCACCACCAAAATGAGCCGTATGACCAATATTACCTATTCTGCTTTTCATACCGTAAATAGAATACAGCAAATAACCAATACCAAAAATATAGGCCGGAATAGGAATTGGGATGAAGAAAAAATACAGACTCATATCGGGTCTGAGTAAAATTGCAGCATAAATTATTCCGGTTACAGCGCCACTTGCTCCTACTGCACTGTAATGATATTCGTCTTTATGAAAAAACAAAGCAAAAAGACTACCAACTATAAGACTTACAAAGTAAATTAACAAGAATTTAGTTGTACCAAAAAAGGCAATTACTACTGTAGCAAAAAAGTACAGTGTAATCATGTTAAACAATAAATGTGTAATATCTACGTGTAAAAACCCCGAAGTGAAAATTCTAAATCGTTCGCCTCTTTTAATAGCTCCTATCTGAAACTTATAGCGTTCAAAAAAAGTAAAATCGTTAAAACCTTTAAAAGAAATTACTGCATTAGCAATAATTAAAACCAGCGTGGCTATACTTAAATTCATTTAGGGTTTGTTTAGGTGTGCATCAAATATAGCTATATTTGCCCAAAAATTTGCTTCATGCAGTTATTGGTTTTTATACTTGTATATCCGCTATTATGGCTGGTTTCTATTTTACCGTTTAGATTGCTTTATGCATTATCAGATGCTATTTACATCTTGTTATATTACTTAATTGGATATCGAAAAAAAGTTGTTAGAGGAAACTTACAATTAGCCTTTCCGGAGAAATCGCTATCAGAAATTAAGCAAATAGAAAAAAAGTTCTACAAGCACATGTGTGATTTGTTTTTAGAGATGATTAAATCTTTAACTATCTCTAAAACAGAAATGATTAAACGTTTTTCTTTTACCAACTTAGAGGTTATAAAAAACTTTGAAAAACAAAAACGTAATCTAATTTTAGTTTGTGGGCATTATGCAAGTTACGAATGGATGATGTCTTTGGGCTACCATATAAATCATAAAGGGTATGGCGTATATATGCCAATTGCCAACAAGTATTTTGATAGGTTGGTGAAAAAAATCAGAACCCGACACGGAGCTTATTTAATTGCTAAAAAAGATGCAACAAAAACCATTAGAAAACATAAAGAAGACAATGTTCTGGCTTTATATGGTTTGGCAAGTGACCAATCACCTCAACTTCAAAGAGCTCGCTACTGGAGAACATTTATGGGCGTTAAAGTTCCTGTTTTTTTAGGTGCAGAAAAGCTATCTAAAGAACTAGATTATCCGGTGGTTTTTATGGATATTCAGAAGATTAAGCGTGGATATTACCAAACTACATTTACTGTAATTACAGATAACCCAAAAGCATTACCCGACTATAAAATAACCGATACCTTTACTGAGCTTTTAGAAGCACAAATAAAAGCTAAGCCAGAATATTATTTATGGACACACAAGCGCTTTAAACACAAAGACAAAGCTCCTAAAGATTAGCTATTGCCTTAATTTCTTGTATTATAGTTGCAGCTAAGTTATCTGCTTCTTGTTGTGATTTGGCTTCTGTATAAATTCTAATAATTGGTTCTGTGTTAGATTTTCTAAGGTGTACCCAACTTTCAGGAAAATCAATTTTTACGCCATCTATAGTAGATACTTTATGGTTTGCGTAATTTTTCTCTATAGCTTTTAAAATGGCATCTACATCTAAATCTGGTGTTAGAGCAATTTTATTTTTACTCATAAAATACGCCGGATAACCCGACTTTAATTCGCTTACAGTAACTTTTTTCTCTGCCAATAAGCTTAAAAATAATGCAACTCCCACTAAAGCATCTCGGCCGTAATGCAACTCCGGATAAATAATTCCGCCATTACCTTCTCCTCCTATTATTGCGTTTGTTTGTTTCATTAAGGCAACAACATTTACCTCTCCCACGGCAGAAGCTTGATATGTGCCTCCGTATTGCTTGGTAACATCACTTAGCGCACGAGTAGAAGACATGTTAGAAACCGTATTTCCGGGTGTTTTGCTTAACACATAATCTGCGCAAGCAACCAATGTATATTCTTCACCAAACATCTCGCCTTTCTCATCAATAAAAGCTAATCTATCTACATCCGGATCTACAACAATTCCTAAATCTGCTTTTTCCTCTACTACTTTATCAGACAAATCTGTTAAATGCTCCTTTAAAGGTTCAGGATTGTGCGGAAAATGCCCGTTTGGCTCACAATACAACTTAACGGTATGTATCCCTAAACGATCTAAAAGTAATGGTATAGCTATACCTCCGGTAGAATTTACACCATCAACCACCACCTTAAAATTAGCACTCTTAATGGCCTCAGTATTAACTAAAGGCAGTTTTAAAATCTCATCAATGTGTAAATCTATATAAGCATCATTTTTAGTTATTTTGCCCAAATTATCAACTTCGGCAAATGCAAAGTCTTCGTTTTTAGCAATTTCTAAAATTCGTTCTCCTTCTTTTGCATTTAAAAACTCTCCTTTTGCATTTAAAAGTTTAAGCGCATTCCACTGTTTTGGGTTATGGCTTGCCGTTAAAATAATACCGCCATCTGCATGCTCCATGGGTACAGCAACTTCTACTGTTGGAGTTGTAGACAATCCCAAATCTACAACATGAATGCCCATCCCCACGAGTGTTTGCATTACCAAGTCTTGAATCATTTTTCCAGATATTCTGGCATCTCTACCAACCACTATTCTGTAGTTGTCTTTCTGGCGTTGTTCTTTAACCCAAGTGCCATAGGCTGCAGCAAAAGTAACAGCATCTATAGGGGTTAAATTATCGCCAACGTTGCCTCCAATAGTGCCTCGAATACCGGAAATAGATTTAATTAAAGTCATGGTAGATGTATTTTCTGAATTTGTGCAAATATACAATCTCAATCCTTTTTTCTTGAGTTTGAATTTGTAAATTCGAGCTCATGAATTTTTTAGCACACATATATTTATCTAACGAAGAACCCTTGGTTAAAATAGGTAATTTTATAGCCGATGCCATCAGGGGAAATAAATATGATCATTACCCTAAAGACATTCAAAAAGGCATCTTACTGCACAGAGCTATAGATACTTTTACTGATAGTCATCCTGTTTTTAGGCAAAGTAAATATAGGCTTCAAGAAAATTACGGTCATTATAGCGGAGTTATTGTAGATATTTTTTACGACCATTTTTTAGCTAAAAATTGGGAAAACTATGCCTCTATTCCTTTAAAAGATTATGTTGATGATTTTTACGATTTATTAGAGCAACACTTTTCTATTTTACCCGAAGCAACGCAACGCATGCTGCCGTACATGATTGCAGATAATTGGCTGTATAATTACAGAAAACTAAAAGGAATTGCCAAAGTGCTAAATGGCATGAATAGAAGAACCAAAAATAAGTCTAAAATGAATTTTGCTATTTTAGACCTCCAAGAACATTATGATGATTTTGAAAAAGAATTTACTGCTTTTTTTGATGAGCTTATAACATATGCTAACCATAAATACAAATCAATATCTGTATGATTAGAAAATTATTCTTTTCGGTTTTTATTGCCCTTTTTATCATAGCTTGTAAAACTCAACCCAAAAGAACTCCTACCGGGCTTACTACAAAACAAGCAATGGTAGTCTCTGCAAGAGAAGAGGCTTCTAAAATTGGAGTAGAAATTTTAAAAAAAGGCGGAAACGCTTTTGATGCCATGGTAGCTACAGAGCTTGCTTTGGCTGTGGCTTACCCATATGCCGGCAATCTTGGTGGCGGTGGGTTTATGGTTTACAGAATGGCAGATGGTACAACAGGAGGTTTAGATTATAGAGAAAAAGCTCCTCTTGCAGCGCATAAAGACATGTATTTAGATAGCCTGGGGAATGTAGTACCGGGCAAAAGCACACTCGGAGCCACTGCTGTTGGTGTACCGGGTACAGTTGCCGGTGTGTTTGCTGTGCATGAAAAGTTTGGATCACTACCTTTTAATGAGCTCATAAAACCAGTAATAGAACTAGCTAAAAAAGGCGTGGTTGTAACTAAAAAACAAGAAGCCAGATTAGAAAACTATAGGCCTTTAATTAAACAAGTAAGCGGAGATAGCACACTTTTAGCTTATCCTTATAAAGCCGGAGACACCATTAAATATTTAGCACTAGCCAATACATTAGAACGCATAATGCAAAACGGCCGAGACGAATTTTATAAAGGTGAAACGGCGCATAAAATAGCAACTTTTATACAAGAAAAAGGCGGTTATATTACCCAAGAAGATTTGGCTAGATACGAAGCTAAATGGCGTGAACCTATTATTTTTAACTATAAAGACCTTACAATAATTTCTATGAGCCCCCCAAGTAGTGGTGGTGTTACATTAGCTCAAATTATGAAAATGATTGAGCCCTATCCTATTTCAGGTTACGGGCACAATAGCTTAAAAAGTATACAGTTAATAACCGAAGCAGAACGAAGAGCATATGCAGATAGAAACTACTTTTTAGGAGATCCTGATTTTGTTGAAATTCCTCTGCAAACCCTGTTAGATGAAGATTACCTTAAAAACAGAATGGCTTCGTTTAGTTTTAATAAAGCCACCCTTTCATCAGAAATTAGTCATGGTAGCGTAACCATTTCAGAAAGTTTAGAAACAACTCATTATTCAATAATAGATCAATACGGCAATGCTGTATCTGCTACAACAACCATAAATGGAGCATACGGCTCTAAATTGTATTCAGATGAACTCGGATTCTTTTTTAATAATGAAATGGATGACTTTAGTGCCAAGCCCGGAGAACCCAATATGTTTGGGCTAATTGGTGCAGAAGCCAACAGTATTGCTCCAGAAAAAAGAATGCTTAGCTCTATGACGCCAACTATTGTAGAAAAAGACGGAAAATTATTTATGGTAGTTGGTACACCCGGTGGTTCTACCATTATCACATCGGTTTTACAAACAATTCTAAATGTGTATGAATTTAATATGAGCATGCAAGAAGCTGTTAATGCTCCGAGGTTTCACCACCAATGGCTACCAGATGTAATAACATTTGAGCCCAATGCATTCTCTAAAAACCTTTTAAACAGTTTAAAAGAAAAAGGGTATAATATTAACGAAGATAGAACCCCTGTAATTGGTAAAGTTGATGCTATTTTGGTGTATCCTGACGGTACTTTAGAAGGCGGGGCAGATAAAAGAGGAGACGATACTGCAGTTGGATTTTAAACAATATGAAAAAACCTTTTTTTGATGTAGTAGTGCTTACAGATAGGCGCTATGTAAATCCGGAAATTACAAGTACTTATATACAAAATGTAATTACCGAAGATTCCCTTGTTGTTAATGCTCTTAAAAAAGAAGGGTTACAAGTAACGCGTATTGCTTGGGATGATTCTGATTTTGATTGGAGTAATACACGTTTTGCACTTTTTAGAACAACTTGGGATTATTTTGATAGGTTTACTGAGTTTTCTATTTGGTTAGAAAATGTTAGTAAGCAAACAAAACTTATAAATTCAGAGCGGTTAATTAAATGGAATTTAGACAAGCATTACCTGCAACATTTGCATAATAAAGGCGTGCCCATACCTCCTACCCTTTTTATAGAGAAAGGTGCAGCAACCACTTTACAAGCATTATGCAATAAAAAAAGATGGCAAGAAGTAATATTAAAACCTTGTGTTTCTGGAGCAGCAAGACATACTTATAAAATTAATCAAGAAAACATTTCAGAACATGAGCATATTTTTAAAACATTAGTTGCAAATGAAGCTATGATGCTTCAGCCATACCTAAAAAATGTAACCAATAAAGGAGAAATATCGTTAATGGTTTTTAACCAAACAGTTACACACGCAATATTAAAAAAGGCAAAACCAGGCGACTTTAGAGTTCAAGATGATTTTGGCGGAACCGTTCATCCATATACTCCAACAAAAAACGAAATTGATTTGGCATTACAAGCTGTAAATGCCTGTATAGAAATGCCTGTATATGCCAGAGTAGATATCATGTTAGATAACAATAATAATTTAGTAGTTTCAGAATTAGAGCTAATAGAACCTGAGCTTTGGTTTAGAGAAAACCCTGAAGCAGCAACTATTTTAGCAAAACAAATAAGAAAACTTGTTTATGAAAATTAGAAAGATCATAAAAATTATTGTTGGAGTTGTTATATTTTTCACACTCCCCAGTTTGTTGTTTTTTAGCTTTTTATATTTAAAATATAACATTTCTTTACCTGATTATTCTCCTAGTGCAAAAGCAGATTCTGTTGCAATGCAAATGCTAAACACGCTTAATTACAAGGCTTACAAAGAAATTAATTATTTAGAATGGACATTTAAAAACAGACACCATTACCAATGGCAAAAAAACAAAGGTATTGTTGCTGTTTTCTGGAAAGACAAAAAAGTAGAGCTCAATTTAATTGATCCGCAAAAAAGTAGTGTTTATATAAACAATGAACTTGTAAAGGAAGCCTCAAAAAAGAAAAAACTAATACAAAAAGCACAAGATTATTTTAATAATGATTCTTTTTGGTTGGTAGCTCCGTACAAAGTTTTTGATTCTGGCACTAAACGAAGTCTGGTTACTTTAGAAAACGGAGAAAAAGGCTTGCTTGTAACCTACACAAAAGGTGGTACTACACCGGGAGATAGTTACCTTTGGCTTTTAGATGCCAACAAAAAACCCTATGCTTACAGAATGTGGGTAGATATTTTACCTATAGATGGTCTTAAAGCTACCTGGTCTGGTTGGGTTACCACTAAAGGTGGTGCAATGTTTTCACTAAACCATCAATTAGGACCACTATCTATTCCTATCACTAACTTTAAAACCCACAATTAAACTATTAATTAATAGCTGTAATTGTACTATTCTTATAAGGTTTAATGGTCTAATCTTTTTTATTAAAATCGTACCTTTGCAATTTTGCTGATATTATGGCTGTATTCGAAGAAAATATAGAAGTTAACGGTGCTCGAGTTCATAATCTAAAAAACATAGATGTAAGCATTCCAAGAGAAAAGTTAGTAGTAATAACCGGACTCTCAGGAAGCGGAAAATCGTCTTTAGCCTTTGATACTATTTATGCCGAAGGACAACGGCGTTACATTGAAACTTTCTCGGCCTATGCCAGACAGTTTTTAGGTGGTTTAGAGCGTCCTGATGTAGATAAAATAGACGGTTTATCTCCTGTTATTGCCATAGAGCAAAAAACAACTTCTAAATCTCCCCGATCAACCGTAGGAACCATTACAGAGATATACGATTTTTTACGACTTCTTTTTGCACGTGCCGGAGAAGCCTACAGCTATAACACCGGTGAAAAAATGGTTAGTTATAGCGATGAGCAAATAAAAAATCTAATTATAGAACAGTTTAACGGCAAAAAAATAAACATTCTTGCTCCAGTTGTTCAATCTAGAAAAGGACATTACAGAGAATTGTTTGAGCAAATTGCAAAACAAGGGTATGTAAAAGTTAGAGTAGATGGCGAAATAACCGACATTACCCGTGGAATGAAGTTAGACAGGTACAAAACGCACGATATAGAGATTGTTGTAGACAGACTTATAGTTTCAGACTCAGAAACGTTTCAAAAAAGATTAGCAGAAACACTACAAACAGCAATGTACCACGGTAACGATGTAATTATGGTGCTTGAGCAAGACAGCAACAAACCTCGTTACTTTAGCAGAAATTTAATGTGCCCGTCTACCGGAATATCGTATCCAAACCCTGAACCCAACACTTTTTCATTTAACTCCCCAAAGGGCATGTGCCCTTCGTGTAACGGATTAGGAACCATATATCAGGTAAACGAAGCTAAAATAATCCCAAATAATAACATAACAATAAAGGGCGGCGCTATTGCTCCACTTGGCGAGTACAAGCGTTCTTGGGCCTTTAAACAGATAGAAGTTATAGCAGAGCGCTATAATTTTAAATTAACAGACCCAATTAAAAAAGTACCTAAAGAGGCATTAGATATTATTCTTTACGGTGGCAACGAAAAATTTTCTGTGGCCTCCAAAACTTTAGGTATAACCAGAGAATACAAAATTGAATACGAAGGGATTGTTAATTTCTTAAAAAGTCAATTTGAAAACAGTGAATCTACCTCAATAAAACGTTGGGCAAAAGAGTATATGGACAAAATTGTTTGTCCGGAGTGTAACGGCTCAAGGTTAAAAAAAGAATCGCTTTACTTTAAAATAAACAATAAAAACATAGCCGAATTAGCTATGATGGATATTGTTGATTTGGCTAAGTTTTTTAAAGATTTACCCAAAAAACTAAACGAAAAGCAGTTTAAAATTGCCGAAGAAATTTTAAAAGAAATCAACAACAGACTTCAATTTTTACTTGATGTTGGTTTAGATTATTTATCGTTAAACCGAAGTTCTAAATCGCTCTCAGGTGGCGAAGCCCAACGTATTAGGTTGGCTACGCAAATTGGCTCTCAGTTAGTGGGAGTACTTTATATTTTAGATGAGCCAAGTATTGGATTGCATCAAAGAGACAACGAGCGTCTTATAAAGTCACTACAATCACTTAGAGATATAGGAAACTCTGTAATTGTTGTAGAGCACGATAAAGACATGATTTTAAGCGCCGATCATGTTATAGACATCGGGCCAATGGCCGGCAGGCACGGTGGTAAAATAATTTCGCAGGGGACACCAAAACAAATAATGCAACAAAGTACTCTTACTGCAGCTTATTTAAACGGTGCAAAAGAAATTGCAGTACCAACAAAACGTCGTGAAGGTAACGGCAAAACATTAGTTTTAAAAGGGTGTACCGGTAATAATCTTAAAAATGTAGATGTTTCTTTCCCATTGGGTAAAATGATTATTGTAACCGGTGTTTCGGGTAGCGGAAAATCAACTTTAATAAACGAAACCCTCTACCCTATTTTAAATAAGCACTTTTTTAATGCCGTAAAAAAACCAATGCCTTACAAAAGCATTAAAGGTTTAGAACATATAGATAAGGTTATAGATATAAACCAATCGCCAATTGGTAGAACACCGCGTTCAAACCCGGCTACATATACGGGAGTTTTTAGCGAAATAAGAAGTTTATTTACCAAAACTCCCGAAGCCATGATAAGAGGCTACAAACCCGGCAGATTTAGCTTTAATGTAAAAGGAGGCCGATGCGAAACGTGCGAAGGTGGTGGTGTAAAAGTTATAGAAATGAACTTTTTACCGGACGTTTATGTAGAATGCGAAACCTGCCAGGGAAAACGCTTTAACAGAGAAACTCTAGAGATCAGATACAAAGGTAAATCTATTGCCGATGTACTGGCAATGACCATAAATGAAGCTGTAGATTTCTTTGAGCATATTCCTAAAATTTACAGAAAACTAAAAACCATTCAAGATGTTGGGCTTGGGTATATAACCCTGGGGCAGCCCTCTACAACACTATCAGGTGGTGAAGCTCAGCGTATTAAATTGGCAACAGAACTTTCAAAAAAAGATACCGGGAATACCTTTTATATTTTAGATGAACCAACCACCGGACTACATTTTGAAGATATCAGAGTTTTAATGGAGGTACTTAACCAACTTGTAGATAAAGGCAACACAGTTTTAATTATAGAACACAACATGGACGTGATTAAAATGGGAGATTACATTATAGATATTGGATATGAAGGAGGTAAAGGAGGCGGACAAATTGTTGCAGTAGGAACTCCCGAAGAAGTTGCAAAAGATACCAAAAGCTACACTGCTAAATTTTTAAAAAAAGAATTACTTTAGCATGTTTTGAATTTAAAAAAATTAAAATCATATGAGGAAAGAAAAACACCATAGAGGTTGGAACGAGATTAAAACGAATGACTCGTGGGCTATTTTTAAAATAATGGGCGAATTTGTAAACGGCTTCGAAAAAATGAGTCAAATTGGTCCTTGCGTTTCTATTTTCGGATCGGCAAGAACTAAACCCGAAGACAAATACTATAAGCTCACAGAAAAAATAGCTAACAAAATTGTAGAAGCAGGATATGGTGTAATTACAGGAGGTGGCCCGGGTATTATGGAAGCGGGTAATAAAGGAGCTTACCTTGGTGGAGGCACATCGGTAGGATTAAATATAGAGCTACCATTTGAGCAACATGATAACCCTTATATTGATGACGATAAAAACCTGAATTTTGATTACTTTTTTGTTAGAAAAGTAATGTTTGTAAAATACTCTCAAGGGTTTGTTGTTATGCCGGGTGGTTTTGGTACACTCGATGAACTTTTTGAAGCAATTACGCTTATACAAACTAAGAAAATAGATAAATTCCCGATTATTTTAGTTGGATCTGAGTTTTGGTCTGGTTTAATAGATTGGATTAAAAAAACACTTTTAGATAAGGCTAAAAATATTAGCGCAAGTGATTTAGATCTTTTTCATGTTGTAGATACAGAAGATGAAGTTATTGAGATTTTGAACTCTTTCTACAAAAAGTTCAATTTAAGTCCGAACTTCTAATAAAACATTTTTAAATTAGAAATCTACAAGAAAAAGATTTGTTGTATTGATTGCATTTGCTACAAAATTAAACATACGTGTATCTAAACTAATTTTAACAATTATTACTGTGCTGGGCTGCTATTACGGTAAAGCCCAGCACAAACAACATATTGTTGCAACCTTACACGATAGCACTAAAACGCTATCAATTCAACAAAAAATAACTTATTACAATAATACTTCAGATACGCTTAATCAATTATACTTACACGATTGGCAACATTCTTATTCCAGTAAAAAAACAGCACTGGCAAAACGGTTTGCAGAAGAGTTTAACAAATCGTTGCATTTAGCAAAAAAACACGAACGCGGTGGTACAAACATTATAACAGTTTCTGATGATACATACAGATTTTTACATTGGGAGCGGTTAAATAAGTATGATGCCATAAAAATTCAGTTAAAACACCCTATTTATCCTAACCAATCTCAAACAATATCATTATCATATACCATTAAGCTGCCCGATGCAAAATTTACCGGATACGGCTATTATGACAATGGCGATTATAATTTGCTGTATTGGCATTTAATTCCGGCCGTTTATAATGGAGAGTGGTTGCTTTACAACAACAAAAACTTAAACGATTTATACCAGCCACTAACAGATTATAGCATAGAGTTTAACTACCCAAAAAAGCTTACACTTGTAACTGATTTTAATAGTAAAGAAGAAACCGCTCTATCAACAACTAAAAAAGCAACGCTTGAGGGAGATAAAAGACTATCAAGTAATATAATTTTAAAAGCAGATTCTGATTTTTATACCTACAAAACAGAGAATTTAACATTAGTTACCAATTTAAACCAAACCAAAATATCCGAAATTCAGAAAGGTATATCTATAGAGCGTATTGGTAATTTTATAACAAAGTATTTAGGAGAGTACCCTCACCAAAAGCTATTGGTTAGCACCAATCTTTATAACAGAAACCCATTGTATGGTATTAATCAGCTTCCTTCTTTTTTAAGACCCTACTCAGAAGAGTTTCATTATGAGCTTATGGTGCTTAAAACAACCTTAAATCAATTTCTACAAAATACTATACACGTTAACCCAAGAGAAGAATCTTGGCTTACAGATGCGCTTCAAACGTATTTAATGATTTTGTATGTAGATACTTTTTATCCGGATGTAAAGCTGTTGGGTAAGTTTTCTAAAATATGGGGGGTTAGAAGTTTTCATTTAGCACAAATGAGCTTTAACGATCAGTACGCACTATTGCACATGCTAATGGCGCGTCAAAATATAGATCAGGCATTAAGCACTCCTAAAGATTCTCTTTTAAAGTTTAACCAAAAAATAGCCAATAAATATAAAGCAGGGTTAGGCTTACTTTACTTAGATCATTACACTAGTAAGCAAACCGTTTTAAATGCTATTAAAGAATTTTACCAAAACAATAAACTTGCAACTACCTCTCCGGAAAGCTTTAAAAATAGCTTGCAAAAGTATTCTAATAAAAAAATAGACTGGTTTTTTACAGAATACGTAGGCACAAACAAACGAATAGATTTTAAAATAGACAAGATTGTTAAAACCAAAGACTCTGCTATTGTTACCATAAAAAACAAAACAGGTACGCACGCCCCTATTTCATTATATGCTATTGCTAACGATTCTGTTATTTTTAAAACCTGGATAGATAGCGTAGTAGATTATAAAACTGTTACAATCCCCAAAAAAAATGCAGAGCGTTTAGTGTTAAATTACGATAGAGTTATTCCTGAATTTAATCAACGAGATAACTGGAAAACCTTGGGCGGATTTTTCTCAAGTAATAAAAAACTAAAATTTCAATTCTTTAAAGATGCCGAGAACCCTTATTACAATCAAGTTTTTTATGTTCCTATTTTAACCTACAACTTTTATGATGGTGTAACTCCGGGCATGCGATTGTATAATAAGACATTATTAGAGCGCCCATTTATTTTTGACCTTCGTCCATCATACGCAACCAAAGAAAAAACCCTCGTAGGATCCGGTATTTTAAACTACCGCAAATATTTTCAAAATCAAAGTCTATATCGCATAGATACCGGTATTTTGGGTTCTAGTTTTCACTACGCGCCAGATTTGCGCTACTCTACACTTACACCTCATATTTCGTTTAGATTCAGAAACGAAGATTTACGTTCTAACGAGCGTAAAATGTTAATGCTTAGGTATGTAAATGTATTTAGAGATTTAGACCCTAATATAGAAACCGATCCTGATTACAGAGTGTTTAACGTAAGGTTTAACCACTACAATAATGATATAATAAATTTTTACTCGTGGTTTACCGATTTACAAGTTGCAGATAAATTCACTAAAATTGCTTTTAATGCAGAGTTTAGAAGACTTTATGAAAATAATACGCAATTAAATTTAAGGTTCTTTATAGGAAAATTTATAAAGAATAACACAGGTACGGATGATGGTGATTTCTTTAGTTTTGCTTTAGATAGGCCTACCGATTATTTATTTGATTATGATTATTTAGGACGTTCTGAAGCTTCAGGAATTTTCAGTCAGCAGTTAATTATTGCTGAGGGAGGTTTTAAGTCTAAGCTAGAACCTGCTTTTTCTAATGATTGGATTGCAACAGCCAATGCCAGTATTAATATTTGGAAATGGGTTGAGTTTTATGGTGATGTTGGGTTTGTAAAAAATAAAAATGTCCCGGGAAAATTTGTTTACGATTCTGGAATACGCTTAAATCTGGTAACCGATTATTTTGAACTATACTTCCCGCTTTACTCTAACAATGGCTGGGAAATAGCCCAACCTAATTACGATCAGCGCATAAGATTTGTTGTAACCCTACAGCCCAGAGCTTTACTTGGTTTATTTACTAGAAAATGGTTTTAAGCATGTTTTAAATTGATGATTTACCAACAAAAATGTTAAATTTTACATTATTTTAAATAATCATCAACAAAAACTCTTTTTAATTAAAAAATATTCAATTTTTTAAGATTTCTAAAATTGCTAAAATTAATTCTTTTAGCTATTTTTGTGAGCGTTCACTAAACTCCCTTTTCCATGCAGAAAACACCTAAATTACAGAGTGATATTTCGTTTGAAGATTTTCAAGAACAGGTATTAACCGATTATAAAATTGCGGTTACCAGCAGAGAATGTAGCTTGTTAGGAAGAAGAGAAGTATTAACCGGAAAAGCTAAATTCGGAATTTTTGGTGATGGTAAAGAAGTACCGCAATTAGCTTGGGCCAGAGCTTTTAAAAATGGTGATTTTAGAAGTGGTTATTATCGTGACCAAACCTTTATGATGGCTATTGGCCAACTTACTCCAAAACAATTTTTTGCAGGATTATACGCAAACACATCAATAGAGGCAGAACCAATGAGTGCCGGAAGGCAAATGGGTGGTCATTTTATGACACACAGCTTAAACGAAGATGGTAGTTGGAAAGATTTAACTGCACAAAAAAACAGTAGTGCAGATATCTCTCCTACTGCAGGACAAATGCCTAGATTATTAGGCTTGGCACAAGCCTCTAAAGTGTACAGAAATGTAAAAGAAATAGACAGTACCGGTTTTTCGGTTAACGGTAACGAAGTAGCTTGGGGAACTATTGGTAATGCAAGTACAAGTGAAGGGTTATTTTTTGAAACTTTTAATGCAGCAGGTGTGCTTCAAGTGCCAATGGTTATTAGTGTTTGGGATGATATGTATGGCATTTCTGTTCCTGCAAAATATCAAACCACCAAAGAAAATATTTCTGAAATCTTAAAAGGGTTTCAGCGAGATGAAAATAATGCAGGTTTTGAAATTTTTGAAGTAAACGGATGGGATTATCCTGCACTTAATGAAGTGTATTTACAAGCAGGCGAGCTTGCTCGTACCGAGCATGTGCCGGTTTTAATTCACGTTAAAGAATTAACTCAACCACAAGGGCACTCTACTTCCGGTTCGCATGAACGTTACAAATCTCCGGAGCGTTTGGCTTGGGAAAAAGAGTTTGATTGCAATGTTAAAATGCGCGAATGGATTATAGCTAACGGTATTGCAACAGACCAAGAACTTACCGACTTAGAAAAACAAATAAAAAAGGAAGTCAGAGAAGCTAAAAAAGAAGCTTGGAGCGAGTTTATACAACCTATTATATCTGATAAAAATGAGCTTGTAACAGTATTAGATGCTTTGGCGCAAAATAGCACTAATAGTGTGTTTATTAACAAGCTAAAAGATGAACTTGTTGCTATAAAAGAGCCTATTAAAAGAGATGTTATTGCTACTGCCAGAAAGGCGCTTAGATACGTAGTAGGTGAAAACTCTGCACAAAAGCAAGCCCTTATAAACTGGATAGACACTTATTATAAAAATAATCAACCTAAGTTTAGTTCGCATTTATATAGTGAGCAACCCAACAATGCAACAACAATTACTGCTGTAGAGCCAACCTACGAATCTAATCCGGAAGAGGTTGATGGCAGAATTGTTTTACGTGATAATTTTGATGTTTTATTTAGTAAATATCCTCAAGCACTTGTTTTTGGAGAAGATAGTGGTAATATTGGAGATGTAAACCAAGGACTTGAAGGGTTACAAGAAAAATACGGAGAAATTAGGGTTGCAGATACCGGTATTAGAGAGGCAACTATACTTGGCCAAGGTATTGGTCTTGCCATGAGAGGTTTACGACCAATTGCCGAAATTCAGTATTTAGATTACCTTCTCTATGCACTACAAATAATGAGTGATGATTTAGCAACCTTGCTTTACAGAACTGTTGGTAAACAAAAAGCCCCGGTAATTGTTAGAACGCGTGGGCATCGTTTAGAAGGTATTTGGCATTCCGGATCACAAATGGGTGGTATAATTCATTTGCTTAGAGGAATGTATGTACTAACCCCAAGAAACATGACCAAAGCAGCCGGGTTTTACAATACATTAATGCTTAGCGATGAACCTGCCCTTATTATAGAAAGCTTAAACGGATATCGCTTAAAAGAGAAATTGCCTAATAACTTAGGAGAATTTAGAACTCCAATTGGTGTTGTAGAAACCGTTAAAGAAGGTAAAGATATTACTGTGGTATCATACGGTTCTACTTTCAGAATTGTAGAGCAAGTAGCTAAAGAGTTAATGCAAGTAGATATAGATGTAGAGCTTATAGATGCACAAAGCTTATTACCTTTTGATATTAATCACGATGTGGTTAAAAGTGTTCAGAAAACTAATAGATTGTTAGTTGTAGATGAAGATGTGCCGGGTGGAGCGTCAGCATATTTATTACAAGAAATTATAGAAAAACAAGGCGCTTATAAATATTTAGATAGTGCGCCACAAACTTTATCGGCTAAAGCTCACAGACCGGCTTATGCTACAGATGGCGACTATTTTTCTAAGCCCAATGCAGAAGATATTTTTGAGAAAATTTACGAAATTATGCATGAGGCTAATCCGGCTAAATATCCAAAACTAAAATAATAGTATTTGAGCACCAACGTATCTAAAGCAACACTAAAAGAGGTTTACAATACCATAAAACCTTATGTTCATACAACTCCGGTTTTAACCTCTAACTTGGTGAATAAATGGGTTGGTGCTCAACTTTTTTTTAAATGTGAAAATTTTCAGCGGGCAGGCTCTTTTAAGATAAGAGGCGCAACCAATGCCATTTTAAATTTATCGCAAAAAGCACAGCAAAAAGGCGTTGTTACACATTCGTCCGGAAATTTTGCACAAGCTTTATCCTTAGCTGCTAAAAGTATTGGTGTTCCTGCATATATTGTAATGCCGGAAAATGCACCAAGCGTAAAAATTGAAGCTGTTAAACAATACGGCGGACAGGTAACCTTGTGTAAACCAACGTTAACCGATAGAGAACAAACTGCTCAAGAGATTGTACACAAAACCGGGGCTACTTTTATTCATCCGTCTAATGACACTAATGTAATTTTAGGCCAAAGTACAGCAGCTTTAGAGCTTTTAACAGCTGTTAAATCTCTTGATATTATAATAGCTCCCGTTGGTGGTGGTGGTTTGTTGGCCGGCACTGCTTTAGCTGCTCATTTTTTTGAACCTAATTCTATAATTCTCGGAGCAGAACCCGAAAATGTAAACGATGCTTACCTATCTTTAAAAAAAGGAAAAATTGTTGCTAATAAAAACACCAATACAATAGCCGATGGGCTTAAAACTCAGTTAGGTTCTAACAACTTTCCTATTATTAAACAATATGTTTCTTCTATTATTTGTGTCTCTGAAGATGAAATTATAGCTGCCATGCGATTTATATACGAACGCATGAAAATTGTTATAGAACCTTCAAGCGCAGTAGCTTTAGCAGCTATTAAAAAACAATCAAAACACTTTGCAAACAAGAGCATCGGAGTAATTATATCTGGCGGAAATGTAGATTTAAGTAAATTGCCTTTTGCTTAAATTTCTATTATTTTTTTGTAGTTTGGTAGCTTAAATCATAAAAAAAACAATATGAAATCTTCCCAAACTCATTTAGGATTAGTATTACTGCGCGTTGGTTTTGCAGGGTTAATGCTAACACATGGTATTCCGAAGTTACAAAAATTATTAGCCGGAAACATTGAGTTCCCAGAGGTTTTTGGCCTCTCTCCTACTATCTCTTTAATTTTAGCTGTTATAGGAGAATTTGTCGCTCCTGTTTTAGTTTTAATAGGCTTTAAAACACGTTGGGCAGCAATCCCTACAATTATAACTATGCTTGTTGCTGCTTTTGTAATTCATGCAGACGATCCTTTTGGCAGAAAAGAATTTCCGTTACTTTACGCAATCGGATTTACAGCAATTTTATTGCTTGGATCTGGCAAATACAGTTTAGATAATTACTTAAGTAAAAAATAGTTAGTTAAAAATTTTAACTATTAACTCTTTTAATAATTCTCCCGAAGGGGTTGCGCTTGCGCCTACCCCTTTTCCTTTTGTATCTGTTTCTCTTAAATAACTTAAAATTTCGCTAACCCTTCTCATAGGATAGTTTTTAGCTGCAATTTGATATTCTATAACAAACCACGGGCTTATTTTTAAAGCTGCACTCACCGTTTTTTTAGAATGGTCATGTAAACCGTGGTAACGTAATAAGTTTGTAAAAAAACTATATAACGCACTAACAGTTAAAACAAGTGGGTTGTCTTTAGGGTTTTGTGCAAAATAATTAATAATTCTGGTGGCTTTAGCAAAGTCTCGTTGCGCAATGGCTTTCTGAAGCTCAAAATTGTTAAAGTCTTTACTTATACCAATATTTTTTTCAATAAGTTCTGGAGTGATTTCTACTTCGGGAGGAATAATCATCATTAATTTCTGTAGCTCATTTTCTATTTTCCCAAGGTCATTCCCTAAAAACTCAGCAAGCATCATACACGATTTATCACTAATACGGTATTTTTTATTAGCCACATAGCGTTTAATCCAATCCGGGATTTGGTTATCGTAAAGCTTTTTACTTTCAAAATAAACTCCTTTCTCTTTTACTGCTTTGTATAGTGCCTTGCGCTTATCTATTTTTTTATACTTGTAGCAAATAACTAAAACAGTAGTAGGCTGAGGGTTGTTAACATACGGAGCTAACTGCTCTATTGTTTTAACTAAGGCTTGCGCTTCTTTTACAATTACCACTTGGCGCTCTGCCATCATCGGAAAGCGTTTGGCCTGATTTATAATTTCTGCTACCGATACATCATGCCCATAAAGCACTAACTGATTAAATTCTCTTTCGTGTTCCGGTAAAACATTTTCGGCAATAAAATCTGTAATCTTATCTATATAGTAAGGTTCTTCTCCGGCTAAAAAATAAACAGGCTTTATATTGTTGTTTGTAATATCAGAAATTAGTTGTTTTACTTGCTCCATGTAGTGCTTATAGTAAAAGTTTTGAGGTTTGTTTGGTGTAATTTGTTAATTTTGAAAACATGCAACAGCTAAACTTTAAGCCATACACGTTTCGCATCAAAAATAGCGAAAATAAACACTATATTTTTGATGAAATTCGTAAAAAATTTGTGGTTTTACAACCCGAAGAATGGGTTAGACAGCATGTTATTAAATTTTTACTTCAAGAAAAAAAATATCCAAAAAGTCTTATTAATGTAGAAAAAATGTTGCGTGTAAATAACCAACTAAAACGATACGATGTTGTTGTGTACAATCCTAACGGAAGTATTTTTTTGTTGGTAGAATGTAAACGCCCATCTGTTGCAATAACTCAAGATAGTTTTGACCAAATTGCTCGGTATAATTTAACCCTAAAAGCACAATATTTAATGGTTACAAATGGGCTACATCACTATTATTGTCAGCTACAATATCAAAAACAACAATACTTATTCTTAAAAAGCATTCCGCAATACTTACAACAACCTAATCACTAATGAAATTAGCCATAGTTATACTTAATTGGAACGGAAAAAAACTTTTAGAACAGTTTTTACCATCTGTTGTAGCGTATTCTGAAGAAGCCGATTTGTATGTGGCCGATAATGCATCAACAGATGATTCTATTGCTTTTATAGAAAAAACATATCCGCAAATAACTATCATAAAAAATAAAACTAACGGAGGTTATGCAAA
>JBPEWY010000005.1:0-71390 GCA_052032225.1 Flavobacteriaceae bacterium
GAGGGGTGGCTTTTTTATAGAGAACTATATTTTAATACATTTACATAGCTATTAATCAATTAAGTACTAAGGCTAAGATGTAACTAAAAAGCCTAATGTTGCTAACCCGTTTTAGTAACAGGTTTACTTAAGAATCAAAAAGGTGCGTTTTAAAACGCACCTTTTTTTGTAAAGTAAATTCTAATTGTAATACGTAGTGCCAATAAACTTTAATACTTTTGCATTACAATTTTCTAAGTCATGTCTCAATCCAGTAAAAGATACCAACAACGTGGGGTATCGGCCACCAAAGAAGATGTTCATAATGCTATAAAAAACCTAGACAAAGGCCTTTTTCCAAAAGCATTTTGTAAAGTAATACCGGATTACTTAACCAATAGTAAAGAGCATTGTGTAGTTATGCATGCAGATGGTGCCGGCACAAAAAGCTCTTTGGCGTATATGTATTGGAAAGAAACCGGAGATTTATCGGTTTGGAAAGGTATTGCGCAAGATGCATTAGTGATGAATTTAGACGATTTACTTTGTGTAGGTGTAACCAGCAATATTTTATTATCATCTACTATCGGCCGAAATAAAAACTTAATTCCCGGCGAAGTAATATCGGCCATAATAAATGGCACGCAAGAGCTAATAGAAGAACTTGCACAACAAGGCGTAATTATTCATGCTACCGGAGGTGAGACAGCCGATGTGGGTGATTTGGTTAGAACCATAATTGTAGACTCTACAGTTACTGCCAGAATTAAAAGAGAGCACATAATAGACAATGCCAATATACAGGCAGGAGATGTTATTATTGGGTTGGCTTCTTTTGGTAAAGCAACCTATGAGACGGAGTATAATGGAGGCATGGGCAGTAATGGTTTAACATCGGCAAGGCATGATGTTTTTAATAAATATTTGGCTGAAAAATACCCTGAAAGTTTTGATCCGAATGTGCCGGAAAATTTGGTGTATTCAGGAGCTGTAAAACTTACAGATACCGTTAAAGATGTGCCTTTAGATGCCGGGAAACTTGTGCTTTCTCCTACCAGAACATATGCGCCTGTAATTAAAAAGGTATTAGATGAGTGCTCTAGAAAAAATATTCACGGGATGGTGCATTGTAGTGGTGGGGCACAAACAAAGGTGTTACATTTTATAGACAATCTTCATGTAATTAAAGATAATTTATTTAAGGTGCCGCCTCTGTTTAAATTAATACAAGAACAGTCAGGTACAGACTGGAAAGAAATGTACCAGGTATTTAATTGCGGGCACAGAATGGAGCTTTATGTGCCGGAAAATATATCAGAAGAAATTATAGCAATTTCAGAATCATTTAATATTCCGGCTCAAATTGTTGGTAGAGTAGAAGCCTCACAAACAAAAAAATTAACTATAAAGAGCGAATACGGTACTTTTGAATATTAGAACAAGAATATTGTAAATTTGCAGGTAAATAGATTTTGTGCAGATGATAGATAAGTTAAACATAGTAAAGCAGCGTTTTGATGAAATATCTGATCTGATAATACAACCGGATGTAATTGCAGATCAGAAAAGATATATTCAGCTTAATAAGGAATATAAAGACCTCAAAGAGATTGTAGATAAAAGAGAAGAGTATAAAACACTTTTAGATAATATTGCAGAAGCCGAAGAGATTATAGAAGATGGGAGTGATGAAGAAATGGTAGAAATGGCAAAAATGCAATTAGAAGAAGCTAAAGAAAAACTTCCTGCATTAGAAGAAGAAATTAAGTTTTTACTTATTCCTAAAGATCCTGAAGATGCAAAAAATGTGGTGATGGAAATTAGAGCTGGAACAGGAGGGGATGAAGCAAGTATTTTTGCCGGTGATCTCTTTAGAATGTATAGCAAATATTGTGAGAAGAAAGGCTGGAAAACTTCTGTAGTTTCGTTTAACGAAGGAACTTCAGGAGGATATAAAGAGATTATTTTTGAAGTTTCTGGAGAAGATGTTTATGGAACTTTAAAATTTGAAGCCGGGGTTCACAGGGTACAACGTGTACCACAAACCGAAACGCAAGGTAGAGTTCATACCTCTGCAGCAACTGTTATAGTGTTACCTGAAGCCGAAGAGTTTGATATTGAGTTAGATATGTCTGAGGTTCGTATTGAGCGAACCACATCTACCGGTCCGGGAGGTCAATCTGTAAACACAACCTACTCGGCTATTAAACTACATCACGAACCAACAGGATTAATAGTAAGCTGTCAAGACGAGAAATCGCAACATAAAAACCTTGAGAAAGCACTTAAGGTATTACGCTCTAGACTCTATGAGATGGAGCTTGCTAAAAAGCAGGCAGAAGATGCTGCCAGACGCAAAAGCATGGTAAGTAGCGGAGACCGTAGTGCTAAAATTAGAACGTATAACTATCCGCAAAGTAGGGTTACAGATCACAGAATTAACTTAACGCTTTATGATTTAGATAATATAATTGATGGCGATTTAGATAAGTTAATAGAAGAGCTTAAGTTGGCCGAAAATACAGAGAAGCTAAAAGAAGCAAATGAAATTATATAACAACTAACAATATATTTTAGTAAAAATGTCATGCTCAACTTTGAGTATGACATTTTTTTTAGGTAAACGCAATGACAACACAACAACTCATTACGCAAATTCATAAAAAACAGTCTTTTTTATGTGTTGGGTTAGATACAGATATAACTAAAATACCGACACATTTATTAAATGAAGACGATCCTATTTTTGAGTTTAACAAAGCTATTATAGAGGCAACCCAAGAATTTGTAATAGCCTATAAACCCAATATTGCTTTTTATGAGGCACACGGGGTTTCTGGGTGGCAATCTCTTAAAAAAACCATTGATTATATAAACACTAAATATCCTGAAGTTTTTACCATTGCCGATGCTAAAAGAGGCGATATTGGTAATACGGCAAGTATGTATGCAAAGGCCTTTTTTACCGATATGAATTTTGATGCCGTTACAGTGGCGCCATACATGGGGAAAGATTCTGTAGAGCCTTTTTTAAGCTTTAATAATAAGCACACTATTTTATTAGCTTTAACTTCTAATCCTGGTGCATTTGATTTTCAGACGATGCAACTTACAGGAGGAGAGCCACTATTTAAAAAAGTAATAAACACCTCTAAAACGTGGCAAAATAGTAAGCAATTAATGTATGTAGTTGGTGCTACTAAAGCTACTTACTTACAAGAAATTAGAGAGCTTTTACCCGAAAGCTTTTTATTAGTGCCCGGAGTTGGCTCTCAAGGTGGTAGTTTAGATGAGGTTTGTAAATACGGTTTAGCTCCTAATGTAGGCTTAATAGTTAACTCGTCTAGGGGTATAATTTATGCTTCAAATAAAGAAGACTTTGCACAAGCAGCTACAGAAGCTGCTAAATCATTACAGCAGCAAATGGCAAAGCAGCTAAAAAAGTTTAACCTTGGTTAATGAATACTACAATTACTATAACCGATCAACTTAATCGTACACTTTCATTATCTAAAAAGCCTACCAGAATAATATCTTTAGTTCCCTCTCTTACAGAGTTAATTTGCTATTTAGGATTAGAAAGCAAATTAGTTGGAATTACTAAGTTTTGTGTACATCCTAAGCATTTAAAAAGTCAAAAAAATATCGTTGGAGGTACAAAAAATGCATCTATTTCTAAAATTAAAGCACTTAATCCTGATTTAATTTTATGTAACAAAGAAGAGAATACTTTAGAGTTGGTACAAAAACTACAAGAGGTTGCACCGATACACGTGTCTGATATTTATAATATAAATGATACCGTATTATTAATAAGCCAATATGGCAAACTGTTAGACTGCGAGACAAAGGCAAAAGCATTAGCTAGTAAACTTATTAATAAAACAGAAGAATTTAAGGAGTTTGCAAATCAACAAAAATGTCTTTCTGTTGCATATTTTATATGGTATAACCCACTTATGGTTGCTGCAAACAATACATTTATAAATTATATGTTGCATGTAAACAATTTTAAAAATTGCTTTCAAGATTTACAGAGGTATCCTACGGTTACACCAGAAATCATAAAACAAGCTAACCCCGAAGTTATTATGCTTTCTTCAGAGCCGTATCCGTTTAAAAATAAGCATATTAAAATTTTTCAAGAAATGATACCACAAGCTAAAATTTTATTGGTAGATGGCGAGTATTTTAGCTGGTACGGATCACGCTTGTTAACTGCTTTCAAATATTTTAAAACATTACGAGAAAGTATATAAAGAAAACCGATGCTTGTAACATCGGTTTTCATTAGCTAACTCAAAATAATTGTTTTAGTGGACTGCCATTAAGGCGTTGCAAATTACAAGCAATTATTTTTCTTTTTTGTTAAATTAATATTAGAATATTATTAAAATAACGCTAAAACTTTAACGCTGATTTACAATTAGTTAACGAATTAAATCTTAAATTTAGTATGTATATAGGGCTTAAAAAATGAAAAAAATTATACTTTGTTTCTTCTTTTTAATTGGTCAATCAATTGTAGGTCAGAATTCTTCTTCATGCACAACTAAATTTCATGATGATTTTGATTTCTGGGTAGGCAACTGGAATGTTGTAAAACCAGACGGTACTTTGGCGGGTACTAACACAATTTCTAAAATCCAGGATGGTTGTATAATTAAAGAAAATTATAAAAGTGCAGCAGGCAATTATACTGGTACGAGTTATAATTTTTATAATCTACAAACAAAACAATGGGAACAAATTTGGATAGACAATCAAGGACAATCATTACATTTAAAAGGAAATAGAGAAGGTAATAAAATGATTTTAATGAGTGATGAAATTGCCAATAGCAATGGAGTTTTGTACGTTAATAAAATTACTTGGACTATTAATTTAAATAATACTGTAAGGCAACATTGGGAGGTATCTTCAGATACAAAAAAATGGACAACCGTTTTTGATGCTGTTTACATAAAACAGCCTCTAAAATCTAATTAATTATGAGGTATATATGTTATGGCTGTTTGCTTATAGTTTTAGGCTTACTGCTTGGGTGTTCTTTTTCTAAACCAAAAAATAAAACAACACAAAATTCTAATCAGTTTTTAGTGGTTTTAGGAACTATACAAGATGCAGGCTACCCGCATATAGGGTATCCAGAAGAGTTTGAGGAAGCTAAAAAAGCATCTTATTCAAAAAAAATGGTTTCTTGTTTAGGCCTTGTAGATAAACAAGAAAATAAAACGTGGATGTTTGATGCCACCCCAGATTTTCCGGAACAACTTAACCACCTTATAACTAACTATGGTGTTACTAAAAACATGTTAGATGGTGTTTTTTTAACCCATGCTCATATAGGGCATTATACAGGTTTAATGTACTTGGGT
This sequence comes from Flavobacteriaceae bacterium, assembly GCA_052032225.1. Lineage (GTDB taxonomy): Bacteria > Bacteroidota > Bacteroidia > Flavobacteriales > Flavobacteriaceae > JBPEWY01. Next base: position 5,358 of record JBPEWY010000005.1, read on the forward strand.
AGAGAAGCAATTAATGCCAAGAATGTTAAAGTTTATGCAATGCCCAGAATGAAAACCTTTTTAGAAAATAATGGTCCGTGGAGTCAGTTAGTACAGCTTAAAAATATTTCGTTGCAAACACTACAAGACAATAAAGCAGTTAAGTTGTCTGAAAGCTTAAGTGTTACGCCAATTAAAGTTCCGCATAGAGATGAGTTTTCAGAAACTGTAGGATATAAAATTGAAGGAAAAAACAAATCAGCATTATTTATTCCGGATATAGACAAATGGCATTTATGGGATAAAGATTTATTAACCGAACTAAGAGGTGTAGATTATGCGTTTATAGATGCCACTTTTTTTAAAGATGGCGAGGTTAGTAGGCCTATGAGCCAAATACCACATCCGTTTATACAAGAAACGGTTGAGCTATTTAAAAACCAACCTAAGTCAGTAAAGCAAAAAGTAATTTTCATTCATTTTAATCATTCAAATCCTGCAATTCAAAAAAATAATCCTTCTAGAATAGCATTAGAAAAACAAGGATTTAATTTTGCAGAGACCGGAGATGTTTATTCGCTTTAAACAAATTACTTACCGTTTTTAGAGTATAGCTATTTCATTGCATATTTCGTAAATTGCGGGCCCTAAATAGCTAACAAAACAAATGAAACAAGTAAAACCGTATCAGCCCAAGAATAAAGTTAGAGTAGTTACAGCAGCATCATTGTTTGATGGCCATGATGCAGCAATCAATATTATGCGCCGAATTATACAAGCAACCGGCGTAGAGGTAATTCACCTTGGGCACGACCGTAGTGTAGAAGAAGTAGTAAATACAGCTATACAAGAAGATGCCAATGCAATAGCTATGACGTCTTACCAAGGAGGTCATAACGAGTATTTTAAATACATGTACGATTTGCTTCAAGAAAAAGGAGCAGGTCATATAAAGATTTTTGGAGGTGGCGGAGGAGTTATCCTTCCGGAAGAAATTAAAGAACTACATGAATATGGTATAACCCGAATTTACTCACCTGATGATGGTAGAGAAATGGGGCTGCAAGGAATGATTAACGATCTTGTAGAAAAATCAGATTTTCCTATTGGAAATCAATTAAACGGAGAAGATAAACTATTGCCTAAAAAAGATCCTAAAGCTATTGCCAGATTAATATCGGCAGCAGAAAATTTTCCTGAAATAGCAAAAGATACCATAACAGCTATTAAAGAAAAAAATAAAGAAAAAACAATTCCTGTTTTAGGAATTACAGGAACTGGAGGTGCAGGGAAGAGTAGTTTGGTTGATGAAATAATTAGAAGATTTTTACTTGATTTTCCTGATAAAACCCTAGCAATTGTTTCTGTTGATCCTTCTAAACGCAAAACCGGTGGAGCTTTATTGGGAGATAGAATTAGAATGAATGCTGTAAACAACCCAAGAGTTTACATGCGCAGTTTGGCAACAAGACAAAGCAATTTAGCGCTTTCTAAACATGTTGCCGAAGCAATTGAAGTGTTAAAAGCAGCAGAATACGATTTAATTATATTAGAAACTTCAGGTATTGGTCAGTCTGATACAGAAATTTTAGATCACTCAGATGTTTCACTATATGTAATGACGCCCGAATTTGGTGCTGCTACCCAGCTTGAAAAAATAGATATGCTGGATTTTGCAGACTTAGTAGCTATTAATAAGTTTGATAAAAGAGGTGCGTTAGATGCTTTACGCGACGTTAAAAAACAATACCAACGCAATCATAATTTATGGGATGCTAAGCCGGAAGATTTACCGGTGTTCGGTACTATAGCTTCTCAGTTTAATGATCCCGGAATGAATTCACTCTACAAAGCTATAATGGATAAAATTGTAGAGAAAACGGGTGCTGCTTTAACCTCTACTTTTGAGATTACCGACGAGATGAGCGAAAAGGTATTTGTTATACCACCTGCAAGAACACGTTACTTATCTGAAATTGCAGAAAATAATAGAGCATACGATAAGAAAGTAACAGAGCAGGTAGAAACGGCTCAGAAATTATACGGTATTTATAAAACAATAGAAACATTATCTGGTGTTGCACCAACACTCGAAAAATCCGGAATAGCAGTATCAAATACCGAAAATAACCAAGAGATAGTTAAGCTTTTATTAGCCGAATTTGATAGGGTTAAAATGGATTTAGACCCTTATAATTGGGAAGTTATTGTTGGTTGGGAACAAAAAGTAAATCGCTATAAAGAACCAATTTATAGCTTTACTGTTAGAGATAAAGAAGTTAAAGTACAAACTCATACTGAGTCTTTAGCACACACACAAATTCCTAAAGTTGCGCTGCCTAAGTTTAAGGCTTGGGGAGATATTTTAAGATGGAATTTACAAGAAAATGTTCCGGGAGAATTCCCATATACAGCAGGATTATACCCGTTTAAACGTACACAAGAAGACCCAACAAGAATGTTTGCCGGAGAGGGTGGACCCGAGCGTACCAACAGACGTTTTCATTATGTAAGCTTGGGAATGCCTGCAAAAAGACTTTCTACAGCTTTTGATAGTGTTACACTTTATGGAAACGATCCGGACAAAAGACCGGATATTTACGGAAAAATTGGTAATGCAGGAGTATCTATTTGTTGTTTAGACGATGCAAAAAAACTGTACTCCGGTTTTAACCTGGCAGACCCGATGACATCGGTAAGTATGACCATAAATGGACCGGCTCCCATGTTGTTAGGCTTCTTCATGAATGCAGCAATAGATCAGCAGTGTGAAATCTACATTAAAGAGAATGGCTTAGAAGAAGAGGTAGAAGCAAAAATCAACAAAATATACCAAGAGAAAGGAGTACCAAGACCAAAATATAACGGCGAGCTACCCGAAGGAAACAATGGGTTGGGATTAATGCTTTTAGGTGTTACCGGAGATCAAGTTTTACCAAAAGATGTTTACGAGAATATTAAAGCAAAAACCTTATCGCAAGTTAGAGGTACTGTACAAGCCGATATTTTAAAAGAAGATCAGGCACAAAACACCTGTATTTTCTCAACAGAATTTGCATTGCGTTTAATGGGCGATGTACAGGAATATTTTATAGGCCATAATATTCGTAATTTCTACTCGGTTTCTATTTCCGGATACCACATAGCAGAAGCCGGAGCAAACCCTATAACCCAATTGGCATTTACTCTAGCTAATGGGTTTACTTATGTAGAATACTATCTCTCTAGAGGAATGGACATAAATAAATTTGGTCCAAACCTCTCGTTCTTCTTCTCAAATGGTATAGATCCGGAGTATGCTGTAATTGGTAGGGTAGCAAGAAGAATTTGGGCAAAAGCATTAAAACACAAATATGGTGCTAACCCGAGAGCACAAATGCTAAAATACCATATACAAACTTCGGGTAGAAGCTTGCATGCTCAAGAGATAGATTTTAATGATATTAGAACAACTTTACAGGCGCTGTATGCTATTTATGATAACTGTAATTCGTTGCATACCAATGCATACGATGAGGCAATTACAACACCAACAGAAGAGTCTGTTAGGAGAGCAATGGCTATACAATTAATAATTAATAAAGAGCTTGGGTTGGCTAAAAATGAAAATCCATTACAAGGCTCGTTTATAATAGAAGAATTAACAGATTTGGTAGAAGAAGCTGTTTTAGCTGAATTTGATAGAATTACCGAGCGTGGAGGTGTGCTTGGTGCTATGGAAACCATGTACCAACGTAGTAAAATACAAGAAGAAAGTTTATACTACGAAACGCTAAAACACAATGGTGATTTGCCAATAATTGGAGTTAATACTTTCTTGAGCTCTAAAGGTTCGCCAACTATAATTCCGGCAGAAGTTATTAGAGCTACAGAAGAAGAAAAGCAACAACAAATTTCAACACTGGAAAATCTACATAAAGCCAATGCTAAAGCTAGTGAAGAAGCATTGCAAAAGGTAAAGCAAGCTGCTATTAATAACAAAAATATGTTTGAGCAGATTATGGAAGCTACTAAAGTTTGCTCATTAGGTCAAATTACTAATGCGCTTTTTGAAGTTGGCGGACAGTATAGAAGAAATATGTAGTACTTAATAGCAACTTAGTCAAATAAAAGCCTCCACATAGGAGGCTTTTTATTTATTAGTAACTTTAAAAGTTATTATTGGCTTTTGGTGTAATTTTTGAGGTATAAAACGTATGAAAAACCACTATTTTTTACTGTTTATTATTCTATTTGTAGGTAGCGTAACAGCTCAAAAAAAAAGTACTTCGGTAGAATTTAAAAATCTTATTCCTCATCAAATTTATCAACCAAAACATCTAAAAAACACACATCAATCTGTTTTATTTATTTTCACTACAGATTCTGTTTTACAGCCTGTTGTTAAAAGGTTTCATAAAATTGCTAATGGGCTTTCTTTTTTGGTGGTAGTAGCGCAAGTAAATGAAACTATTACATACGATGAAAATATTCGAAATGTAAGAGCTTTGTTTTCTAAGGTTGATAAACAATATGCGCTAAATTACAATCAGATTTATACTATCGGAATTAAAGAGGGTGCTAAAGTAGCTACATCTATGGCTTCTATTTATAACAAAGTAAAAGGAGTTATTGCTTGTGGTTCTGCTATGCCATCACTAAAGTATACTCCTAAAAAAAATACTTTTTCTTTTGTTGCAATTAGCAATGATGAAAACCCCAGATTGTTTGAGATACAGCTTTTATTAGATTACTTAAATTATAGAAAGTTTGACACAGAATTTCACTTGTATGCTGCCCACAACTTACTACCTCCGGAAAAAGTTGTGTATAGAGTATTACAACGCTTTAAAGTTAAAGCAATGAATAAAGGATATATAAAAATAGATTCTCTATTTATTGATAATGCTTACCAACATAATTTAGCTGTTGTAGATACTCTGGTAAACAAAGGAAAGCTGTTAGATGCATACGATGAGCTTTCTTATATGATGAATACTTTTAGATTTTACAAGAATATTAAACCGCTTAAGTTACGGCAAAGAGAAATTAAACGTAGAGGCCCTTATAGACTTCAAAAACAATATATGTCTAATACATTTACAAAAGAAATTGTAATGGCAGAACAATATTTACTGTTTTTACAAGAAGATATGGCTGAAGGAAATTTACAAGACTTAGGTTTTTGGGATTATGAAATTAAAGAATTAACTAAGCAAGAAAAGAGCAAGAATGCATTTAATAAAAAAATGGCTATTAGGCTTAAAAACTTAATTTTTGAGACCACTAACCATTTACTAAAAACAACAAAAGATACTGTTAAACAAGACACACGTTTGTTTGGAAATATACTGTTAACACTTGTAAAACCTAATTATTACAAAGCATACTTAAATAGTATACAGATTGCATGTAATAAAAATGACTATGGTATGGCACTATATTATACAGAGGAGCTCTTTAAAAATGGGTTTACAAACTTACAAGCACTTAAAGAAACCGAAGGAACCGCCTTATTAAGAATAATGCCCGAGTTTAAAGAGATAGTTAATAAGTATCTAAAATAGATATAGTTTAAATTATAATTAACAACTTTTAGAAACACATTTAGTATTTTTATAAAAAGCAAATGGTTTGTACAGACTACTTTATGTATTTATTTTTATTCCTATTATATCTTTTTCACAAGATGTTTTTTATAAGGGAAAAGTTATCCCAAAAGTACTAATCTCAGACGCTATTAATGAAAGTTATAGTTTATACCTTCCCACAACTTTTAACAAAGATTCACTTTCTCCAATACTTTTTATTTTTGATCCTTCTGGAAGTGGAAAAACAGCGATCAACGTTTTTAAAGAAACTTCAGAAAAATTCGGATTAATTTTAATCGCATCTAATGATGCAAAAAATGGACCTTACGATAAAAACTTTGAAATAGCCAACAGGCTGTTTGAGTCGGTGTTTTCGACTTTTAAAGTTAATGACAAGGAAAAGTACCTTGCAGGATTTTCTGGAGGCTCTAGGATGGCATCTGCTATTGCATGCTTAACAAATAGTTTTTATGGGGTGATAGGTTGTGGAGCATCTTTTGAATCTAAAATAAAAGACTTCACTCCAAATCACACATCAAATTTTAAATATGTAGGTGTTGTTGGGGATGAAGATATGAATTACCAAGAAATGTATAATGCAAAATTTTATTTAGATAAACATGAAATAGATAATACTCTTATAACTTTTTCTGGAGGTCATCAATGGCCATCAAGTAAAGAAATTGACCAGGCGTTTATTTGGTTCAAAATAAATCGAATAGTAGATGATTCTTCTTTATTTGAAATGGATTTTGTTTTAAAGACATACAAAGATGCTATCAAAAGAATAAATACAGAGATTAAGAATAATAATTTAGTTGAAGCTATTTTTCAATTAAAACAGGTTAATAAAATTTATTCTAAAATTATAAATACAGATTCTTTAAATACTAAAATTAAAAACATAGAGAAAACAAGTGATTATGAAGAACAAAATAAAAAAGTAAAATATATTGTAGAAATAGAAAACACTTTAGTAGAGAGCTTCATAAACAAATTTAATATTGAAGTTTTATTGGCAGATAGCGAGGATAACTTTAGATGGTGGACAGATGAGTTAAAAAAATTAGATGAAAAATATCTAAACAACTCAAATACTTTATTTAACAAAATGGCTAAGAGAATAAGGTATAGGCTTTATGCACTAGCAATAGAAACATCTTTTTCTTATAGCTTAATTAATGATAAAAAAAGGGCTTTATACTGTGATAAATTGCTAGTAATACAATTTCCAAAGAAAGCCTACCCTTATTTTAGAATAGCAAAACGATATGCAGAATTAAAAAATCACAAATTAATGTATTATAATCTTGAAAAAGCGTTAGAGTTGGGAATTAGTGTAAAAAAAATAAAATCTGATGTTGTTTTTAATGAATATCACAAAAAAGCGAGGTTTAAAAAATTAATTGAAAATTATAATGAATTCTCCCAATAAGAACGCTCTTTAGAAAAATCAGATATTTCTTTTCTTAAAACTGCAATATACTCTTTAGATTGTTGATAGTTTTGTTCTAAATAATCACAATAAGTATTAAGCTTATTACTTATTTGTTTGAGAGCTTTTAACCGTCTTTTTTTTATTTTTTTACTATAGGATGTAGTAACTAAAGCAATTTTTGGAGCTAAACTCATAGCGTCCATAACCAAATTAATAGCATACCTGTCGGTTTTATTTTTAGATCTGTGCATTGCTAAAACCGATTTATTATCTGAAATAAAGGCTGCCAAGGCTCTACTTAATTTAAAAACAGAAATAGCCTTTTGGTACACTTTTAATTGGTGTACGTTGTTATACTCAGGACTATATGAATAATCTGAAGTCATCATTGCTTTTTCTAATACAAAATTACGAGTAGAAAAACCGATAACGCTTTTAAATATAAAGTAAAATGCATATTTTAGTTTAAAATATAGGTTAAAAAGTGTTAATTAATTTTAAATGATAAAAGATAAGATAGACTGGCAGATTTTAAAAGAGTTGCAATTAAATGCAAGACTTACCAATGCAGAGATTGGCAGAAGAGTAGGGCTTACTTCGCCTGCAGTTTCAGAACGAATAAAAAAACTTGAAGATAGTGGTATTATAAAAGGATATTCTGCTACTGTTTCATATTACGACATTGGCTATCAACTTAAAGCAATAATTACTTTAAGGGCATTTATGGGGAGACTAAAGCCTTTTTTAGAAATGGTTAAAAACTTAGAAGAGGTTATAAACTGCTATCGTGTAACCGGCAACGAAAATATTGTACTTGAGGTTGTTTTAAAAAATCAAAAACATTTAGAGCAATTTATAGATAAATTAATAACTTATGGAGAGACAAAAACACAAATTGTACTTTCTCAGGTTGTAGAAAATAAACCAATTAACAAACTGTGAAATTTATTGTTTCCCGGGTTGTTTTAGTTTCCAATTGTTTTTTGCTTTTTCTGCATTTACCATAGCTTTAACTTCAGATAAAAGTTTTTTAGCATCGTAAATAATACCGTCTTTTATAGTATATTTTACTCCACCAACTCTAACTATTTGGTTTGTCTCTGTAAGTTTAATAGCTCCGGTACCGTAAAGCGATTTTAAATTCTCTAACGGATTTACTTCTACAATAACAAAATCAGCCAATTTTCCTACTTGTACACTTCCTATTTTATGATCCCAACCCAGCGCTTCTGCTCCATTTAAAGTAGCTGCTCTTATTACTTCTAAAGGATGAAAACCTGCTTCGCGTAACAATTCTAACTCTCTAACGTAAGAAAAGCCATAAAGTTGGTAAATAAATCCGGAATCTGATCCTACGGTAACTCTACCTCCTCTGTTTTTATATTCGTTTACAAAGGTCATCCATAGCTTATAATTGTTTTTCCAGGCAACTTCTTGTTCTGTACCCCAATAGTGCCAATAGCTGCCATGTGATATTTTACTTGGCTCATAAAATTTCCATAAAGACGGTAAGGTGTATTCTTCATGCCACTCTGCTCTACGGGCTCTATGTAAATCTCTACTTGCTTCGTAAATATTAAAGGTTGGGTCTAAAGTAAAATCTAATGCTAAAAGCTCATTCATTACATTGTTCCAATGTTCAGAGTAAGGTACTGCAGCTTGTTCCCAAAGTTTACCGGCTTCTTCAAATCTATGTTGTTCGTTTTGGTAATTGTAGTTTAATGGGTAATGCTGCACGGTTTTGTCATTAAAGAGCGCTTCGGGAAGTCCGTACCAATGTTCCATAGTAGTTAAACCTGCTCGTGCAGAATGTAATACGTTCCATCGAGCAACACTTAATTGAGCATGGTGACAGGCAGAACGCAACCCTAATTTTTTGTTTTCATCTAAAGCAGCTTTCATAATTTCAGGTTCTGCTCCAAAAAACTTAATTCCGTCTGCTCCCTTTTTTGCATTTTCTCTAACCCAAGCTCTTGCTTGTTCTGCTGTGCTGATGGGTTTACTACTTCCCTGACCAAAACCGGTATAGGCAAAAATTCTAGGTGCAACAATTTGGTTGTTGGCACTTTTTTGTTTTAAACTTAGTGTAAAATCTACTCCACGTCCGCTGGGTTCTCTAACCGTGGTGATACCATGTGCCATCCAAAGTTTAAAAACATATTCGGGTTCTGCACCTTGAGCTATACCACCTATATGACCATGCATATCAATAAAGCCTGGTAAGAGATACATTCCGGAAGCGTCTAACTCTTTTCCGCCGGGCTTAAGTTTTGGTCTATTACTGTTTTTAATTTCAACCCCCGGGTAACCAACAACTTGTATGGCTCTAATGGTGTTGTTTTCTACAACAATATCTATCGGACCTCTCGGTGGTGAACCATCTCCGTTAATTAAAGTAACACCTCTAATTATTAATTGATTAAACGGACCGTCTCCGGTGTGTTGATTTTGACTAATCCCTAAAAAGCAAAAGGAAAGAGTTACTAGTAAAAATATGTTTTTCATCTTTATATAATATTGGCAATTATTAAGGTACTCTAATGAGATTTCCTAAAAACATTGCATTTAAAAATAGCTTGTTTGTGCCATACCAAGACCCTCTAAAATTAGGATTATCTGCAAATAGAACAACCTTACCAGAACCTACTTTAGACACTATAATTGAAGCTGATTTTTTTAACTGATCTATATTTTTAGCAGATATAAAACCATCAATATGCGGACTTTTAGTGTATTGTGCTACGGTAGCATATGAGTTTTTACTGGGCGCAATAAACACAGTGTTGTTTTTGTAAACCGGTAAAAGTTTAGAGGTATAACCAAAACCAACCGGATGAGAAATATCTAAATCTACCTGTACAATAGCACCACCCAAACGCTCTCTCCCTAAGTGTTCTGGAGCTTCAACATATGGCAATCTTTTTGTAAGCGTGTCTTTTTCTTTATCGTTAATTTTTTCAGAAACAAGCTTGTTTTTTATTGCCCAGTTACATGCGCCTGCAATCGTAATTAACGTGTTACCTTTAGCTACCCAATCTTTAATTTTATCTATTTCAGGTTGGTTCAAATCAGCATAACTTCCGGAGACCATAACCAATACATTGTATTTGTCTAATGAGGCTCTTTTAAAAGTGTGAATTTGCATTTTGGTAATTGGCATATGAACTCTGGTATCTAACAAATGCCAGACTTCTCCAGCTTCGTAAGAGTTAACCCCATTACCAATTAATAAAGCTGCTTTTGGTTGTTTTAAAACACCAAAGTTTCTACTTCCTAAATCTATTCCGGTGTTGCTAAAACCTGTATTTACAGCGTATAAAGGAGCGTTAAACTTTTGTTGAGCGCTATTAATAATATCAAATAATTTGGTTGGCTCTATGGATTGCATACTCACCGGAATTAAAATACTTCCATAACCAAAACTTTTAACTCCTCTGTTTGTATTAATGCTGAATGGTTTTAAAGCCGAAGCAACTTTAACTTTATGGTTTTGTAAGTAATTAACAACTGCGTGAGCATTGTAATCGGTCCAATCTAATATGTAAGCATAATTTGCTTTTGTTACTTTTGGGTAGTTTAAAATATTCTCTGTTGTTGTTATTAAAACATTATCACTATAAGATTTTTGTGGTGTATAAGCTATGTTATAAAAATTAGCTAAACTCCAAGCAGAAGCATCATAAAATACACTATCACGGTACGTTTTATAAGTTTCAAATACAGTTTGTACCATTCTTCTTTGTTCTTGTTGTAACGGTACAAAAAAATCATCTCCTAAATTGTATACTTTAATTTTATGAAGTAATAATTTATCTAAAAAAGCTTTTGCCCTGTTAAAATCAGAAGTGATAGAAAATTTATAGGCTACAGCTCCAGAAGTTGGTTTTTGTGAAATGGCAGTTTTAAAAAATTTATGTTGATAAGCTCTTAACCTCTCTTTGTTGTCTACGGCAGCCCGAACGGTTGCTAAGCTAGAGACGTATTGATTTCTAATAGTAAACGGAAAAGAAATGGTGCCGTAATGCGTGTCTTGTAAATGACCTCTCGAGCTGGCTTGCTCAAACAATAGTGCTAAAGCACCTTGTAAATCCGGGTAAGATGATCCGTAGCCGGGATAAGTACCATCAAAGGCTTCTTTAGTAAAATACAAAGCCCCAATGCTATCTAAATCTTCCACAAAATAATTGGCAAAAATCGAATTTAAATCTTCATAATTTTCTTTTGGCATTAGGGGTTCTTTAGAACCGATGGGTTTCATAGGTTCAAAAAAGTAATGGCTATTGGTTCCCATTTCATGAAAATCTGTTACAACATTAGGATACCATTCATGATACCATTTTAATTTTCCTCTACTTTCAGGATTAATAGCAAGTAGCCAATCTCTATTTAAATCAAACCAATAATGATTGGTTCTTCCTCTTGGCCAACCCTCATTATGCTCAGCATCTAAAGGATCTGAAACCAACGGATTAGCTTTAAATTGATTAGCCCATTGTGTATGCCTATCTCTGCCGTCAGGATTAATGGTTGGGTCTATAAAAACAACAGCGTTTTGCAAGTAAGATAGTATTGCATTGTTATTAGATGCAACTAAAGTATATGCCGTAAGCATAGCAGCCTCTGCACTGGATGGCTCGTTACCGTGAACATTATAACCTAATTGAATAAAAATAGGAAGAGCTGAAGCCGATGTAGGCGTTACCGAAGGGTTTGTATAAGCCAAATGCTGCTCTTTTAACGAACTTAAATTATTTAAATGTTCGGGTAATGTAATGGTTAGCATTACCAAATGCCTGTTTTCGTGGGTTTTGCCGTAAACAGTTATACTTGCTCTGTCTGATAGTTCTGCAAGTTTGTTAAAATAGGCTACAATTAAATCGTGTCTGGTGTGCTGACTTCCAATCGGGTATCCTAAAAAGGCTTCGGGAGTAGGAATTTGTTGATTGTAGGGTTCGTATTTCTCTAAGAAATAATCTTGAGCAGTTACAGAGGTTACCAGTGCTAAATGTACTATTAGCACCAGTAGTTTTAAAATTTTCATTTTGGTTGATTAAAAAGTAATGTGTTATAAATGTAGGTAAATAGTTGATTATTTTATAATTAGATGTGGTATTTTTTGAAGGTCCCAATTAATAACCAACCCTTTTGCTAAGCTTTCTGCAATCTCTTTACCATATAATAATTCGCACAAATACAAAGCGGCTTCAAAACTTTTAGCTCCACCGGCAGAAGTTATATACTTACCGTCATGTACAAAAAGCACATTTTTTCTGATATCTAATTCGGGAAACATAGCTTTCATTTTATCTATGTCTGATGGGAAAGTGGTAGATACTACATTATTTAATAAGCCGGCTTTAGCTAATACAAAAGCTCCATCACAATGCGATGTAACAAAACTGGCTTGTTGTGCTGTGCGTTTCACAAAATTAATCATAATAGTGTCTTGCAAATCGGTATCTAAATGGTGCTCTGCACTAGGCACAACAAGTATGTCTATTTTAGGGATAGAGTCGGTTGTGTAATTAAAGTCCGGTAAAATTCGTAATCCTTCAAAAGTTGTGATAGGATTGTTGGTATTTGCAACAGTAAAAACATTCATAGGCTTAATACCTTCTCTAAATTTTGTATGCTGAAAAATATCGAAAGGAGCAGTTAACTCTGTATTATACACACCATCCATAATTAAAAAGCCTACGTTGTAGGCATTTGGATTTAAATTGGGTTTATATGATTGTATTTGTGTAGCAGATGCTTTAGCATTTTTGTTATTAGATTTTTTCTCGCCACAACTTATTACTGTTAGTAGTAAGCAAATGCCTAATATTATATTTCTCACGATGTTATATTTTTTCTTTGTTTAATAATTGTTTTAAAATTAGTAAAGTAATAACACAAACAATCATTAAAAGTGTAACAAAGTACCAAGTGTTCTCGAACCCAAATTTATTTACAAACTGCATTCCGGTGTTGTGCCCAAAAATATGTGCAATAGAGAAAGAAATACTGTAAAGTGCCATGTATTCTCCTTGGTTACCTCTTCGGGCTCTATCCATAGCAAATGCATTAGAGAAAGGAAAAGCAATCATTTCTCCAACGGTCATTAATAACATGCCTATAACCAATACACCTTTCCATGAAGCAATATTTAACACTAAAAAGCTAAAGGCAGTTAATACAACTCCCAGAATTACAATCCCGATTTTAGACCATTTTGAGTATTCTAAAAATTTAACTAAGGGCATTTCTAATGCAAAAATTAAAAAGCCATTCATTCCTAAAAGTAAACCAATTTCCAGCTCGGTTAGTTTATGAACGTCTTTGTAGTAAATAGGCATGGTAGAGAAATATTGTAAAAAGGCTAATCCGAATAAAACCATGCTTATAAAAAACATCCAATAGGGAATATCTTTATAAACAGAGGCCGGGTTGGTGTTTTTTACTTCGTCTAAAATTCTAGTCTTTTTTGGGTGCAGTACGTTAAGCAGTACAAAAGCAGCAGCAATACAGGTTAATCCGTCTATCCAAAATAATCCGTTATAACCAATAGTGGTTATGATTATACCGCCAATTGCAGGTCCGGCAGAGAAACCTAAGTTAATAGCCAATCGTATAAGGGTAACCGATCGGGTTTTATTTTCAGGTTTGCTATAAGCGCTAAGAGCAACAAAAAGTGCAGGCCTAAAGGAATCGGCTACAGACATTAAAACAAAAATACCGATACATAGTAAATAAAAAGTTGTTAAAAATTGTACCAGTACAAAAAGCAAACCGGTAGCAAATAAACTTACTGCCATTACTTTGTAATACCCAATTTTATCGGTCAGTTTTCCGCCTAACCACGAACCTACAACAGAACCCAACCCAAAACAAGACATAATCCAACCTACATCTGATAAAGTAAAATTCAAATCTTTAGTTAAATACAAAGACAAGAAAGGTATTACCATTGTACCTGCCCGGTTTATTAGTGTTATTAATGCTAACCACCAAACCTCAGTAGATAATCCGGAGAAAGAACTTAAATAACTTAGGTATAATTTTTTCATATTTTTGGTCTGGGTATTAAAACTAAATAAGCCCGGGTATTTTCCGGGCTGTGTTTAATACTATTTTCTTATGATAGAATAACTACAGCAGATACCTACACACAACAACGCCTGATTGTTTTTGGGTATATAAAGTAGTTATTGTCATACTTATTTAATTTAAGCAAAGCTATACAAAAATGTTTTTAACCATAATTAAATTTAAAAAAATAACAGTTGTGAGCATAATAATGTGCACATTGTTGTTTTCCTGTAAGTCTGATAAACAATACCATAAAACAGTTACTCATAAGGAAAAAGTAACAAGTAGCACTTTGCTTAAAGATATTTATGAGTTTCAAGATAAAACAAATGCTGAGTTTAAGAATGCTACAACATCTCCGTTGCTTGAAAAAGATAGAAAAGACTTTGTTTCGTTGCCTTTTTTTGAGCCAGATACTTCCTACGTTGTTAAGGCTAAATTTATAAGCACTCCTAATGAGCTGCCTTTTTTTATGCCAACCACTACCGGCAGAACTCCAGAATATAAAAAGTATGGCGAAGTACATTTTAAACTAAAAGGAGAAACGTTTAAACTAAATGTGTATCAAAATCAAGAGCTTTTGCTCTCAGAAGAATATAAGGATTATTTGTTTTTGCCCTTTACAGATAAAACTAACGGTAATGAAACGTATGCAGGTGGTAGGTATATAAATTTATCTATTCCTGTATCAGACTCTATAACATTAGATTTTAATAAGGCGTATAACCCATATTGCGTATATAATCCAAAATATTCGTGCCCAATTGTGCCTTCAGAAAATTATTTACCTATTGCTGTTAAAGCAGGAATGAAAGCCTGGAATAAGTAATTATTTACTAATGTAAAAACCTAAAAAAGTAACAGCAATTCCTATAATTGTGCTGGTACATACGTATAGCAGCGCTGTAGTGAAGTCGCCATTTTTAAGCAGAAATGTGTTTTCGTAAGCAAAAGCAGAGAATGTTGTAAAACCACCACAAAGTCCTGTAGCTAAAAATAAAATGTGATTTTGTGATAGCCAATTGGTTTTAAGAGCATAGCCCATTACCAGTCCTATTAGAAAGCACCCAATAATATTTGCTGTAAATGTGCCATACGGAATTTTAAACGATGCAAGATTTAAATGCTTTCCCAACAGGTATCGTAAAACACTTCCAATACCGCCACCAATAAATACTAAAAGGGCCTGTTTCATTTTGTTATTTAATAGGAATGTAAATTTCTGTTACCCAATCTGCCGGATTTGGGTAATCTCCAGGATCGTTTGTATAAATTTCAAAAGGGTATTCTTCTGCAGGCTCTAAATTGTTTTCAGATATGTAATCTCTTGCTGCTTCCCAAGCCTTACCAAGATGCGTATAATTACCTTTTAAAGTTGTTTTTAAAACTTTTAATTTAGGCATGTAACCACATAAAATATTACTGTCTCCGGTAACAATAATACGTTCTTTTACCGGTATGGCATTGCTCATAATTACATTTCCATTTTCAGCATTCATTTCTAAATAAATAGTAAAAGGCATGCCGGTAGGGGTAATGTTATGTTTGTTTAAAAAGTTGCTAAGAGCACCATACTGCTCTGCCATAGTATTGCTAATATTCGAGGCAGTTGCCGATGTTGTTTTATACAAGTAAAAACCGCCACCATATTCTGTAATTCCGTTAACAGAAATGCTAAATTTATTCATACTTGTTGTAACAACACTATCAAGTTTTTCAAGCCCTCTTTCATAATCATTTCCAATTATTTTGTCCATCCCGCCATTAAATAATACATAAGCTTTTTCAAAAAAGCTACTCGTGCCGGTTATACCCCAAGTAACATTTGTTTGATTATTTTCCAGACTCAATTTCCAGTAAATTGTAGATGGGGTTGTATCTTCTCCAAAATAAATATGTTGAGCTATAGAGTCTTGCGTACTGTAAATGGTTTTAATAGAGCCGTTACCTAATATATCTCCTTCCCAGCTATAACTAGCACCAACACCTTCTGTAGTTTCACCATACGTAAGTTTAGCATCAGGCTCTTTTTCTAGCCAGGGCGACCAAGAAGGCCATTTTTTCAAATCATTTATTTGGTTATATAGTACTGCTTGTGGAGCATTTATTGTTTTTGTTCTCGATACATTAAAATCTGAGGGCTGAACAGCTATAATTATAGAACCTATAATTATTACAAGAAGTATTAAAAACAGTAAGTATTTTAAGAATTTCATGCAGGTACGTGGTTTTTAAAAAGCTAGTCTAAGATACACAAAAAGCTACTTTTTTCAAGTGTAGTGTACATTAAAAAAAGAATAAAAACCAGAATTGGAAAACACAAAAGGAGGGGTGCAATTTTTAAAACTAAGTTAAAAATTGTAAATACAAGAGAATGGTTAGCTTAATAAAAGCATTAAACAGCTTTCTTTAAATCGTTTAGTTTACGTTCAGAAAGTTCATTTTGTTTAACGCTAAGAATATACGTTTTCTCTTTTTTAGGAGATGGCTTGGCAGCATTTACACTGAAAATAAGGAGAATCACATTTAATACTACCAGCACTAATAATACTGTTAAGAATGTCATCATTGCTTTTTAAAATTTTAACCACAGAACAAAATTAGCTCTTTTTATTTTCTAAAAAAAAAATGTAAGAAAAAAATTAAAAATATTTTACTATTAAGCTAATTGTCAATTATATAACGTGTTAATTTTTAAGATAGTATTTAATAGCTAATAAAATTGCCATAAACACTACGAAACCTATTAAAACCCAAAAAGCACCTTTATAATGTTTAGTATGCAATTTTTTGTCTTTTCTATAACTAGCAACAATTATTAAAGTAAAAGCGATGACAAAAAATATTGCAAATACTAACTGACCACTGGTAAACATATTGTATATTTTATGCGAAAATAATAACTATACCATCTATTATAAAATAAAACGCTTATGAAAGATAAAATAGAGGCTGTGAAAAAGTTTCACGAAGCTTTTGGTTTAGGAGTAAAAACAAGTCCAGTTGCTAATTTAGGTGTTGCAAAAAATACACTCAGATACAATTTAATGAAAGAAGAAAACGAGGAGTATTTACAAGCTGCAAATAACGGAGATTTAGCCGAAGTAGCCGATGCGTTGGGCGATATGCTTTATATACTTTGCGGAACTATTATTGAGCATGGCTTACAAGATAAAATAGAGGAGGTTTTTACAGAAATTCAACGAAGTAATATGAGTAAATTAGGAGAAGACGGTAAGCCAATTTACAGAGAAGATGGTAAAGTTTTAAAAGGGCCAAATTATTTTAAACCCGATATAGCCAAAATTTTACAAGAATAAAAAAGGGAGCGTAACGCTCCCTTTTTTATATTTTATGCCTCCAGCCAAAGTTATCCGGAGCTTTGTTGTATTGTATATCTAACAATCGTTTTTTTAATCGTTTTGCATACGAATCTTCAACGTCAGACAAAGTAAAATCAAATTCTTTATAGCCAAAACCACTAATAGGGCTAATTACTGCAGCTGTGCCACTACCAAACATTTCTTTAAGTGTATTGTTTTTTGCTGCTTCTACTAATTCATTCACAGAAATTCGTCTTACTTCAACAGTTATCCCTTCTTCTTTAGCAAGTTCAATTACACTTTTTCTGGTAACTCCATCTAAAATGGTGTCACTCACCGGGCTGGTTATTAAGGTGTCGTTTATTCTAAAAAACACATTCATTGTGCCGGCTTCTTCAAGATACTCATGAGCAATAGAGTCTGTCCAAATAATTTGTTGATAGCCCATTTCTTGTGCTATCTTGGTTGGGTAAAACTGACCTCCATAATTTCCGGCAGCTTTAGCATAACCAAAACCACCTTTGGCAGCTCTGCTATACTTTTCGGCAATTCTAACTTTAATAGTACCGGAGTAGTAAGATTGTGCCGGCGAACAAATAATCATAAACATATATTCTTGTGCCGGGGAAGCCTTAACACCTTCTTCTGTTGCTATAATAAACGGTCTTATGTAAAGTGAATTTCCTATCCCTTTGGGCACCCAATCTTTATCTAAGCTTAACAATGTTTTTAAACCATCAAAAAAATACGATTCAGGAACTTCAGGTATTGCCAGTCTTTTAGCCGATTTATTTAGGCGTTTAAAGTTTTCTTCGGGTCTAAATAACCAAACATTATCATCATCGTCCTTATAAGCTTTAAGTCCTTCAAAAACAGCTTGCCCATAATGAAAAACACTTGTTCCGGGAGTAAAAGAAAGAGGCTGATACGGAACTACTTTAGGGGCATTCCATTGGCCATTCTTGTAGGTTGCCAAAAACATGTGATCTGTAAAAACTTTACCAAAAGTTAGGTTTTTAAAATCAACATTGGGAAGTTTGGATTGAGTTACTTTTTCAACGAAAATTGTATGTAGAGAATTATTTTTCATTAGTAAGAAAATTTAGTGCAAAATTAACTAATTAATAGGGTATAATAAGTGTACTAATGCTTTTTATTTGTTTAATTTGTAAATTATAATAACTAAAAAGTTAAAATTAAACAAGACATGAAAAAACTATTGGTTTTATTTACTTTACTTACAATTATAGCATGTAGTGAAAGCAAAAAATACGATTCTTTTGGAGAAAAAATTACAGCAAAATCTGCTAAAGAAACTTCAGAAATATATAATGATTACAAAAGCTTAAACGAAGGAGATACGCTCTCAACAAAATTTAAAGCAGTTGTAACAGATGTATGTAAATCTAAAGGATGTTGGATGAAGCTACAGCTTGAAGATAACCAAGAAGTAATGGTTAAATTTAAAGACTATGGCTTTTTTGTTCCTAAAGATATAGAAGGTAAAGAGGTAATTGTAAATGGGAAGGCTTTTGTGAATAGCATGTCGGTTGATGAGCAACGCCATTATGCAGAAGACGCCGGACAATCACCAGAAGAAATAGCTAAAATAACTACACCCAAAAAAACATACTCGTTTGAGGCAGACGGAGTGCTTATAGCGCAATAAAGTGAAGCGAAGTATTATTACAACAGCAGACGGATCTAAAACCATAAAGATAGAAGACTGGAATGAGCACTATCATTCTAAACATGGTGCTATAGCAGAAGCATATCATGTATTTATACACCATGGATTGCACTATTTTAAAGAAGCTAAAGAGCTTTCTATTTTAGAAATGGGTTTTGGCACCGGATTAAATGCTTTTATTACTTTTTTAGAGTCTGTTAAAAATAATCTGCAAATAACATATACCGGCATAGAGGCGTACCCGGTTAGTACAGAAGAAGCTTCTTTGTTAGAGTATGCAAAAGCATTGCAGGCAGACAAATACAAACATGTTTTTGAGAAATTGCATCATGTTTCTTGGGAAACCCAACACCAAATCTCATCTAGTTTTTATTTACAAAAACACAAACGTTTGTTTAGTGACGTTAGCTATAATCAAGAGTTTACTATAATTTATTTTGATGCTTTTGGTGCCAGAGTGCAACCGGAATTATGGACAGAAGAGATTTTTAAAACTATGTACCAAGCATTAAAACCTAACGGTGTTTTAGTTACGTATTCTGCAAAAGGAAGTGTAAAAAGAGCTATGCAGGCTGTAGGATTCACCGTAGAAAAACTTCCCGGACCACCAGGCAAAAGAGAAATGTTAAGAGCAATAAAAAAAGTATGACAATATTAATAACAGGAGCAACCGGCTTGGTAGGCAGTAAAATAGTAGCATTGTGTTTAGCTAATAATTATACTGTACATTACTTAACTACTCAAAAAAGCAAATTAAAAAACGAACCCAATTATAAAGGTTTTTTCTGGAACCCGGAGCATAATGAAATAGATTTGGATTGCTTTAACAAAGTAGATGCGATTATAAATTTGGCAGGAGCTACTATTGCAAAACGCTGGACCAAATCTTACAAGCAAAAAATAATAAACAGCAGGATACAATCTCTTAAAACCTTACACAAAGCCATACAAAGTTTACCTGAGCACAACATAAAAACGTTGGTATCTGCCTCTGCAATAGGTGTTTACCCAAGCTCTTTAACTGAATTTTATTCAGAAAATGATGAAGCAGATAACTCTTTTTTAGCCCAAGTAGTACAGCAATGGGAAAAGGCAGCTTATAGTTTTAAGCAATTTTCAATGTCGGTTTGTATGTTAAGAATAGGTTTGGTTTTAGATAAAAACCAAGGGGGATTACCAGCCTTGGTTAAACCTGTTAAATATTATGTAGGAGCTCCACTTGGGAGCGGAAAACAGTGGCAATCTTGGATTCATATAAATGATATTGCCAGACTTTTTTTGTTTGCCGTAACTAATAATTTAAACGGAGTTTACAATGCAGTGGCTGCAAATCCGGTTACACAAAAACAATTAGTAAAAACAGTTGCAAAACAACTAAAAAAGCCACTTTGGCTGCCCAATATACCTTCGGTTTTTTTACGGTTATTATTAGGAGAGATGGCTTACGTAATCTTAGCAAGCCATAAAGTGTCAAACAAAAAAATAATAGAAGCTGGCTTTAATTTTAACTACAATACTGTAGACAAAGCTTTAGCTGATATTTTAGCTTAAAACATTGCTTTTTTTAGTGACAATTTGACATTTTTAAATAAATGGCAATACTTTTGCCAACCTTAATTAAAGGTGTTAAATACGATTAAATCTATGAGTAAAAAAAATAAACAAGAAAAAGATACGGCAGTAAAAGAACAAGAAGTTAAGCAAGAGCAAATGAACAAGGAAAACGATGCAGCAAAAAATCAAGCTGAAGAAAAGCAAGAAAAAACTGCCGAAGAACAGTTAAAAGAAGAGTTAGCAAAAGAAAAAGATAAATTTATACGCCTTTTTGCCGAGTTTGAAAACTTTAAAAAGCGCACAACTAAAGAAAGAATAGAGTTATTTAAAACAGCTGGGCAAGAGGTGCTAAGTGCTATGTTGCCTGTTTTAGATGATTTTGATAGAGCTTTAGCAGAAATCTCTAAAACAAAAGAAAAAGAACTTTTAAAAGGAGTAGAGCTAATTAACAACAAGCTAAGAGAAACGCTAAAATCTAAAGGGTTAGAGCAAATGGAAGTTAATAAAGGCGATGTTTTTGATGCCGAAATCCATGAGGCCATTACACAAGTTCCCGCCCCTTCAGATGATATGAAAGGCAAAATAATAGATGTTGTTGAAAAAGGATACAAATTAGCCGATAAAATTATTCGTTATCCTAAAGTAGTTGTAGGACAGTAATATAAGTGTATGAAACAAGATTATTACGAAATACTTGGCGTAAGCAAAAACGCTACTGCAGCCGAAATAAAAAAAGCATACCGTAAAAAAGCATTAGAATATCATCCGGATAAAAACCCGGGTGATACCAAAGCCGAAGAAATGTTTAAAAAAGCTGCCGAAGCTTACGAAGTACTAAGCGACCCGGATAAACGTGCTAAGTACGATCAGTTTGGGCATGCTGCATTTGAAGGCAATGGTGGCTTTGGTGGAGGAGGCATGAATATGGAAGACATATTTAGCCAGTTCGGAGACATTTTTGGTAGTGCTTTTGGCGGTGGCTTTAGTGGTTTTGGTGGCTTTGGTGGTGGTCAAAGAAGAGTAAAAGGAAGCAATCTTAGAATTCGTGTAAAATTATCGTTAGAAGAGATTGCAAATGGTGTAGAGAAAAAAGTTAAAGTAAGACGTAAAGTTCAAGCTCCGGGAGTTTCTTATACCACTTGTGGTACTTGTAATGGTAGTGGTCAGGTAACCAGAATCACCAATACCATTTTAGGTAGAATGCAAACCTCTACTACTTGTAATACTTGTGGTGGTGCGGGTCAGGTAATAGGCAATAGGCCTGCTGGTGCAGATGCAGACGGACTTATAATTGAGGAAGAAACCGTAAGTATTAAAATTCCGGCTGGAGTTGTAGATGGAATGCAGTTAAAGGTAAGTGGTAAAGGAAACGAAGCACCCGGGAATGGTATTCCGGGAGATTTGTTAGTTGCTATTGAAGAAAAAGAGCATCCAACATTAAAACGTGAAGGAGATAATTTACATTACGACTTATATATTAGCATTCCTGAAGCTGTATTGGGTACATCTAAAGAGATAGATACTGTTAGTGGTAAGGTTAGAATAAAACTTGAAGAAGGAATTCAGTCGGGAAAAATTTTGCGCCTACGCGGAAAAGGAATGCCAAATATTAATGGCTACGGAAGAGGAGATTTGTTAGTTCATGTAAATGTTTGGACACCAAAAGTTCTTAATAAAGAACAGCGCGAATTTTTTGAAAAGATGATGAATCACGAAAACTTTGAGCCAAAACCTCAGAAAAGCGATAAATCATTTTTTGAAAAAGTAAAAGACATGTTTTCATAGCTAAATAAAAACTATAAATTAAAGCTCGGTTTACAGCTGTAGGCCGAGCTTTATTTTTTTTAAACACAAACATTTTAAAAAAATGCAAACTTGCCTTAGGGTTTCGTGTATTTAAAATATATTTGAAAAAAACCATATATGGAGCATTTACTGGTAGCAAACCAAGTAACCAAACAATTTGGAAATTTTACTGCCTTAGACCAAGTTTCTATTCATGTGCCTAAAGGAGAAATATTTGGACTGTTAGGCCCGAATGGAGCAGGAAAAACAACACTAATCAGAATTATAAATCAAATAACCTATCCGGATACCGGTACTGTGCTCTTTAACGGAGAAGCGCTGCAACCCCATCATGTACAACAAATTGGGTATTTACCAGAGGAGCGCGGGCTCTACAAAAGCATGAAAGTAGGAGAGCAAGCTCTTTATTTAGCTCAGCTTAAAGGATTAAGTAAAGCAGAAGCTAAAAAGCGACTTAAAATGTGGTTTGAGAGACTGGAAATTGGAGATTGGTGGAACAAAAAAGTACAAGAGCTCTCTAAAGGGATGGCCCAAAAAATACAGTTTATAGTAACAGTACTTCATGAACCACAATTGCTAATTTTTGATGAACCATTTAGTGGTTTTGATCCTATAAATGCTGCACTAATTAAAGATGAGATTTTACGGTTAAAACAACAAGGTGCAACTGTAATTTTCTCTACACACAGAATGGAGTCTGTAGAAGAACTCTGTGATTATATTGCCTTAATAAACAAGTCAAAGAAAATTCTGGAAGGAAAATTAGTAGATATTAAAAGGCAAAACAGAACCAACACTTATCAAATAGGGTTATTAACACCTAATAAAGAAGCTGTTAAGAAAGAATTGCAAGAAAAGTTTCAGGTGTCGCCAGCTTCTTTTAAATCTTTAGGTGAAGAGCTAAAACTTAAAATTAAGCTAACAAACGGGCTCACATCTAACGAGCTGTTACAATACTTAAGTAATAAGGCAGAGGTTACATATTTTGCAGAAGTTATACCTACTGCAAATGATATTTTTATACAAACAGTAAAAAATAGCAATCGTGAATAAATTAGGGTTAATCATAAAAAGAGAATATATAGCAAAGGTTAGAAATAAGTCGTTTATAATATTAACCATTTTGAGCCCGCTACTGATTGTTGCTATGAGTGCTTTAATAGTTTTTTTAACCCGTGTTAATAGCGATGAGGTTAAAACTATTGCCATATTAGACGAAAGTAATTTGTTAAGTAACAGTTTTACTACTACTTCAGAGCTTTCTTTTGTAACAATTAAAAACAGTAATCTAAACGAAGCTAAACAAAAAGCATTAGCTTCTAAACACTACGGTTTATTGCATGTGCCTGCCGGTAAAACTCTTGAAGAAGTTGCAAAAAACATATCGTTTTATTCAGAAAAATCTCCCAGCTTAAATGTACTGGGTACGTTAGAGAATACCATTCAAAAAAAACTAAGAGAGCAAAAGCTAAAATCGTATGGCATATCTGATGATGTTTTAAAAGATATTAGTAAAAATTACGAGATTAATACAGCGAGCTTTTCTGGAGAAAAAAAGCTAAAGGGTATAAACGAGATGAAAGCCATTATTGGTGGAAGTATGGGCTATTTAATAATGATGTTTATTATTATTTATGGTGCTTTTGTAATGCGAAGCGTTATTGAAGAGAAAACTTCCAGAATAATAGAAGTCATTATCTCGTCTGTTAAACCTTTTCAGTTAATGTTGGGTAAAATTATAGGTACGTCGTTAGCCGGAATAACTCAGTTTGTAATCTGGATAGTTTTAGCCGGAGTTCTTTTTGTTGTGGTAATGAGTTTATTCGGGTTAGATTCTGAAGCTATAACAGCAACAAGCAACCTCTCGCCAGAAGCCGTAGAGGCAGTTAATGCAGCTTCTAACTCTTCAGATAAAATGACATTGTACATTAAAGAAATTTTAAAACTCCCTTGGTTTACTTTGCTGTTTTTCTTTGTTATTTACTTTTTGTTGGGGTATTTAATTTACAGCTCTATTTATGCTGCAATTGGGGCAGCAGTAGATAACGAGACAGACACTCAGCAATTTATGTTTCCTGTAATTATGCCATTAATGTTGGCCGTATATGTAGGATTCTTTTCGGTTTTCGAAAACCCACACGGGCCTATAGCTGTTGCCTTTTCTATTTTTCCGCTTACATCACCAATTGTTATGTTAATGCGCTTGCCAAGTGGCATTGGTCCGGATGGTGTTCAGCTTTGGGAGCTTTTAACCTCAATAGCGTTGTTAATTGCTACTTTTATTTTTATTGTTTGGTTGGCAGCCAAAATATATAGAGTAGGAATTTTAATGTATGGCAAAAAGCCTTCGTATAAAGAGTTATATAAATGGTTAAAGTATTAGTATGGAAGTTGTAAAAAATATATTTAATCAATTAAAAGAGTTTTTGTCTTGGTCTATTTATCAAGATAAAAACGTATCTATTACCCTTGGCACAATACTTTTAATTTTAGTTAGCTGTGTTGTTGCTCACTACTTACTAAAACTTATAAGACGAATAATTACAGCTAAACTGCCTTTAGACGATAAAAACAAATTTATAAGCATTTTTAAGTTTGTAAACTATGTAATTTATATTATTGTAATTGTTACCGTATTACATTCTTCGGGGGTTAACTTAACGGTACTTTTAACGGCTTCTGCTGCTCTATTTGTTGGATTGGGGTTTGCGCTTCAGTATTTATTTCAAGATATAATATCAGGAATACTAATTATTTTAGATCAATCTTTACATGTGGGCGATATCATAGAAGTAGATGATAAAGTTGGTCGTGTAGTAGATATTAAACTTCGCACAACAAGAGCCATAACTCGCGATGATAAAATAATTGTAATCCCAAATCATAAATTTTTAACCGATGCTATTTATAACTATACTCAAAACCACAGAACAACCAGAGAGCATGTAAAAGTTGGAGTAGCTTACGGTAGCGATACGCGATTAGTAGAAAAGCTTTTATTAGAGTGTGTAGCAAACCAAAAGGGAATTTTAAAAAATCCAAAGCCTTTTGTGTTATTCGAAGATTTTGGCGATTCGGCATTAATGTTTGGCGTTTATTTTTATATAAATGATAGCTTTATAGACCCGAGAATTAAAAGTGATTTACGATTTAAGATAGATCAAACTTTTAGAGAGCATAACATTACAATACCATTCCCTCAAAGAGACATTCATTTGTACCAACACAAAACAGAATAATACAAAGAGGCACGGTATATGATGTTTAAAAAATAAAAGATTAACTATGCCAAAAATATTAGTAATAGAAGACGAAGCAGCTATACGTAGAGTATTAGTAAAAATACTTACCGAAGAAAACACCAACTACCAAGTAGAAGAAGCCGAAGACGGTTTAACCGGTATAGAAAAGGTTAAAAAAGAAGATTTTGATTTGGTTCTCTGCGATATAAAAATGTCCAAAATGGATGGGGTAGAAGTATTAGAAGCAGCAAAAAAGGTTAAACCAGAGGTGCCGTTTGTTATGATTTCGGGGCATGGAGATTTAGATACAGCAGTTAACACCATGCGTTTAGGTGCTTTTGATTATATCTCTAAACCACCAGATTTAAACAGGCTACTAAATACAGTTAGGAACGCTCTCGATAAAAAAGAACTCGTAGTAGAAAATAAAATGCTCAAAAAAAAGGTGAGCAAAAACTACGAAATGATTGGTGAGAGTAAAGCCATAACACACATTAAAGATATTATAGAGAAAGTAGCCCCAACAGACGCCCGTGTTTTAATTACTGGTCCTAATGGAACCGGTAAAGAGTTAGTAGCCCATTGGTTACATCAAAAAAGCGATCGCTCATCAGGGCCGTTAATAGAGGTAAATTGTGCTGCAATTCCATCAGAACTTATAGAGAGCGAATTATTTGGACATGTAAAAGGAGCATTTACATCGGCTGTAAAAGATAGAGCTGGAAAATTTGAAGCAGCAAACGGGGGTACTATTTTCTTAGATGAAATTGGCGACATGAGCTTATCGGCTCAAGCTAAAGTATTGCGTGCTCTACAAGAAAATAAAATATCACGAGTAGGTAGCGATAAAGATATTAAGGTAGATGTTAGGGTGATAGCTGCAACAAATAAAGATTTAAAAAAGGAAATAGAAAAGGGTAAATTCAGAGAAGATTTATACCATCGTTTGGCAGTTATTTTAATAAAGGTTCCTCCATTAAACGACAGAAGAGAAGATATTCCGCTTCTCATAGAGCACTTCGCTAAAAAAATTGCAGAAGAGCAAGGGAATGCTCCAAAAAAGTTTTCAGATAAAGCCGTAAAGCTTTTGCAAAACTATGATTGGACAGGAAATATTAGAGAATTACGAAATGTTGTTGAAAGATTAATTATCTTAGGGGGCAAAGAAGTTACTGAAGAAGATGTAAAACTCTTTGCTTCTAAATAAAAAAAAAAAAGAGACTGTCTTTTTAAGTTTTTGAGCATCGTCGTTATTCATTTTCTATAGTTGCCCGTGACGACGGCTCGAGGATAGCTAGTGGTATGAATTATCCAAGAAACTTATAGACAGTCTTCTTTATGTGACCTTTTTTTAAGGCCTACTTTTTTGTGCAGTCTACCAATTTTTGCATGGCATTATCTGCTATTTCTTTTGCTTTAAGTATGTAATAATTTTTAGTTTGGTCTAAACTTTCTTTTTCTAAATCTGTGTATGTTTTACTATAATTTTTTAAGATACTGTAAGCTGTTTTACAATCTAATGCTATGGTAAGCTCATAAATTGCTGTTTCTAAATTTGCCAACGCATCTTCGGTTGCTATTTTTAATTGTTTTTGTTT
Organism: Flavobacteriaceae bacterium; assembly: GCA_052032225.1. Classification (GTDB taxonomy): domain Bacteria; phylum Bacteroidota; class Bacteroidia; order Flavobacteriales; family Flavobacteriaceae; genus JBPEWY01. Next base: position 32,629 of record JBPEWY010000005.1, read on the forward strand.
TGCGAGCTCTTCTTGTCGGGCTTTTTCTAAAGCTTCTTTAAGCCTTCTTTGTTCAGCAAGCTTTTCTTCTAGTTTTCTTTTTTCTTCTTCAAGTCTCCGTTTAGCTTCTTCTAGCTTTTGCTCTTCTTCAGTTAACTCTTGTTTTTTAACCATTATATTTTCTGCAGCAACAGTTTCTGTATTATCTATAGTGTAAACAGTTGTATAAGCAATACCAGAAGTACACTCATCTAAAAAACCAATAACATCTTGTGCATAAGCATGCCCTTTTTTGGTATAAAACCTACCTTTATCCCAATCTTCAGCCTCTGCTGCTTTGGTTAAATTCTCTATACCGTCTAAAATGGCATTTTTAGCTTTATCACATCCACAATCGTCTATTACTTCTTGAGTTTTTTTAAACGCTTCAATAGCACGTTCTGCATAATAACGCTGATGATCAAAATTATCTGCTTTTAATGATTTTTTTGCATGAAATAATGCATAGCTTGCTGCCGAATGGGCTTTGGTACACGCATCATTTGTGGGAGTTATAGTAGCAGTAAGAATGCTCATCCATAGCAAAGAAATAGTTGCTTTCATACAGTTAAGCTAATGGTTTAATTTTTTAGACTTGGGTTGTTTTGGAAATTATAACGGCTTACATTTTACTTAAGTATAATTTTTTAAAAAATTCGATGAAATGCATCATTTTTATATTTCAACACTTCGTCTGTTATAGTAACGTGATTTTTCTTTTCTTTATATATCTTTAAGTCAAATTTTTTTAGATGAAAAACATTAATCCGGACTATTATAAAGTAAATCAGCAAGTTAGCTTATCGAAATTTTCAACTTTCGAAGATTTTAATAAAGACAACAACACATTAGAAAAATGGTTAGAGAAGGTTAGGCAAAAACTAGGAGAGTTTCAAGACATAATGTATGCACACAACAAATATGGGGTGTTAGTATGCTTACAAGGAATGGATACAGCTGGAAAAGACAGTCTAATTAGAGAAGTTTTTAAAGATTTTAACTCCAGAGGTATAATAGTACACAGTTTTAAAGTTCCTACAGCTTTAGAGCTTTCACATGATTATTTGTGGCGTCACTATATTGCATTGCCTCCAAGGGGGAAGTTTGCAGTTTTTAACAGAACGCATTACGAAAATGTATTGGTTACAAGAGTACATCCTGAGTATATTTTAAACGAGAATTTACCATATATTAATAGTGTACAAGATATAGATGATACTTTCTGGGAAACAAGGTTTGAGCAAATAAATAATTTTGAAAAGCACATAGCTCAAAACGGAACATTAATTTTTAAGTTTTATTTACATTTATCTAAAGAAGAACAACGTAACAGGTTACTGAGAAGGTTAGAAAAAAAAGAGAAAAACTGGAAATTTTCTCCTGGCGACTTAAAAGAACGTAAACTATGGGATAACTATATATCGTGTTATGAAGAAGCTATAAATAAAACTTCTAAACCACATGCACCATGGTATGTTATACCGGCAGACAATAAAAAAGCTGCCAGATATATAGTAGCTTCTATCTTATATAATACATTAACCACGTATAAAGATATAAAAGCACCAGAGTTAGACCCGGAAATTAAAGCCAATATAGAAGCGTATAAAAAACAATTACAAGCAGAATAAAACAATTACAAATGCTCAAAAAAATTTTAATAATATGTGTTTTGGTTACCTTTCAAGTAACCGCTCAGAATAATGCAGATGCTTTACAAATTCAAAAAATATACAATGCAGCCTTAACAGAAGGCAAGGCTTACCATTGGTTAGATTATTTATCTAATCAAATAGGGGGTAGGCTTTCGGGCTCTTTAAACGCACAAAAAGCAGTAGAGTACACAAAGGCGCAATTAGATTCTTTAGGATTAGATAGGGTTTGGTTACAACCCGTTATGGTGCCAAAATGGGTTAGAGGAGCGCCGGAATATGCATACATAGAAACCGCTCCGGGAGTAACTACACCTGTGCCTATCTGTGCTTTAGGAGGTTCTGTTGCTACACCTCAAGGAGGGTTAAAAGCAGAAGTTGTTGAGGTTAAAGGAATAGAAGAGTTATCTCAACTTGGCGAAGAAAAAATTAAAGGCAAAATAGTTTTTTACAATAGGCCAATGCAGGCTAACCTTATAAACACTTTTAAAGCTTATGGAGGCTGTGTTGATCAACGTTATGCTGGCGCCATGGAGGCAGCTAAATACGGAGCGGTAGGAGTTATTGTAAGATCGTTAAGTTTGCGTTTAGATGATTATCCGCATACAGGCTCAATGAGCTACGGAGACACTCCGGTACATAAACGCATTCCGGCTGCAGCTATTAGTACAAACGGTGCAGAACAATTAAGTGCTTTGTTGGCATTAAACCCGGAACTTAAATTTTATTTTAATCAAAATTGCAAACAGTTTGATGATGTGCTTTCATATAATGTTATCGGAGAGATTAAAGGAAGCGAATTTCCTGATGAAATAATTTTAGTTGGAGGGCATTTAGATTCTTGGGATTTAGGAGATGGTTCTCATGATGACGGAGCAGGTTGTGTACAAAGCATGGAAGTTTTACGATTATTCAAAAAAATTGGGTACAAACCTAAGCGTACTATTAGAGTAGTACTTTTTATGAATGAAGAAAATGGTTTGCGGGGAGGAAGAAAATATGCCGAAGAAGCTAAAAAAAACAACGAAGAACACATATTTGCGCTAGAAAGTGATGCAGGAGGATTTACACCAAGAGGATTTTCTTTTGATTGCTCTCAGGCAAACTTTGAGCAAGTTTTACAATGGAAACCACTTTTTGAACCGTATTTAATTCATTTATTTGAACGTGGAGGAAGCGGTGCAGATATTGGGCCGTTAAAAGACGGAAGAGTAGTTTTGGCGGGATTAAGGCCAGATTCACAACGTTATTTTGACCATCATCATGCAGCTAACGATACATTTGAGCATGTAAATAAAAGAGAACTAGAACTCGGGGCAGCTACAATGACTGCCTTAGTTTATTTGTTTGATAAGTATGGGATTATAAAACCTGCCAATATTAAAGGATAATTAACTAACGGTTGCTGGTAAAAGTTCTATATTTGCCGTCAACAAAAAAATAAACACCATGCAAAACGGTATTTACGCCAAATTTAACACCAGTAAAGGAGAGATTGTTGTAAAATTAACACACGATAAAACACCAGGAACAGTAGGCAATTTTGTAGCCTTAGCTGAAGGAAGTATTGATAATGATTTTAGATCTAAAGGAGAGCCTTATTATGATGGTTTAACCTTTCACAGAGTTATAAACGATTTTATGATTCAAGGTGGATGCCCACTCGGAAATGGAGTAGGCGGTCCCGGATACCAGTTTGATGATGAATTTCATCCAGAATTACGTCATAATGGCCCGGGTGTATTATCTATGGCTAATGCCGGGCCTAACACCAATGGGAGTCAATTTTTTATTACGCATGTAGAAACCCCGTGGTTAGATGATAAACATACTGTTTTTGGATTTGTAGAAACAGGTATAGAGGTTGTTAATGCTATTGAGCAAGGAGATAAAATTAATAACATTGAGATTATTAGAGTTGGTGAAGAAGCAGAAAACTGGGATGCTGTGAAAGCATTTAAAGATTTTCAAGACGGTAAAGAAGAACGCGAAGCCAAAGAGAAAAAACAAAGAGAAGAAGCGTTAGCTAAACTTACCGAAGGATTTGATAAAACAGAATCCGGTTTGTATTATAAAATTTTAGAAGAGGGTAAGGGAGCAAAAGCTCAAAAAGGTCAAACTGTTTCTGTACATTATGAGGGGCAGTTAGCAAACGGTATGCTGTTTGACTCTTCTTACCAACGTAAAGAGCCAATAAGCTTTACTTTGGGCGTAGGCCAAGTTATACCGGGTTGGGATGAAGGAATATCTTTATTAAGCGTTGGAGATAAAGCACGCTTAATCATTCCATCTAACTTGGCATATGGCTCCAGAGGAGCAGGTGGAGTTATACCTCCTCATGCAACATTAATTTTTGATGTAGAATTAGTAGATGCAAAATAAACTATAAAAAAAAAGCGCCTTAAAAAAAGGCGCTTTTTTATTAGATTTTAGTAGCCCATTTTATATTACAACCAATACTTGGTTTTTGATCTTTAGATACCGGTTTGTTGTTTAAAATAGCATCTAAAGCCGCACGCATATCTTTCCCTGTAACCGGTATATCATTCCCGGGTCTTGAGTCGTCAAGCTGACCTCTATACACAAGCTTTAAATCACTATCAAAAATATAAAAATCAGGAGTGCAAGCAGCATCATATGCTTTAGCCACTTCTTGCGAATCATCATATAAATACGGAAACGGATATCCTTCTTGGGCAGCTGTTTTTTTCATGAGTTCCGGAGAATCTTCAGGGTAGTTAACAATATCATTACTAGATATAGCTACAAAACCAACACCTTTGTCTTTGTAATCATTCGCTAAAGCAACAATCCCTTTATTAACATGCTTAACAAATGGGCAGTGATTACATATAAACATTACAACAGTTGCTTTATCTCCTTTAACATCATCTAATGTTAATCGCCTGCCGGAAACTGTATCGGGTAATTTAAAATCGGGTGCTTTAGTACCTAAAGGTACCATATTACTGGGTGTTCTTGCCATAAGCTTTATATTGTTTTAATTACCAATTTCACTAACCTTGTATAAAGTTAAAAAAATTGTAACTTTAATAGAAACCTTACAAATATAGTGTTATGAAAAAATCATACGAAACACTGGTTGAAGCCATACAAGATTTAAAACAACAAGGTTTTACTGATGATTTAAATTTGTGTTATGAGGGGCTTGAGAATAAAAACAAAAAGTGTGTGCATAAAGCAGAAGAATTTAATGTTGTAGCATTTTACAGGTTTGAAGGAGCCACAAACCCTTCAGATAATGTTATTTTGTATGCAATAGAAACTTCTAACGGAGATAAAGGTTTGTTAGTTGATGCTTATGGGGTATATTCGGGAAATATTTCACCAGAAGTTATAAAAAAACTAACTATTAACCGATAAATATTATAAGAGTAATATGGCACTTTCTTGGGATGAGTTCTCTAGAGTAGATATGCGAGTAGGAACTGTTTTAGAAGTTTTACCTTTTCCGGAAGCCAGAAAACCGGCTTATAAACTTAAAATAGATTTTGGTTCGGAGATTGGCATAAAAAAATCATCAGCACAAATAACAACAAAATACACTCCCGAAGATTTGGTTGGAAAACAAGTAATAGCAGTAGTTAATTTTCCGGTAAAACAAATAGCAACTTTTATGAGTGAATGTTTGGTTTTAGGAGCAGTAAATAAAGACGAGGTTACACTATTACAACCCACTCATAAGGTAGAAAATGGTTTAAGAATAGCATAAAAAAAGGCTCGTATTTATACGAGCCTTTTTTTACAATACTATATATTCTACATTATTTTAGAAAAGAAAATAGCATTCATTAATAATTTATTTGTACCATACCAAAAAGCTCTAAAATTGGTATTATCTGTAAAGGCTATTACCCTACCTTTGCCCATTCGGTTAATTTTAACGGGGACACTGTTTTTAAGCAGCTCTAAATTTTCTTCAGATATATACCCGCTTAATAAAGGTGAGTTAGTGTACTGAATAGGATTGTTAAAACTGTGTTTATCTGGTTTTAAATAAATGTTAGTGTTTCTAAAAAGAGCAATTTCATTGTTTTTATAACCAAAATTTATTGGGTGAGAACGGTCTATTTTAGCTTCAAAAATAGCTCCTCCTGTTACTTGTGCTCCGTAAAATTTATTACGTTGGTCAAATCTCACATTTTTGGCTACTAACTCTTCTTCATTCTTTTTAAATTCAGCACTAATAAACTCATTATTTTTTAGCCAGTTAACAGCATTTCGGTAACCAATTAAAGTACCACCGTTTTTAACCCACTCTTTTAAATTTTCTGCAGCCGTTTTACTTATGCTGTTGCCTCCCCAAGAGTTAGGTATAATAAATGCGGTGTATTTGCTTAAATCTACACGGCTTAAGTAACTAACATCTATTTTAGTTATGTGCATGTTGTAACGTTGGTCAAACAAATGCCAAATTTCACCGGCATCGTAAGGAGTAACACCGTCTCCTACTAATAAAGCAACTTTAGGTTTTTTTACCGGTTCAAAATCATTACTTCCTAAATCAATACCTTCGGTTAAACCGGTATTTACACCATTAATTTCTATATGATTTTCTACTGCTACTTTAACTAAAAAATTGTAGAGCATATCAGAATTCATGTTCTGGTTTTGCACCGGTATCATAATGGTTCCGTAATCATACTTTTTTCCGTTTAACGTAAAAGGTGTTCTGGCAACTTTGGCACGTAATCCTTTACTTAATATTGTGTTTAATGCTTTTGGAGTGTAATACTCATGCCACTCAAATAAATAGGCATAATTAGATTTTGCAGAGACAACACCTTGTTTGTGTTTAAGGTTGGTTACTACATTACCTAGGTAATTGGTAGAGGTTGTTTCTGTGTAATCTACATTAAAAGCAAGCGGAAAAGTCCATGCAGAGATATCATAAAACAAACTATCTGTAAAAGTTGTTCTTTTTTCGAACATGGCTTTTACAAGCCTCGGATTTTTTTGATTAAATGGTACCGCAAAACTACTTTCTTTAGCAAAACGTTTACCATTAATGGTAGCATCATCTTTTAAATAATGAAAGGTGATTTGATGTCGCTTTAAAATCTCGGCTAAATGATAGGTTTTAGCTGCATCTTTTTCGTCACCAAAAACAAGTACTTTGTTTTTTTCTTTAGCTGCTTCTTCTCTGGCGTTTTTGTAGAAATCTCGTTGGTAATTTAAAATAGATACACGTAATTTTTTTGCAGCTTCTAGAGTAGATAATGCAGCTGTGAATTGATTTCTGATGGTGAAAGGAAAGGTAAGAACTCCGTTTTCACTTTGTTGTATATGTCCGCGAGAGCTTCCTTGTTCAAACAAAATACCAATACTTCCATTAACGTCCGGAAATGTAGAGCCCTTACCGTAGTAATAGTCATCAAAGTTTTCTTCAGAATAATATAAAGAACCAATTTTATCTAACGCTTTAGCGTGGTATTTAGCAATTTCTTTAGTTAACTCTTGGTTCATTTTAGGAGTTAACGGATGAACTCTTGATGGAACTCCTGGCTGAAAAAAGAAGGTAGAGTTTGTACCCATCTCATGGTGGTCTGTTAAAATATTAGGCAACCATTTATGAAAAGTTGCAATACGCGCTCTACTTTCCGGCAATTGTACCGGAAGCCAATCTCTATTCATATCAAACCAATAATGATTGGTTCTGCCACCAGGCCAAACTTCATGGTATTCTCTGTCATTGTTATCAGGATTTAGCATACTACTTTTATTGGTATTAGCCCAATATGAAAAGCGTTGTAACCCATCTGGATTAAAAGAAGGATCAAATAGTATTACAACATTTTTAAGCAGCTCGTCTATTTCCGGACCTTCTGCTGCAGCCAAATAGTATGCAACGGCCAAAGCAGCATTACTTCCGCTGGGCTCATTCCCATGAATAGAGAAACCTTGGTACACTACAATTGGCATATTGTTGGTGTCTAAAGAGCTACTATTTGCCTCTGTAAGCTGTATGTGTTGCTCTCTAATAAATGAGATGTTTTTATGGTTTTCCGGTGATGTGATTGTTAATAACAATAGTGGCCTGTCTTCAAAAGTATGACCTCTGTTTTCTATGGTAATTCTATCGGAAACCTCTGCTAGTTTTTGCATGTACAGTGCAAGTTTATCGTGTGTTACATGCCATTGGCCCACCTCATGACCAATAATTTCTTTAGGAGTTGGTATGTTAGGATTGTAGGTTACGTTGTCTGGAAGGTAATAATTTAAAGTTACTGTTTGTTGTGCTTGTAAGAATGAGGATGCTAAAAATAAAAGAACTACAATTTTTCTCATAATTAGTCTGGGTTGGAGTTTTAGTTTGGTTAAAGATAAAAAAAAACGGCTTCTGAAAAGAAGCCGTTTAAAACAATAGGGTATATTTTAGATATCTTCAAAGCTTACATCGGTAAAAGAGTCTGTAGAGGGAGTTTCACCACTATTATCTACATCATCTTTTTTGAAGTCTTTTTGATGACGCTCAGAAATTACCTCTTCGCCTTTTTCATCAATAATGTATTGCATTACTTCGCCTAAAATTTCTTTAAAGGCGTTAAAATCTTCTTTGTACAAATAAATTTTGTGCTTTTTGTAATGAAATGAGCCATCTTCGTGAGTAAACTTTTTGCTCTCTGTGATGGTTAAATAGTAATCACCGGCTCTTGTTTCGCGAACATCAAAAAAGTACGTTCTTCTTCCGGCTCTTAATACTTTTGAGAAAATTTCGTCTTTCTCGAGTAAATCTTTTTCGCTCATAATCCCTCTAATCGTTTAGTTTGATTGTTACGTTATGTAGTCCAAAAATGTAAAAAAAAACATAATCAAACAACTTTTTTTAAAATTCTTTCTCAGATAGCTGATTCTCATAGAGTTCTTTGTAGTAACCAGGTAAATTTATAAGCTCGTTATGGCTGCCTTGTTGTATAATTTTACCATCTTCTAATACTAAAATTACATCTGCATTCTTAACAGACGAAACTCTATGGCTTACAATTACGGTAGTTTTATTTTTAGAAATTGCTTGTAAATTATTTAAAATTTGTTCTTCAGTTTCAGTATCTACAGCCGATAGGCTATCGTCAAATAAATAAATAGTTGCATCTTTAAGTAATGCTCTTGCAATAGAAACCCGTTGTTTTTGACCGCCACTAAGTGTTATGCCTCTTTCACCTAAAACGGTATCATATTTTTTGGTAAACTGAATAATGTTGTCATGAACAACGGCTTTTTTAGCAGCTTCTTCTATTTCTTCTTGGGTTGCATTAGGTTTTCCAAACTTAATGTTATTGGCAATTGTATCAGAGAACAAAAAAGCATCTTGTGGCACTACACCAATTGCTTCGCGTAAGTTTTTAATATTAATTTCTTGAATAGGTTTACCATCAATTAATACGCTTCCTTTAGTAGGCTCGTAAACTCTGCTGATTAAATCTAAGATTGTAGATTTACCGGAACCGGTTTTACCAATTATAGCTAAAGTTTGTCCGCTTTTAATAGCAAAAGAAACATCTTTTAGCGCAGTTATATTAGTGTCTTGGTAAGTAAACCAAACATTTTTAAACTCAATATCTCCTTTAATTGGGGTTGCATGAGAGACATTGTTTGTAATTTCTGGTTGGATGCTTAAAAATTCGTTGATTCTTTTTTGTGACGCTTCTGCTCTTTGTACAATAGATGTTACCCAGCCAATTACAGCAACCGGCCAAGTTAGCATGTTTACATAAATTATAAACTCTAAAATTACACCAACTGTTGCTATCTCACCATTAATATATTGCCTTCCGCCAATGTAAATTACAAACAAGTTACTTAACCCAATAAGCAAAACCATTAAAGGCATAAACCAGGCATTAACCCTTGCTAAATCTAAACTTTTGTCTTTACCCAAATTTGCTAATCGGGCAGCTTCTGCATTCATATTGGGTTCTAAGCCATAGGCTTTAATTACAGAAATTCCGGAGAAAGTTTCTTGAGAAAATGTAGATATAGTAGATAAAAACTCTTGTACAACGGTACTCTTTTTATGAATTATTCGGCTAATCCTGTAAATTAAAAAAGATAAAACAGGTAGTGGTATTAATGTGTAAAGTGCTAGTGTAGGTGCAGTTATAAACATTATAGGAATAACACAGGCAAAAAGCGTTAAAGTTTGTATGCTATACATAATTGCCGGTCCGGCATACATTCTTACCTGACCTACATCTTCGCTGATTCTGTTCATTAAATCGCCGGTACGACGTTGTTTGTAAAAATTCAGGCTCAGCTTTTGATAATGCTGGTAAATTTCGTTTTTTAAATCAAACTCTATATATCTAGATACATTAATAATAGTTTGACGCATTAAAAAGGTAAAAAATCCGGCAAGTAGGGCACTACCAATAATGATTACAATATACTCTATTAATTGTCCTTTTATAGTGGCAATGTTCGCAGTTTCTGAAGTGAGATACTTTTCTACTGCATCTAAAGATTTCCTTACGTAAGGAGGTAAAACCAACGAAAAAACCCTGGCAATAATGGTAATTAAAATACCTATAAGAAGTTTGTATTTGTACTTTTTAAAGTACTTATTAATGGCTTTTAGCTCTTTCATGCGTGTTTTTTAGGTAATTATGTTTTAAAAAATCACAATTTAACGTTTGTTTAATTGCTGCAAATTGAATAATCTTTTACTTTTGCGCCGTATTTTTAACAATACTTTAAAAAATACAAATACTATTAATTTAATTTAACGTATATGGAATCTGAAGTTCTTTCGGTAAACGAACTTAAAAAAGCCGACCCGGTTTTTGGCCAACTTTCGTTTGATAATCATGAACAGATTGTATTTTGCAACGACAAAGATACAGGTTTAAAGGCAATAATCGGAATTCACAATACCGTGCTCGGACCTGCTTTGGGCGGTACTAGAATGTGGGCTTATAATAATGAGTGGGAAGCGTTAAACGATGTGTTAAGACTCTCTAGAGGGATGACATACAAGTCGGCCATCACCGGATTAAATCTTGGTGGGGGTAAAGCTGTAATAATTGGCGATGCCAAAACACAAAAAACTCCGGAATTAATGAAAAAATTCGGAGAATTTGTGCACTCACTTAGCGGAAAATACATTACAGCTGAAGACGTTGGTATGGAAACTGCCGATATGGATTTGGTTAGAGAGGTTACACCGTATGTTACCGGTATATCTGAAGAAAAAGGAGGAGCAGGAAACCCATCGCCTATAACAGCTTATGGTGTTTTTATGGGAATGAAAGCTGCTGCTAAATATAAATTTGGAGATGATAACCTTGAAGGCAAGAAAATACTTGTACAAGGTATTGGTCATGTTGGAGAAGTGTTAGTAGAGCACTTAAATAATGAAGGAGCAGAAATTTATATTGCAGATATAAATCAGGACAGATTAAATGAAGTGAGCCAAAAGTACGGTGCTAAAATTTTAAATGGTGATGTTTACAGTGCAGATGTAGATATTTATGCACCTTGCGCACTTGGAGCAACAATAAACGATGATACCATTTATAAGATAAAAGCTCAAGTTATTGCCGGAGCTGCTAACAACCAATTAGCAGATGAGGTTAAACACGGAGCATTGCTTAAACAAAGAGGTATAGCTTATGCACCAGACTTTTTAATAAATGCAGGTGGTATTATTAATGTTTATGCAGAGCTTGAAAACTACGGTAAAACAGAAATTATGCGTAAAACCGAAAACATTTACAATACTACCTTAGAAATTTTCGAGCATTCAGACAATCATAACATTACAACTCACCAAGCTGCATTTAAGATTGCTCAAGCAAGAATAGATGCAAGAAAATTAGAAAAGAATAGTTAAAACATTTTAGAATAATACTATTTTTGCAGGCGAAAGGAACCAAGTTTCTTTCGCCTTAATTTTTAATGTTCTTTATATATGCTTACACGCCGACACATAAGGGTAAAAGTAATGCAAGCTATATATGCTATGTTACAGTCTAAACATAGTGATGTAGATGCCCAGCAAAAGTTTCTATTTGCCAGCATAGAAAGAATGGAGAGCTTGTATTTACTGTTGCTTAGTTTGTTAATAGAACTCAGAAAAACTGCTCAGAAACAACTTGAAATTGCCCAAAAAAAATATTTAGCTACAGAAACAGATAAAAATCCCAACACAAAATTTGTTAATAATTACATACTTCAGTTATTAGCAAATAATGAGCATGTTTTAGATGCTTTAGAAGCTAAGAAAATTAAGCATTGGGAGTTAGATGATGAATATGTAAGATTGGTTTATGATGCAATAGTAGAAAGTGAAATCTATAAAGATTACATGAAAACTACAACCAATAGCATTAAAGAAGACCAGTCTTTTTTTGTAGAACTTTATAAAGAAATAATTGCTCCACACCCAAAGCTTTACGAATATATAGAAGACCATAGTTTAACCTGGCTAGACGATTTACCATTGGTTAACACTATTATTCTAAAGAAAATAAAAAAGATAAACCAAAATTCTTCTAAAACAATCTTTATTGAATCACTTTATAAAGATCAAGAAGACAGAGAATTTGCCAAAAACTTGCTTTTAAAAACAGTTTTAAACGATGAGAAGTTAAGCAAAGAAATAGAAGGCAAAACACCTAACTGGGATAAAGAGCGTATTGCAGAGGTAGATAGTATACTACTTAAAATGGCCATTGCAGAGTTTTTATACTTTCCATCAATTCCGGTTAGAGTTACCATAAACGAGTATTTAGAGATTGCTAAAGAATACTCTACACCAAAGAGCAGTATTTTTATAAATGGGGTATTAGACAAACTGGTTAAAGATTACCAAACTAACCAAAAGTTAAATAAAATAGGTAGAGGCCTGATGTAATAAAATATGTTTATTTTTAGGCCTGAAAAAATTAAAAAAACCATGAAAAAAACATTAGTACTTACTGTTTTAGGCATTATGGCTGCTACAGTATCATGTAAACAAAAAGAAGATGCAGCCAGCAAAATAAAAGCAGAAAACTTAGAGATGGCTACTCAAAGAGATCAGCAAGCAACTAAGTTTCCTGTAATGACTTTTGAGAAAATAGAGCATGATTTTGGAACTATACAACAAGGTCAGGCAGTAGAAACTGTTTTTAAATTTACTAACACAGGAGAGGCTCCGTTAATTATAACCGATGTAAAAACCAGTTGCGGTTGTACAGTGCCAAGCTACCCAAAAAATACTCCTATTGCACCAGGAGAAACAGGAGAGCTTACTGTTAAATTTAATGGTTCGGGAGCAAGTAATGTTATGAAAACGGTTACGGTTTCTGCAAACACAGAAAAAGGAAAAGAAGTATTAAAAATTAAAGCATTTATAGAAGGCACAGGAAAAAAATTACCTGCACCAATCATTAAAAAGCAATAAACTAAATGGAAGCAATTTTTCAGAACTCATTATTTCCGTTCTTGTTAATGTTTGTGGTTATCTACTTTTTTATGATTAGACCACAAATGAAACGTCAAAAACAAGAAAAGAAATTTATAAACGAATTAAAAAAAGGAGACAGAGTAGTTACCAAAAGCGGGATGCACGGTAAAGTGTTAGAGCTTAACGATAACGATAATACGTGCATTATAGAAACTCCTGCCGGTAAAATTAAGTTTGAACGCTCTGCAATTTCTATGGAAATGAGCGCTAAACTTAACGCTCCTAAGAAAAAATAATATTATACTACAGCTCAACTGAAAAAGCATCATTTTTTAATGATGCTTTTTTATTTTTAACGGTATTTATCATGTAAGCCTAATCCTTGTTTTATAAGTAATATACTTTTTTCTAACCTGCTTTGCTTTGTTGCTTCTCTTTTAGCAGTGCCAATATGTTCTATATATTCTCGTTGCTTATAAGGGGGTAATGCATTAAAAGAGTTAGCAAGTTCAGAATCACTTTGTAAAGCGTTGTTTAAAATTTGTGGTATTTGTAGTTGCTCTTTTTTTTGTGGCTTAATCTCTAAGCCTCTTTTTTGATTTTCTATTGCCTCATTTACATAGCGTAAAACTTGCTCTTTTTTTACTTCAGATAGATTTGTAAAACGCCATTGCCTGAGCGCTTTAGTTTTTCCTTCTTGTGCATTTATTAAAACTTGATCTGGGTCTGATAGTAAAGCTCCATTAAAAAACCATAATCCTACATAATTTTTAAAAGCCCCAATACCTACAACATTTTTATTACAAACTGTATAGGTGGGAGCCCCCCATTTTATAGTTTCTTCGAGCTCTGTAGTTAATAAAATTTCACGCAATAGCAGTAAAATATCTTGCCATTGAGTTTGTGCTTCAAAAAAATCATCAGGAGTTTTAAATCGTTTCATACTTAATAGCTTTGTACTTGCTAATATAAAGAAACGATTGTGTAATTTTTATTCTGAAATTTTTATTCGTTTTATTATATACTTGTACACAAGTAAATAAAGTGCGCAAAAAATTCCGAAGAACATCATTTCCGGAGTAGAAAAAGTCTCAACAATAAAATTGTTAATTGCGGTTAAGCCGGTTGTTACCTTTTCCATAGTAGTTAGGATTAGTATACCTTATAACGTTTAAAATTAAAATTAAGTATACTAATCCTAACAATAAGTTATTTTTTGGCTTTCTCTGCAGTTAATTGTGCAATTCTAACAATTACTTTGGTTGCTTTTTCCATGCTCTCTACCGGAACATACTCGTATTTACCATGAAAATTATGTCCGCCTGCAAAGATATTAGGGCAAGGAAGTCCCATATAGCTTAGCTGTGAGCCGTCTGTTCCACCACGAATAGGTTTTATTATTGGTTTTATACCAAGATCTAACATGGCTTGTTCTGCGATCTCTACAATATGAAACACAGGTTCTATTTTCTCTTTCATATTGTAATATTGGTCTTTTACACTAGCAGTAACAGCGCCATTATATTTTTGGTTAAGTTGTGTGGTGATGTTATTTATTACTTGTTTTCTGGCTTGAAAAGTATCTTTGTCGTGGTCTCTAATAATTAATTGTATCTGGGCATTTTCTACATCGCCTTTTAGGCTATACACATGAAAAAATCCTTCTCTATGCGTTGTTTTTTCAGGGACTTCATCTTTTGGCAGCATTGCTATAAACTCATTAGCAATTAAAATAGCATTTACCATTTTGTTTTTAGCATACCCGGGATGAACACTTTTCCCTTTAATTGTGATTTCTGCTCCTGCTGCATTAAAGTTTTCAAATTCTAACTCTCCTACCTGACTGCCATCCATTGTATACGCCCAATCGGCAGCAAACTTTTTTACATCAAATTTATGAGCACCTCTGCCAATTTCTTCATCGGGAGTAAAGCCAACCCGTATAGGTCCGTGTTTAATTTCCGGATGATTTATAAGATATTCCATTGCAGTTATGATTTCTGCAATACCAGCTTTATCATCGGCACCAAGAAGCGTAGTACCATCTGTAGTAATTAATGTTTGTCCTTTATATTGTAACAAATCTTCAAAGTAATCGGGCGATAAAACAATGTTTTTTTCTTTGTTCAGAACAATATCTTTACCGTCGTAATTTTCTATAATTTGCGGATTAACATTTGTACCTGTAAAATCCGGTGTAGTATCAAAATGGGCAATAAAACCAATAGTAGGTACATGGTAATCTACATTGCTTGGCAATGTAGCCATAATGTAAGCATTCTCATCAATGGTAACATCTTGCATTCCAATATTTTTTAGCTCTTCAACTAATTTATTGGCAAGATCCCATTGTTTTTGTGTACTTGGTGTAGTGTTACTATTTGGATCAGATTGTGTATCAATTTTCACGTAATCTAAAAATCGTTTTACTATTGGTTTCATATAAAAACTAATTACTGGTGCTACTTTCAATTCTGGCAAAAATAGCACTTAAAATATTTAAGCAAGTTGCATTGGGTGTTTTTTTAATAAGAGCTATTTTTGTGCAAACTAATGCACATGTACAAATTATTAGTTAGGCCTTTTTTGTTTTTGTTTGATGCAGAACAAGTTCATCATTTTACCTTCAAAACCATTAAACTCATCAACCAAATTCCCGGTGTTTCTTTAATAATTAGAAGCATTTATACTATTGAAGATAAAAAACTTGAACGAGAGGTTTTTGGACTTACTTTTAAAAATCCAGTTGGACTAGCTGCCGGCTTTGATAAAGATGCTAAACTACATAGTGAGTTGGCTAATTTTGGATTCGGATTTATTGAAGTAGGAACAGTAACTCCGAAACCACAAGCTGGAAATCCTAAAAAACGATTGTTTAGGTTAAAACAAGATTCTGCAATTATTAACAGAATGGGATTTAATAATGCAGGAGTAGAAGCGCTTGTTAACAGATTAAAAAAGAATCAAAAAAAACTACAACAAAAAAAAGTCCTTGTTGGAGGAAATATTGGTAAAAATAAAACAACCCCAAACAATGAGGCGGTTAAAGATTATATATACTGTTTTAACGCACTTTATAATTATGTAGATTATTTTGTGGTTAATGTAAGTTCTCCCAACACTCCCGGACTGAGAGAACTACAAGAAAAAGAGCCTCTAACTAAAATTTTAAACACATTACAACAAGAGAATGCAATAAAAGCGCAACAGTTGCAAGTAAAGCCAAAGCCTATTCTTTTAAAAATTGCGCCAGATTTAACCAATAGTCAGTTATTAGATATTATTGAAATTGTAAAAACTACAAATATTGCCGGATTAATTGCCACCAACACAACATTAAACAGAGAAGGGCTGATTTCAGACAATAAAAATGAAATTGGTGGGCTAAGCGGGAAACCGCTTGCTAAACGCTCTACAGAAGTTATTAAATTTTTACATGAAAACAGTAAAGGAGCATTCCCTATAATAGGAGTAGGAGGGATTCATGATGTGAATGATGCTAAAGAAAAAATTAAAGCCGGAGCAACCCTAATTCAGCTTTATACCGGATTTATTTACGAAGGGCCTTCGCTAGTAAAAAAAATTAATAAGGCTCTTTTAAATTAAGCATTCCCTTTTAGCAAACTAATGCTTACGGTAGCTAAATCAGAGTTAGGAAATTTTGCAAAAGTACTTTCATCTACCAGTAAACCGGCTTTTGCAGCCGCTTTTTTAAACACGTCTATTTCTACAATATACTGATCAGAGTATCCGTGTGTAGCATCGTAAGCTGTAGCAGCTGTTTTACCTAAATTGTTTGCAGCCAATGTGGGGTTAATGGTATGCAGTTCTATAACTAATAAGCCGTATTTTTCTACATATGGCTTCCATTTTTTAAAATGCTCTACCAGGTTTTGATATACTTTGTTGTTGTTTATTAAAGCACCCTTATGAGCAAAAGCGCCTGTAGATGTACTAATTTCACCAGGCTCATTTTCTGGCTCAGACCATATTCGGTTATGATCTAAAAAAGTTCTAACGTTTAATAAATCTTTTAAATTAATGTTATAATTTTCCTTTAAAGTTTTATTAAGTTGGGCCGGATTACCAATATCTCCCCAAATAACTTTAGCCCAAATATCTGCCTGTATTATATTAGCTCGAGTAACTTTTAGAGCAGTTTCATTATAATCTACTCCAACTAAAAATAGTGGGTGTTCTTCTAAATACTGGCCTCTTTTGGTTTGCTTTTCTATTAAATTAAAAAGATGAATTAAAAAAGCTCCGTTACCGCATCCCATATCTAAAATACCTTTGGGTTGCTGCTTTATAGGCTCTTTATTAAATATTTTAATTATAATCTCATCTATCTTCTTAAAATAAGCTGCATGAGCACCACCACTTCCCCAAACATTCATTTCTCTATCTACATGCACTTCGGTTTGGTGAGCAGAAATATCACGTAAAAAAGAAGGGTCTTCAAAAATTAATTTATCTAAGTTTCTAAGCGTAGGGATATAAGAAACGGTAACTCCGTAAGCGCTTGCTCTTTTGGCAAAAAACAGTCCTTTTTCTGTAAAACTGTAGGTGCCGTTTTTTTTGGTAAACCAATTTAAATGGGTTAAAAAATCAAGCACTTTTTCGAAAGTTTTAGGGTCTTTATGGTATTCTTCTGGTTTAAAAGAAGCTTCCATAAAATATTTATGAAACATACCACCCATTCCTAAAAGTACTACTGTTGGTCCTACTAAAACACCTTCAATATGTTTTAAAATTTGTTGCTGTACCTCACGCTCTTCTGGGTTGTTACTTAATTGTAAATTAAATTGTTTTTTGTAACGTTTAACTACAGTTTCTAACTGTATTAATAATTCTTTGTTAAAGGAGCGAAGACCATATTTTTCTGTAGCTTTTAAATAGTTTACTGCATCTTCGTATAAATAAATATGATTTATAGCAATGTTGGTTTTAGTGTTGCTGCTAAGTGTAATAGTGTTGGTTTTATTATCTACCTCGTAATTAAGCCAGCCTTGTGAGGCTAAAACTCGTAAGGCTACATTTAAATACCCAACATTTGCGTTAATTGTTTTTACTATTTGCTGTAGCGTTATTTTGTTTTCTTTAACTATAAGCTGTAATACTCCTTTATTGTGCAGTGCATATGCTGTTGGTGCAGTTGCTAATCCGTCTAAATGTCTAAATAATTCTTCTCTGTAAGTTGCTTTTTGTGCTTTAGATAACATAGTTAGTTTTAAATAAGCAAATCAAATATAAAGATTTCATACTTTTGAGCGTTAAGAATATTTATTTTGAACACAGAAATACTTGTAACATTTATTGTAGCCAGTATGATGCTTACGGTGTCTCCGGGACCCGATATTATTTATGTTTTAATGCAAAGCATCTCTAACGGAAAAAAATATGGTATTGCCACAAGTGCCGGATTGGTTAGTGGTATTATAGTGCATACAACATTAGTTGCTTTTGGAGTATCTGCCCTAATAAAAGAGAGCCAAACACTATTTACGATCATTAAAGTTTTTGGAGCGTTTTATTTGTTTTATCTGGCTTATAAAGTTTTTAAAGAAACCTCTAATGTGAGTATAAATCAGCAAATAGTGCCTCAAAAAAAGCTTACCGAATTATACAGGCAAGGGTTTATTATGAATGTGCTAAATCCTAAAGTTTCTATTTTTTTTCTGGCTTTTTTTCCTGGTTTTTTATTTAGCTCAAGCCTATCAACAATAACACAATTTTATGTTTTGGGCATTGTCTTTATGCTACAAGCTTTTTTAATTTTTTGCTTGGTTTCTGTATTAGCAGGAAGTATAGCAACATATTTAAATAATAACAAAGCAACCCGGTTGTTTAAATGGTTACAAATTATAGTGTTTATAGGAATTGGTATTTTTATACTCTTGTAAAATAGTAAGTAAGTATATTAAACCTGTTTATATTTATAACAGTGAATAATAAAGTAAAGATTATAGAATGTCCCAGAGATGCCATGCAAGGCATTAAAATGTTTATACCTACACAAAAAAAGGTACAATACATTCAGTCTTTATTACAAGTTGGGTTTGACACCATAGATTTTGGAAGCTTTGTGTCGCCCAAAGCTATACCTCAAATGGCAGATACGGCTCAGGTACTCTCTGCGTTAGATTTATCTAAAACCAAGAGTAAGCTATTGGCAATTGTAGCTAATGTAAGAGGTGCGCAAGATGCTGTACAATTTAAAGAAATTCATTATTTGGGTTATCCGTTTTCTATTTCAGAAAACTTTCAAATGCGTAATACGCATAAAACCATTGCACAAAGTATAGATGTTTTAAAAGAAATTTTAGAGATAGCTCATGCAAACAATAAAGAGGTTGTAGCCTATTTGTCTATGGGGTTTGGTAACCCATACGGAGATCCGTGGAATGTAGAAATTGTAGCAGAGTGGACTGAGCGATTGTATAACATGGGTGTAAAAATTTTATCATTATCCGATACAATCGGAAGCTCTACACCAGACGTTATAATTTATTTGTTTTCTAACCTAATACCCAAATACCCGGAAATAGAATTTGGAGCACATTTGCATACCACCCCAACCACTTGGTTTGAAAAAGTAGATGCAGCTTATAAAGCAGGCTGCAGACGTTTTGATGGAGCAATACAAGGATTTGGAGGCTGCCCAATGGCCAAAGATGAGCTTACAGGAAACATGCCTACAGAGAAATTACATTCGTACATGACGTCTGTAAAAGCAGAAACAGGTATTAGTGCTATGCACTTTGAAAGTGCTTATAACGAAGCTTCTAAAATATTTAATGCATATTATTAGTATTATTTATAAAGACGATAAGTCATTATAAAAAAATATTATTTAAAATTAATCTAAATTAAGTTTGCAGACTTGTTTGAGCGTTTTATATTTGCCACCGCAAAAAACAATTGTTTATAACAAGTCTAAATAAACTTAAATGAAAAAAATACTTACTACCGCTGTTGTACTGCTACTTTGCAGTAATGTTTTTTCTCAAACATTAATAGATTCTATTCAGTTTGACCCACAAAAGCAACAGAATGCTGCTCAAAGAATTTTATCTGGAAACTATGGTAAAGAAGTAACTCTTGGAGGGTATGCTGAAGTATTGTATAACCAACCTGAAGGCGATAACGGTGAGCTAGACGTTCAGCGTTTTGTATTACTTGTTGGATATAAGTTTACAGATCAAGTACAGTTTGTTACAGAAATTGAGCTTGAGCATGTTGAAGAGGTTTTTGTTGAACAAGCGTTTGTTAACTACAACGTTGCCAATAACTTTAATATTAGAGGAGGTTTAATGCTTGTTCCGATGGGTATTATTAACGAGTTTCACGAACCCACTACATTTAACGGTACAGAGCGCCCTGCAGTAGATGGTTCTATTGTGCCAACTACATGGAGAGAAATAGGATTAGGAGTTACCGGAAGGTTTGATAATTTATCGTTAGGATACCAAGCATATGTATTTAATGGTTTTGCTTCTGTTAATGGAGAAAAAGTACTTGGAGGAAGCAATGGTTTACGTAACGGACGTCAAAAAGCAATCAAATCAACCATAAACAAGCCTAACTTTTCAGCAAAATTTGACTACTATGGTATTCCAGGCTTACGTTTAGGGTTAGCAGGTTATTTTGGTAGAACTCAAGCAGAAGACGATGTAGATATGATTGAAGGGTCTGATGTTGGAATTAGTATGATTGGTTTAGATGCCAGATATGCTTACAGACGTTTTACTGCCAGAGGTCAGTTTATACATGCAAGCTTAAAAGACACTGAGGCTTACAATGCACTTTACGAAACAGATTTAGGTAGCGCTTTACAAGGCTGGTATATAGAAGGAGCTTATAACTTATTACCGGAAGATAAAAAACAAAAGCTATTTGCGTTTGCAAGATATGAGCAGTACGATACCCATGCAGACACAGCCGGAAGCTTGCAGCGTAACGATGCTTATAACAGAAACGATTTAACCCTTGGTTTAACCTACCACATAGCACCGGGGGTTGTGGCAAAAGGAGATTATCAAATTCGTGATAATGCTGTAAGTGGTGCCGATGTGCCTAACAGATTAAACTTTGGTATAGGAGTTTGGTTCTAATCATATAAAAAATCAAAAGCCTAATAAACTGGAGCAACTTTTGTTGCTCCGGTTTTTAGCGTTTAAGTACGCAAATAATTAATACTTTTGCATTATGATAATTAAACACGCTTTAATTTTTACACAATTACTTTTCTTATTAGTTCTCGGGATTCCGAGAAATATCCAAAAAAAGGTAGATAAGGAAATTAAATCTGCTTTTAATGTAGAACAATTCAATCTTAATCCGGTTGTAATTACTCCGGAGCTAAATAAAGAACTCCCGTCTGAGTTTGGCGAAGAAAACTTTTTTGAGATTGTTAGTAATAACAAACGATTAGGGTTTGCTTACTTAGCCCAAGCACCCAGTAAAACAGCTAAGTTTGATTATTTAGTTGTTTTAGATAACGATTTAATTGTTGTAAAAACTAAAGTGTTAGTGTACAGAGAAGAATACGGAGGCGAGATTGGAAGTAAAAGATGGTTAAGACAATTTACCGGTAAAACCCAAAACGATAACTTAGTTTATAAAGAAAATGTAGCTGCTATAGCAGGCGCAACAATTTCTGTGCGCTCAATGACAAATGCTATGAACAACTTACTAAAATCATTAAAAATTCTTCATCAAAAACAAGTCTTATAAATGCAATTAAACGGCCTGCTGCATACTTTTCCTAAAGAAATTAAGCTTTTAATTGGAGTTTTCTTAATAGTATTAAGCGTTGGGTTTTATACAGGTTTGTTGTTTGTAGAAAAAACATCAAACGCTAATCCGCAAGGCATTGAAGAGCATTATTTAGGAAATGAAAATGATGAAGATGCTGCCGTTATGAAATTTAAGAAAAGCGATAAAGAAATGCTTACTCTTGTGCATAACCATGTGCTATCTATGTCGGTTATTTTCTTTTTGGTTTCTTTATTGCTAGCAACAACCAAGCTTAATAAAAACATTAAGCATTTTTTAATGATAGAGCCTTTTATCTCTGTTGTTTTAACGTTTGGAGGAATTTATTTACTCTGGACAGGGATGCTCTGGATGAAGTACATTGTTATGTTTTCCGGGGTATTAATGACCCTTAGTTTTTTAGCTTCAACCCTTATTATTTTTTACCAGTTATTTACAAAATCAAGATAGTTTAATTAAGCAAGTTACTTGCTTTATTATCAGTAAAAAAGTAGTATATTTGCGTGCAACTAATTTACAAGTTGCACCATGAAATCTCACCAAAATAAATTTGTAGGCCAAGGATTAACGTACGATGATGTACTGCTTGTTCCCGGCTACTCAGAGGTACTTCCCAGAGAGGTAAATATTCAATCAAAATTCACTAGAAACATTAACTTAAATGTGCCAATTGTATCGGCTGCAATGGATACCGTTACAGAAAGTCGTATGGCAATTGCAATGGCACGTGAAGGAGGTATTGGCGTTTTACACAAAAACATGACAATAGAGCAGCAAGCGCTCAAGGTTAGAAAAGTAAAACGAGCCGAAAGCGGAATGATTTTAGACCCGGTAACATTACCTTTAACGGCAAAGGTTATTGATGCCAAAAGAAGCATGGCAGAGCACAGCATTGGCGGAATTCCTATTGTAGATGAAAAAGGCTATTTAAAAGGAATTGTTACCAATAGAGATTTGCGATTTGAACGTAATAATGATAGGCCGATTGTTGAGGTAATGACGTCAGAGAATTTGGTAACCACTAAAGAAGGAACATCACTTACCGATGCCGAAGAAATTTTACAAGCAAACAAAATAGAAAAACTTCCTGTTGTTACTAAAGATAACAAGCTTGTTGGGCTAATAACGTTTAGAGATATTACCAAACTAACCCAAAAACCAATTGCTAATAAAGATAAGTACGGCAGATTATGTGTTGCAGCAGCTGTTGGGGTTACTTCAGATGCCATTAAAAGAGCAGAAGCATTAGTTAATGCCGGGGTAGATGCAATTGTTATAGATACTGCTCATGGGCACACAAAAGGTGTGGTTTCTATACTTAAACAAGTTAAAGAAGCTTTTCCTGATTTAGATGTTGTGGTGGGGAATATTGCAACAGCAGAGGCAGCTAAATTTTTAGTAGATAATGGTGCAGATGCTGTTAAAGTAGGAATTGGTCCGGGGTCTATTTGTACAACTCGTGTAGTTGCAGGAGTTGGTTTCCCTCAATTATCTGCCGTTATGGAGGTTGCACAAGCAATAAAAGGCAGTGGAGTTCCTGTAATTGCCGATGGAGGTATTAGGTATACCGGAGATATTCCAAAAGCAATAGCAGCCGGAGCAGATTGTGTTATGTTAGGTTCTTTATTGGCCGGTACAAAAGAATCTCCGGGAGAAACGATTATATACGAAGGCAGAAAGTTTAAATCGTACCGAGGGATGGGCTCTGTAGAGGCAATGAAAGAAGGAAGTAAAGACCGTTACTTTCAAGATGTAGAAGACGATATTAAAAAGCTGGTACCCGAAGGCATTGTTGGTAGAGTGCCTTATAAAGGAGAATTAGTTGAAAGCATGCACCAATTTGTAGGTGGTTTAAGAGCCGGTATGGGATATTGCGGTGCTAAAGATATTGCTACCTTAAAAGAAACAGCAAAATTTGTTCAAATTACATCAAGCGGTATTCACGAGAGTCATCCGCACAATGTTACTATTACTAAAGAAGCTCCAAATTATTCCAGATAATTTTTAAATAGCAGTAAAGCAAAAGCGCTACTTGGGTAGCGCTTTTTTATTTATTTTCTGTATCAGCAACAGATTTTCCTTCTTCAACAAAGGCTTTAAAATCTTTCATGTACTGGTAGGATTGCTTTTTAAATGCTCCCGGCATAATAAAGGCAAAAAACTTCATGGCAAAACTAGAAAACTTAAACTCGCTCTCAGAAGTCCATTTAGTAGTTGTATCGTCTAAAGCTTCAAAATAATTTTTTTGAATATTATGTACCCCTTTTGCATCATATGTACCGTGAAACTCATGTGGTAAATTTATTTTTGTAATGGTTTCTACCATGGTAATTTCTCTTTTCCCCATTTTGTAAGTAAGCTCAGCTTGAGCTCCTTCTTTACCCGGTGTGCCAGAAATATGATTGTAGCTAACAAAGCCACGTTGCCAGTGTTTCATATTCTCAACACTATCAAACTTTTTTATGACCTCTTCTAGTGGTGCTTGTATTGTAATTTCTAATGTATATTTCATAGTTTGGTTGGTTTTGGTTTCTATTTTGCAAGGTAGAAAAAATAAACTGCACCTATTTATAAAAATGTGTTAATGCAGTTAGTTTACTTGGCTACAAGAGCATAATTATTAATTTTGCTTAGTTATAAAGTTGAGAGTATTTTGAGAAAGATTAATAGCTTATTGTTACTTTTTGGTTTGTTGTTATCGTGTTCGTATTTTACAAAACAACCAGACGATTTGGAGGTGGTTGTTGCTAGAGTTGGCGATAATTTTTTGTATGAAAAAGATATTAAATCGTTAGTTACAGACGGGTTATCTAAAACAGATAGCGCCCTTTTAATTAATAATTACATTAACTCTTGGGCATCTAAGCAATTACTATTAGAAAAAGCAATTATAAATTTAAGCGAAGAAAAACAAGAGGCTTTTAATAAGCTAGTGAATGATTATAGGGCAGACCTTTATATAAGTGCCTATAAAGAAGCTTTGGTGTCTAAATTTGTAGATACTGCCGTAAGTAAAGATTTAATAGAAGAATATTACGAAGCAAATAAAGAAAACTTTAAGCTTAATCAAGAGCTTATAAAATTTCAATACATTAGTTTACCTAAAGCCTTTACTAATAAAAACGATATAGTAAACAAGTTTAAAAACCTAACCCCCGAAAACATATCATATTTAGATTCTGTTGCATTACAATTTAAATCGTATAGTTTAAACGATTCTATTTGGGTAAAAGCCACGCAATTAATGCAAAAAGTTCCCGCAATAACATTCGAGAATAAAGAGAAATACTTAAAAAAGTCACAATTTTTTGAATTAGAAGACTCATTAGGGGTATATTTGGTGAAAATTACCGAGGTGCTACCTCAAAACGAAATAGCACCATTATCTCATTTACAACCAACCATAAAAGAGATAATAATAAACCAAAGAAAATTAGATTTTATTAGAAACTTAGAAAGAGATATTTTAAATGAAGCCACTAAGAAAGCCGACTTTGAAGTTTACAATTAATACCATGAGAACATTATCTTTTTTTGCAGCATTATTTTTTACAACCATTGTTTTTTCACAAGAAGATACACAGCAAGAGAATGTAGAAAACACTGCCACTGCAGAAACTTCAGAAATAGAACAAGCACCTTTTGAGAAAGTTAAAATAGACGGAGTTGCAGCCGTTATAGGTGAGTATGTGATTTTAGAATCTGACGTAGACAAAACCTTAATAGATTTAAAAAACCAAGGTATAACAACCAAAGAACTTACCCGATGTAAATTGTTGGGTAAATTAATGGAAGATAAACTTTATGCTCACCAAGCCGTTCAAGATAGTATAGAGCTTACAGATGCTGAGGTTCAGGCAACAGTACAACGTCAAATAGATTACCTTGTACAACAAGTTGGCTCTATAGAAAAAGTTATTGAATTCTATAAAAAGCAAGACGAAGAAAGCTTTAGAAAAGAGCTTTTTGAGATTAATAAAGTTAGAATGCTGGCAGAGAAAATGAAAGAAGATATTGTTAGTAAAGTAGAGATTACGCCAGAAGAAGTAAAACAATTTTTTGAACGAATTCCTGAAGAAGAAAGACCGGTATTTGGAGCAGAATTAGAAATATCTCAAATAGTTATAGAGCCCGAAGTGCCGGAAGAAGAGAAAAAAAGAGTTATAGATAAATTAAACGAAATAAGAAGGGATGTTTTAGAAAATGGTGCCAGCTTTAAAACTAAAGCCATACTGTATTCTCAAGATCCCGGCTCTCGTCCGCAAGGTGGTTTGTATAAAATGACTAAGAAAACGCCTTTTGTTAAAGAATTTAAAGACGTTGCTTTTAGCCTTCAAGAAGGAGAAATTTCAGAACCGTTCGAGACTATTTTTGGGTGGCACATAATTTATTTAGAAAAAATAAGAGGACAAGAATTAGATGTAAGGCATATTTTATTAGTACCAGAAGTGCCGGAAGAAGCTAAAGAAAAAGCCCGAAAAGAGTTGTTAGACATTAGACAACGTATTTTAGACGGCGAGATAACTTTTGCTGAAGCAGCCAGAAATTTTTCGGATGATAAAGAAACTAAGTTTGATGGCGGAGTGCTTAGAAACCCAGCAACTTTTGATACTCGTTTTGAGTTAACCAAAATGGACCCCACTTTGTACAATCAAGTAAGTAACCTAAAAGATGGCGAAATATCAATGCCATTACTTGAGCAAGATCAAGGTAAAGTAAAGTATAAAATACTAAAAGTTACAGACCGTTTTGATGAGCACGTGGCAGATTACTCAAAAGATTATACTAGAATTAAGCAATTAGCTTTACAAGAAAAACAATACAAAGCAATTCAAAAATGGATGGCCGAAAAAATTAAAGACACTTATATTTACGTTAGTTCAGATAACAGATCGTGTAATTTTGCTAACAATTGGCTTAAAAAATAAAACATGTCAGACGTTTCGGCTATACAAGAATTAGTAAAAAAACATAACGAATTAAAATCAGAAATAGCTAAGGTTATTATTGGTCAAGAATCAGTAATAAACCAAATACTACTAGCTATTTACTCAGGAGGTCATGCGCTTTTAATAGGTGTGCCGGGGTTGGCAAAAACCCTTATGGTAAATACAATAGCTCAAGCATTAGGGTTAGAATTTAAGCGTATTCAATTTACTCCAGATTTAATGCCGAGCGATATTTTAGGAAGCGAAATTTTAGATAATAATAGAGAATTTAAATTTATAAAAGGTCCTGTATTTGCCAACATAATTTTAGCCGATGAAATTAATCGTACTCCGCCCAAAACGCAATCTGCCTTATTAGAGGCTATGCAAGAGCGCGCTGTAACGGTAGCCGGGCATCATTATAAATTAAACCTCCCATATTTTGTGTTGGCAACACAAAACCCAATAGAGCAAGAAGGAACATACCCGCTTCCGGAAGCTCAATTAGATAGATTTATGTTTGCCATAGAGCTAACATATCCAAGTATTTCTGAAGAAATAGAAGTGGTTAAAGCCACTACAAATGACGAAACACCAGAAATTAAAGCGTTATTTTCTGCAAACCAAATTGTAGAAATACAGCATTTAATAAGAAGAATTCCGGTAGCAGATAATGTGGTAGAATATGCTGTACAATTAGTAAATAAAACCAGACCCAATACGCCATCTGCTACAGCATACGTAAATCAATATGTAGATTGGGGTGCGGGTCCGAGAGCCTCACAAAATTTAATTCTTGCAGCAAAAGCACATGCTGCTGTAAACGGTAAATATTCTCCAGATATAGAAGATGTAAAAGCAGTTGCACACGGCATTTTAAAACATAGGGTTATAAAAAATTACAAAGCCGAAGCAGAAGGTATTACAGTACAGGAAATTATAAATGAGCTGCTCTAAGCTTAAGATTAACAATTTATCAAAAAAACAACTTCTTTTTTAAGATTTGTTAAAAATAACACATCATTTTTAATTATTTGATAAATAAAAAGCAACAAAAACAACTTTTCGTTGTGTATTTTTAATTTTTGGTTAATTTTTGTAGTTTTGCCAAACTCTAAACCAAAAAACTAAATTTATGGCTTTTGATTTTGATATGATTAAAAAGGTATATGCTCAAATGACTGAGCGTGTAGATAAAGCACGTGAAGTTGTGGGCAAGCCTTTAACGTTGTCTGAGAAGATTTTATATGCGCACTTGTGGGATGGTATGCCAACTCAAGCATACGAAAGAGGAAAGGATTATGTTGATTTTGCTCCCGATAGAGTTGCGTGCCAAGATGCAACAGCTCAAATGGCATTATTACAGTTTATGCAAGCCGGAAAGAAAAAAGTAG
Source organism: Flavobacteriaceae bacterium (assembly GCA_052032225.1). Taxonomy (GTDB): domain Bacteria; phylum Bacteroidota; class Bacteroidia; order Flavobacteriales; family Flavobacteriaceae; genus JBPEWY01. The sequence continues at coordinate 60,806 of JBPEWY010000005.1, forward strand.
CTGTACCTACAACTGTACACTGCGACCACTTAATTCAGGCTAAAATGGGAGCAACCCAAGATCTTCAAGCCGCATTAAATAACAGTAACGAAGTTTTTAAATTTTTAGAGTCTGTTTCTAATAAATACGGAATTGGTTTCTGGAAACCCGGAGCCGGTATAATACATCAAGTTGTTTTAGAAAACTATGCGTTCCCTGGTGGTATGATGATTGGTACAGATTCTCATACCGTAAATGCAGGAGGGTTAGGAATGGTAGCTATTGGTGTAGGTGGTGCTGATGCTGTAGATGTAATGGCAGGGATGCCATGGGAATTACGTTTTCCTAAACTTATCGGAGTTAAATTAACCGGAAAGCTAAACGGTTGGACTTCTGCTAAAGATGTTATTTTAAAAGTTGCAGAAATTTTAACTGTTAAAGGAGGTACCGGATGTATTGTAGAATATTTTGGCCCTGGTGCTAAAAACCTTTCTTGTACAGGTAAAGGTACAATCTGTAACATGGGAGCAGAAATAGGTGCTACCACATCTACCTTTGGTTACGATGAGTCTATGGAACGCTATTTAAGAGCTACCGGTAGAGAAGAAGTAGCCGATGAGGCAAACAAAATAAAAGAATACTTAACTGCTGATCCTGAGGTTTACGAAAATCCGGAGCAATATTTTGATCAGTTAATAGAAATAGATTTAGATACACTACGTCCGCACTTAAATGGTCCGTTTACTCCAGATTTAGCTACACCTGTAGGAGAAATGGGAGAAAAAGCTAGAAAGAATGGATGGCCGTTAAAGGTAGATTGGGGATTAATAGGTTCTTGTACCAATTCATCGTACGAAGATTTAACTCGTGCAGCATCTATCGCTAAACAAGCTGTAGAGAAAAAAATTAAGCCAAAATCTGATTTTGGTATTAACCCTGGTTCAGAGCAGATTAGATATACTGCTGAGCGCGATGGTATTTTAAAGATTTTTGAAGACTTAGATGCTACAATTTTTACTAATGCATGCGGACCGTGTATAGGGCAGTGGGATAGAAGTGATAGAAAAGGAGACGAAAAGAACACCATTGTACACTCTTTTAACAGAAACTTTGCTAAGCGTGCAGATGGCAACCCTAATACACATGCTTTTGTTGCTTCGCCAGAAATGGTAGCAGCTATAGCAATTTCAGGTAGATTAGACTTTGACCCAATGAATGATACTTTAATTAATGAAGACGGGGAAGAGGTTAAATTAGAAGAACCAAAAGGAATAGAGTTGCCTCCTAAAGGTTTTGATGTTGAAGATGCAGGATATATTGCTCCTGTTGAAGACGGAAGCAATGTTGAAGTTGTGGTAGACCCTAACTCAGAGCGCTTACAATTACTTACGCCTTTTGAGCCAATTGGCTTTGAGATAAAGGGGGCTAAACTATTAATTAAAGCATTTGGTAAGTGTACTACAGACCATATATCTATGGCAGGACCTTGGTTGCGCTATAGAGGCCATTTAGATAACATTTCTAATAACATGCTTATTGGAGCGGTAAACGCATTTAATAAGAAAACAAACTTTGTTAAAAACCAACTTACCGGAGAGTACGATGCTGTACCTAAGGTACAACGCGAGTACAAAGCAAAAGGCATAAAATCTATTGTAGTAGGAGATCATAACTATGGTGAAGGGTCTTCTAGAGAGCATGCCGCAATGGAGCCTCGTCACTTAGGAGTTGTGGCTGTATTGGTAAAATCGTTTGCTAGAATTCACGAAACAAACCTTAAAAAACAAGGAATGTTAGCATTAACTTTTGCAAACGAGAATGATTACGATAAGATACAAGAAGATGATACCTTTAACTTCTTAGACCTACATGAATTTGCACCAAACAAACCACTTACAATAGAGGTTGTTCATGCAGACGGAACCAAAGATATTATTGTTGCAAACCACTCTTATAACGAAAACCAAATTGAGTGGTTTAAAGAAGGTTCTGCTTTAAATCTTATTAAAAAGCAAAATAACGCTTAATATATTATGAAATAGCAAGCTAAAAACTCCTGATTTTATCAGGAGTTTTTTAGTTTTGAACTTAGCTAAATTTCACACGCTTAAACGATGAAAAAAAGAAAAAAAACGATACTGAATATTCTTTTAATATTATTTGTGCTTTCGTTTTTTGTAACACCATTAGGTTACGAGTCTAAAGTGTTTTTAAATAGGATTTTTGCTTTTAGTCCGGATATAATTCCAGAACAAGAACGTGAAACTATTGAAGATTACAACTGGCAGTTAAAAGATGAAAACTGGAATTTTTTTAACTTCAATAAATCTAAAGGGAAAGTAATTTTTGTAAACTTTTGGGTGTCATGGAAAGTTCCTTCTGTAGCCGAATTAAAAAGTATAGAGAAGCTTTACCATGACTATAAAGACAAAGTAGATTTTTATATAATTACTAATGAGGAGCGTGAACCTGTTGAAGAGTTAATGTCTAAAAGAGGATTTAATTTTACACCTACTTATTTGATTATTGGAGAAAAAATGCCTTTTAAAGAATTTAAAGCTCCTTCTACTTATATAGTTAATAAATACGGAGAAATTGTTGTTAAAAGAGAAGGTATTGCTAATTGGAATTCTAAAGAGGTCAGAAAACTACTTGACGAGCTTGTTAATGAGTAGTTTTCTTTTTAGCATTAAAATACTCTAACAAACTTAAGTTGCATAATATTAAAGTAAAAGCATAAACACTATCTTCTACAGGGATTGTAAACATTCTAATACCCAAGTTTTCAGTGTTGTTATACCAAACTACAGGATTGTCTATAAAGCTCCCGGTTAAAATTCCATTTACCAAAAAAAACGGAATTAACATCACTAAAAAAGTAAGGTAATATTGTTGCAATAAGCTCAAGTTGTTTTTTAAAACAAACAATAACACAATACAAGCTAAACCAAAATTAACGGTTGTGTACCATTTATCATAAAATACAATAGCTAATAAAGCAAAAAGTATGCAGAGTACTATGCTTAATCTTTTGGTAACTTTTTTAGAAAGTTTTAAATGCGGAAAATAATACAGTAGTGCATAATGTGTAAAAACACAGGCATAAGGAATACATATAAAAAACAACCATTCTTCTATTGGTAAACTTAAAAATGTTGTAGAAAGGTAGTAGGTGCTATTAAAACCCCAAAAGCCGTTAATTGTAAATAAAACATCCCAAAATATAAATACTATGGTAGTTATAATTATTGCCTTAAATAAAGAAGGCCATTTTTTATAAAATTTTAATTTAGGATGAAAGCTATACAAAAAAGGAATGGCAATAGAACCAATATTTAACAACAAGTATAAATACTTCATTTGGTGTTTTTAAAGTACTTAAACGGAACCACTAACATTCCAAAGCACTCTCCGTCTTCTTTATGAATGCTTTTATGATGAATTTTGTGGGCTCTTCTAATGGCTTTTGCATAACGATTGTTGGCATTCCTGAACCATTTAAAACGTTGGTGTATAAAAATATCATGTACAACAAAATAGGTTATACCGTAAGCTAAAATACCAAGGGCAATTGGTAAACAATACCAAACATCTTGATATTTCCAGAATAAAAAACATACTATGCTAACAACAGCGTAGAAAATAAAAAAGACATCATTTCTTTCAAACCAACTATCATGATCTTTTATATGATGATCTTTGTGTAAAGACCACAAAAAACCATGCATTACGTACTTGTGTGTAAACCAAGCCATAAACTCCATAATACAGAATGTAAGTAAAAAAGTACCTATCCAGAGTAATACATCCATAGTTATAAAATTACATTAAATTTAGTTGGTATTTTACATAGCTTCTTGTTAAAAGCTCAATTTTTTTATAATTAGGAACTCTAATTCTAGTTTTTCTAATTTCTAAAGCAGGAGTATTTTTTAGCTTTTTTAGTAGTTGTCTGTAATATCTGTAAGCTATAAAAACTCCAAATTTTGCTTCTATAGGTAGTTGCTTAATACCATTTAACCCTTTAGCAAAATCATTTTCAATGTCGTTAATTATTTCTTGTTTAGTTTGTTCGGTTAGATTGTTTAAATCAACATTAGGGAAGTAGCTTCTGTTTAAATCATCAAAATCTGCTTTTATATCTCTTAAAAAGTTTACTTTTTGGAATGCAGAACCCAAGGCCATTGCATCTTCTTTTAAAGCATCATACTTTTGCTGGTCTCCCTTCACAAAAACTTTTAAACACATTAAACCAACCACATCTGCAGAGCCATAAATATACTCTTTAAACTCTTCTTGTGTTTTATATTTTGTTTTGTATAAATCTGAGCGCATACTTTTCATGAAAGCATCTACTAAAGCTTTATCTATTTTGTATGTATGATATGTATGCTGGAAAGCATTTAAAATAGGATTTAAACTTATTTTATGTTGTAAAGCATGCTCTAAATCTTTTTCAAACCTATCAAACAATTCCTTTTTGTTATAATCATGAAAGCTATCTACAATTTCATCGGCACTCCTAACAAATCCGTAAATATTGTAAATATCTTGCCTTATGGTTGGGGCAAGCATTTTTGTAGCCAGAGAAAAAGATGTACTGTATTTTTTAGTAACCATCTTGCTACATTGGTTAGAAACGTGGTCAAAAATAGATTTCATGACATTAACATTTAAGCTTTACTTAGTTGAACTGTTGTTTTGGTTTGTGATTTAGCGTGTTTTAAGATTAATTCTGATGCCAGTTTTCCTGAAATTAAGGAGGGAGGAACTCCAGGACCGGGCACAGTTAATTGTCCTGTAAAAAATAGGTTGTTTACTTTTTTACTTTTTAGTTTAGGTCTTAAAAAAGCGGTTTGCATTAATGTGTTGGCCAATCCGTATGCGTTTCCTTTGTAAGAGTTATAATCGTTTATAAAATCTGATACGCAGAATGATTTTTTAAATAAAATGCTGTCTGTTACTTTTTGCGATGTTAACTTTTCAAACCTATCTATAATATTAATAAAATATTCTTCTCTAAGCTCTTTAAAATCTTCTAAACCGGGTGCAAGCGGAATTAAAAATATTCCAGCTTCTTTGCCTTCCGGAGCAAAATAACTGTCTGTTTTACTCGGGAAGCTAGCATAAAAAAGAGGTTCTTCGGGCCAAGAAGCAGTATCGTATATTGTTTTGGCATGCGCATCAAAATCTACATCAAAAAATAACGTATGATGATGCACATTTTTTAGTTTTTTATTAAAACCAACATAAAATAATAAGGAAGAAGGCGCAAATATTTTTTTGTTCCAATATTTTTCTGAGTATTGCCTGTATTCTTCAGGCAAAAGAGTTTCTGTATGGTGGTAATCTGCACCACTTAAAACAATATCTGCATTTACAATAGTGTTGTTAACCTCAATACTTTGGGCTACATTATTCTTTACAATAATTTTTGTTACTTCTGCATTAGTATTTATAGTTACACCAAGTTCTTTTGCTAAGGTTTCTAATCCTAAAATAACTTGGTACATTCCTTTTTTTGGATGAAATGTGCCTAAACCAAAATCGGCATAATTCATAAAATTGTAAAAAGACGGTGTGTTACTTGGTTTTGCACCAAGAAACAATACAGGAAACTCTAATATTTGAGCTAACCGATTGTTTTTAAACTCTTTTCTAACATCTTTTTTGATTGTGCTTACAAAGCTGTTTAGTTTGGTAATTGTTTTTGGGGTAACTAATTCTAATGCAGAAACTCCGGGTTTATAAACTAAATCTTTAATAGCTATATTGTAGTTTTCTTTAGCTTTATTTATGAACTTTTGAAGCTTTTTTGCACTCCCGGATTCTATTTTTTCGAAAGTACTGTAAATTTCTTCAAGATTTCCTGGTATAGTTGTAAAGTCTTCTTTATCAAAATATACAGAGTAGGCAGGATTTAATTTTTCTAGCTGATAATAGTTAGATGTGGTTTTACCAAAATCATTAAAAAAACGCTCAAAAACATCAGGCATCCAATACCAAGTTGGTCCCATATCAAAAACAAAACCTTCATGATGTAGTTGTCTGGCTCTACCTCCTATGGTTTCGTTTTTTTCAAAAATAGTAACATCATATCCGGCTTGTGCTAAATAACAAGCTGCAGCCAATGATGAAAATCCTGATCCTAATATAGCTATCGTATTCATTGTTTAACAAATATATAAAAAAGTTAAACAAAATAGAATATATAGCTATAATTTTTCTACAACCTGGTCTATAGATTGAAAAATAGAAATGTTATTAGGTTTATTTTTTAACGAAATATGCTGTGCTTGTTTTCCTAAAATCCAAAGCTCTGTTTTAGAATTAGCATCAACTGTCTCTATGAATTTTTTAATATAGCTATCTATCTTATCTTTTGTTGGTTGAACAGTAAAGTACGATAAATAAATTAGATTGTCGTAATAATTTAAAACGTCTTTTAAATTTTCAACCGGGACAGAAGGCCCCAAGTAAATGGTAGGATACCCGTGCAATAAAGTTTCGTATTGTACATAGAGTAGACCAATATCGTGAATCTCATTCTCGGGTAAAAAAAGCACAAAAACTTTATCTTGGTGAAACATTTGCATGCTCTGTAGCTTTTCTATATTCACCAATATTTTTTGTTTTATTAAGTTAGAAATAAAGTGTTCATGCGAAGGATTTATAGTTTGTGTTTGCCAGAGTAATCCAAGTTCTTCAAGCAAGGGTAAAAAATAACCTTTAAATACTTCTCTAAAGCTATGATCTATTAATAGGTTATTGTAAGTATTGTAAAAAAGACTTTGATCAAAGTTTACCATTGCCATTTTAAAAGCATTAATGGCATGGTTTTTTTCGGCATTTTTATTAGCAATTTCCTTTACATGAATAGCAATTTCTTCTTCAGGAATATTAGCTATTTTAGAAATTTTGTAACCGTTATTATAAAGTATATTAATGTTTAAAAGCTTTTGCAAACTTTCTGTACTGTAAGTACGTATGTTGGTTTCTGTTCGTTCCGGTTGTAATAGGTTATATCTTTTTTCCCAAATTCTAATGGTATGAGCTTTAATACCGGAAAGGTTTTCAAGATCTTTTATGCTAAAACTCTTTTTAATATTGTTCATAAAAAAACGTATAACTTTAAACAAAGTTAAGCATTATTACTAATATTATATAAATAAGAGGTAATTTTTAACGCTTTGTGTTAAGGGTTCTATACGGTAAATAAGAGTTTAAAGACAATAAAAAAGCCTTTAAACAAGAGTTATTGTTTAAAGGCTTTGAGTGCTCACGACTGGATTCGAACCAGCACGTTCTTACGAACACCACCCCCTCAAGATGGCGTGTCTACCAATTCCACCACGTGAGCAAGTATAGATTAAAAATAAAAAAAGTTAAGCAAAACGCTCAACTTTTTAGTGACTTGGCTGGGGCTCGAACCCAGGACCCTCTCCTTAAAAGGGAGATGCTCTACCAACTGAGCTACCAAGTCTGAGTAAGACTATTTAGTGACTTGGCTGGGGCTCGAACCCAGGACCCTCTCCTTAAAAGGGAGATGCTCTACCAACTGAGCTACCAAGTCATTATAAAATTTCAAGAAAACAATAAAAAAGTCATTTCTTGAATGCGGGTGCAAATATAAGAGCTATAATTTATTTTTCAAGGCTAAATTGCCATAAATTTGCTTTTTTTAGTTAGATAAATTTGTAACCTATTGTTTTACATAAAAGTTAGCAGTTTTGATTATAGCATTATTGGGCTACATGGGTAGCGGAAAATCATCAATCGGGGTGCTTTTAGCCGAAGAATTAAACGTTTCTTTTAACGATTTAGATGCATTTATAGAGGAACAAGAAAGAAAAAGCATACCTGAAATTTTTACCGAGCACGGAGAGATATATTTTAGAAAAAAGGAACACGATTATTTAAAAAAATATATTGAATCTAACGCTTCAGGAGTATTAGCTTTAGGTGGTGGTACACCTTGTTATGCAAATAACATGGAGCTCTTGCTAAATAAAGAGCAAGTAATTACCGTGTATTTAAAAGCATCATTACAAACATTGCTAAAGCGGTTAGCAACCGAAACAAACTCTAGACCGTTGTTAAAAAATATCCCTGTTAAAGATTTACCTGAATTTATTGCCAAACACGTTTTTGAGCGTACACCTTTTTACAACAAAGCAGATTTTACAGTGATTGTTGACGGCAAAAGCAAAACAGAAATTGTAAACGAGATTATGGCGTTACTTTAACCAAACCGAATCATTACCCTCTTTAAAAATAACTTCTATATGTTCTTGTAAAGATGTAGATAATGATATTCCTTTAAAATCTGCTTTAACAGGATATTTTTTATGATTTCTGTTTACTAAAACAGCAGTTTTAAATTGCTTTAACGGAACGCTTAAAAAATGTTTTACTCCATAAATTAATGTAGTACCGGAGTTTAAAACATCATCAACTAACACTACTGATTTGTTTTGATAATCCTTTTCAGGGATTGAAGTTGTTATAGGAGAATTTAGAGGATTTTTTTTGTTAATAGTTACTTCGCAGATAACAGTATTCAAATCTGAAATAGCATCTAAAGCAGCTTTAATTTTTTTTGCTAATACCAACCCGCCACCGGTAATCCCGGCTATAACTACTTCTTTTTCGTTAACATTTGTTTCGTAAATCTGGTAGGCTATACGCTTTATTTTATGTTGTATTTGCTCGTGAGATAGTATTGGGTTGGTTGTAGCCATAATTATTTTTTTTCAAATATAGCAAAGAGTTCATTACCTAATCTTGGCTTTATAGAATTATAACATTCTTCAAATACTTTTATATGAAAATGAGGTTTAAAATACGTTAAGTACTCTTCTTTATTTCCACCAAAAGGTGGTCCGCTTTCTGTTAACGGAAATGAAAAAAACACACCTACAAGTTTTCCGTTTTTATTTAAAAGCTCGTGCATTTTTTTTGCATAGTTTTCACGCTTACTTGGGTGTAAAGCACAGAAAAAAGTTTGTTCTAAAATTAAATCAAATGAATCGGTTAGATTAAAAAAATCATTTAGAATGAGCTGATTTTCCGGAAAATTGGGAGTCCTTTTTTTAATGTTTTTTAAGGCTGATGGAGCAACATCAACAACAAAAACATTTTTAAAGCCATTGTCAAACAAATAAGAAGCTTCGTAGCCATTTCCGGCTCCGGGAATTAAAATCTTAATGTTTTTATCTTGTAACTGATTAATATAAGTTACTAATGGAGTAGAAGGGTAGCCAATATCCCATTTGGTAGTGCTTTCTTGGTATCTTTTTTCCCAATAATTACTATCAAACGTCATTATCTTCAAAGTTTTCTAAATAGTCATCAATATCTCTTCTATCTTTTTTAGTTGGTCTCCCAGTGCCCTTCTTTCGGTAATAATCTTTGGCGTATTTAAGTAAATCTAAATTCTCAAAAGCTTCTTTGGGAGTTGTATCTTTTCTGTATAAATCAACCAGTTTAGCGCCAACCCTATTAACAGGAATATTAATTACAGTTAACTCGTAATTAATTTGATTTTTTCTAACGGTAATTTTATCAGAAGGATATATTTCTCTGGCAGGTTTAGCTTTTTCTCCGTTTACTGTTATATGTCCTTTTTTACAGGCTTCTGTGGCTAAACTTCGGGTTTTAAAATACCGTGTACACCATAAAAATTTATCAATCCGCATATGGTCGTTAAAATCTGTGTTAATGCTCATACAAAAATAGGAGAAAATTGTATCTTGCGGACCCTAATTAAAACAATGATGAAAATTAGAGCTTGTTATTTTGCAATGGCAATACTCGCGTTGATTGTGAGTTGTAATAAAAACGATGACGATGGTCCTGTAACAATTCCGCCAAGGGATTTGGCAGAAGTAGCGTTAGAAGATGATAAAGAAATTGTAGCATTCTTAAAGTCTCATTTTTATAATTACGAAGAGTTTCAAAACCCGTCGGCTGAGTTTGATTATAAAATAAAGATAGACACTTTAGAGGGTGATAATGCTAACAAGACACCATTGTTTGATCAGGTGTCAACAAAAGAAGTGGTCTTAAAAGATGGAGAAGGAAACGATGTAGTTCATAAAATTTATTATTTGGTAGCTAGACCCGGAATTGGAGAAAATCCTACAATTGCCGACTCTACACTTGTTAGATATCAAGGTGAACTTTTAGATAAATCTGTTTTTGACGGCAGTCCAACACCTATTTGGTTTGATTTACAAGGTGTTGTTAGAGGATTTAGAGAGTTTATGCCTCAAATGAAAACTGGAAGAGGTCCTATAGACAATGGTGATGGTACTGTTAGTTTTGAGGATTATGGTATTGGACTGGTAATTATGCCTTCAGGATTAGCGTATTTTAGCGAAGCTAGACCGGGAATTCCATCATATTCTCCTTTAGTTTTTAAAATTGATTTGCTAAGTAGAGAAGATACTGACCATGATAGAGATGGTATTTTATCTATTAATGAAGATGTAAACGGTGATGGAAATTTATTTGATGATGATACAGACGATGATAATCTTCCTAATTATTTAGATAATGATGATGATGGAGATGGTGTTTTAACTATAAATGAATATGATGAAGA
>JBPEWY010000050.1:0-6077 GCA_052032225.1 Flavobacteriaceae bacterium
ACCGTCTTCCCGGTTTTAGCAGCAGCAACAACCAAATCGGTTTGCCTTACTAAAAAAGCAGGAATCTGTAACACATCTACATATTGTGCTGCTTTTTCTGCATCACTAACTTCATGTATATCAGTAACTGTTGGGACATTAAAAGTTTCAGAAACTTTACGTAAAATTTTAAGCGCTTTTTCATCGCCAATACCGGTAAAACTATCTATTCTGCTTCGGTTAGCTTTTTTAAAGCTTCCTTTAAAAATGTAAGGTATTTTAAGCTTATCAGTAATTTCTACAACTTTTTCGGCAATTCGTAAAGCCATATCTTCGCCTTCTATAGCGCAAGGTCCTGCAAGTAAAAAGAAATTGCCGGAAGTTGTGTGTTTTATGTTTGGTAAGTGTTCTAAATTCATACTTAAATAATTTAAGTTGCAAAGATACAGTTAAAATAAACAATTAAACGTACCTTTGCCCCGCCAAAAAATAAGGCCATTTATATGAATATTAAAAACATAGCTATTATTGCCCACGTAGACCACGGTAAGACTACGTTGGTAGATAAAATTTTACATCATTGTCAGTTATTTAGAGACAACCAAGATACCGGAGAGTTAATTTTAGATAATAATGATTTAGAAAGAGAACGCGGAATTACAATCCTCTCTAAAAATGTAGCAGTAACTTATAAAGACACTAAAATTAATATAATAGATACTCCGGGGCACGCCGATTTTGGAGGAGAAGTAGAGCGTGTTTTAAACATGGCAGATGGAGTACTATTATTGGTTGATGCGTTTGAGGGGCCTATGCCACAAACCCGCTTTGTGTTAGGAAAAGCAATTAGCATGGGTTTAAAGCCAATTGTGGTTATAAATAAGGTAGATAAAGAAAACTGTACCCCGGATGAGGTTCATGAGGCTGTTTTTGATTTAATGTTTGAGCTTGGTGCAGAAGAGTGGCAGTTAGATTTCCCTACAGTATATGGTTCGGCTAAGCAAAACTGGATGAGTGACGACTGGAAAAACCCAACCAACTCTATCGCTCCACTTTTAGATATGGTAATAAAGCACATACCTTCTCCTAAAATAACCGAAGGAACAACCCAAATGCTTATTACCTCATTAGACTACTCTTCTTTTACAGGCCGTATTGCTATTGGAAGACTTCAGCGTGGAGTTCTAAAAGCCGGTAGCAATGTGAGTTTAGTAAAAAGAGACGGACAAGTAGTTAAAAGTAAAATAAAAGAATTACACTTATTTGACGGGCTTGGCAAGAAAAAGGTAGATGAAGTTACTGCCGGAGATATTTGTGCAGTTAGCGGGCTTGAAGGTTTTGAAATTGGTGATACTATTGCAGACTTTGAAAACCCGGAGGCGTTACCTACGATTGCTATAGATGAACCCACAATGAGTATGCTTTTTACCATTAACGATTCTCCCTTTTTTGGGAAAGATGGTAAATATGTAACCTCAAGACATATTAAAGAGCGTTTAGAACGAGAGTTAGAAAAAAACTTAGCGCTTAGAGTAGAAGAAACAGATAGTGCCGATAAATTTATGGTGTATGGTAGAGGCGTACTACATCTTTCTGTTTTAATAGAAACCATGCGACGTGAAGGGTACGAACTTCAAATAGGTCAACCTCAAGTTATTATAAAAGAGATAGATGGGGTTAAATGTGAACCTATTGAAGAATTAACCATAGATTTACCTGAAGAAGTTTCAGGAAAAGCCGTAGAAATGGTAACCCTCCGAAAAGGCGAAATGTTAAGCATGGAGCCAAAAGGAGAACGTATGCTAATTACTTTCCATATTCCCTCAAGAGGAATTATTGGCTTAAGAAATCAATTGCTAACCGCTACTGCCGGAGAGGCAATAATGAATCATAGATTTTTAGAATACCAACCTTACAAAGGAGATATCCCCGGAAGAACAAATGGCTCATTGATTGCCATGGAAAAAGGAGTAGCAATACCGTATTCTTTAGATAAGCTTCAGGAACGAGGTAAGTTTTTTATAGAACCCGGAGAAGAAATTTATACAGGACAAGTTATTGGTGAAAACTCACGAAGTGATGATATGGTTGTTAATGTTACTAAAACCAAAAAATTAACCAATATTCGTTCTGCCGGTGCAGATGATAAAGTTAAACTGGCACCGCCAATAAAGTTTACCTTAGAAGAAGCCTTAGAGTATATTCAAAAAGATGAATATGTTGAAGTTACCCCAAAAGCAATTCGGTTACGTAAAATTTATTTAGATGAAAACGAACGTAAACGAATGGAAAAATCAATAGGGTAACTATTTAGAATATAAAAGGGGTTAGCGTAATGCTAGCCCTTTATTTTTTTGAAGGTTCAACATAATAATCTATAGAATTTAGTGAGTGTCCGGGCTCAATAAAGTCTAAAATTAAGGTAATGAACTTACCAAAAGCAGTAAGCGTATTTTTTTGCTGATTTTTTCCTAAAACGCTAGAAATAGTTTCGTCTCTATTGCCAAATTTATAACCATTACTTTTTATCCAAATGGCGTTTAATAAGTGTTGCATAATTACATTCCCAAGCTGGTCTATAGAAATTGCAATTTGTAAACAATAATCACCAACACCTACTACAAATCTGGTAAAAATGCTGTGCAATATTCCGTAAACAAATCCTAAAGGAACAGTTACTATAAATAAAAATATAGAAATTAAGAAGAGTAGAACTCCAATAAACGGACTCGCTTTTTTGTCTTTAGGTTTCTCTATAATCATAACATGAATTTTAATAAAGATAGCTATTTGTTATAGATGCCTAAAGCACACTTTTTTTGAATTTGAATTAAAAAATACAGTATAATTGCAAAAAAAAACATATGGAATTTTTAGGAGTATCTGTAACAGAATGGATTGGCTATGCAGCTTCTGTAGGAGTATTGCTTTCTTTTTTAATGAAAGATATAGTAAAGCTAAGAACCGTTAACATGATTGGTTGTGCTTTGTTTGTAGCGTATGGTTTTTTGTTAGATATTTCGTGGCCGGTAGTGATTACAAACTTCGCAATATTAGTAGTAAACGGCTACTACTTGTTAACAAGTAATAAGGCTTAGTTTTTAAACGTTCTTCTGAACCACTTCAAAAACTTTACTACCATCACATTTAAGAGTTTTAGAAGGAAATTTTAAGATAAGCGCATAATCGTGGGTGGCCATCAAAATGGTTCGCCCGCTTTTGTTTATTTCTTGTAAAACGTGCATAACTTCTACACTGGTTTGAGGGTCTAAATTTCCTGTTGGCTCGTCGGCTAAAATTAACTCAGGGTCATTTAATAAAGCTCTTGCAATGGCTACACGTTGTTGTTCTCCACCGGATAATTCGTGAGGATATTTAAACCCTTTGGTTTTCATACCAACTTTATCTAAAACCTCATCTATTTTCTGATTTATTTTTGTTTTGTCTTTCCACCCGGTAGCTTTTAAAACAAATAATAAATTGTCTTTTACCGTTCTGTCCGGAAGCAGTTTAAAGTCTTGAAAAACAATACCCAGTTTTCTGCGCAAAAAAGGAATATCTTTTTCTTTTAAGGTTTTTAAGTTAAAACCAACAATATTGCCGGAACCTTGTTTTAAAGGCAAATCGCCATAAAGCGTTTTCATAAAACTACTTTTTCCGCTTCCGGTTTTACCAATTAAATAAACAAATTCTCCTTTTTTTATGGTTAGGTTTATTTCGCTTAAAACCAAGTTTTCTTGCTGAAAAATAGCAACATCGTTAAGTTCAAGAATGGTTTCTTCCATAGGTTTAAAAATAGAACATAAAAGTAAGAAGTTAAATGCTTTTTAAAAATGTAAAACGTTAATAAGTTGTTAATCCTTTTTTCACAATATAATTAACTGTAAAAAGCTTCGTTATATCTTTGATTACACAACACTATTTTGAAAATTAAGGGGTTATGTTCATAAAATCATTAATGGCAACAATTGCCATATTCTTCATGTATTGCAGTTTAGCTGCACAAGAGTCAGAAATTTACACCCATAAACTTAAAAATTATCAAGAGGCTTTAGCACTTTATAACAATAAACAGTATCAGGCAGCGCAAGCTATATTTAGTAAAGTAAAACAACAAACCAATGATTTAGAAACAGAGGCTAATTGTGCATATTACATTGCTAATTGCGCTGTGAGACTAAACCAAATTGGTGCAGATAAGTTAATGGAATCGTTTGTAGAAAGGTATCCTACCAGCACCAAAAGAAACTCTGCATTTATAGATGTAGCCGATTATTATTTTGAAAGCGGAAAGTATGCACATGCTTTAAAATGGTATAAAAAGGTAGATGAAACAAACTTGAGCAGCGCAGAGCAAGATCGTTTTAATTTTAATATGGGGTATGCTTTGTTTAGCAGCAAAAAACATAAGGATGCAGAGCGCTACTTTAATAAAGTGGTAAATTCACAGAAGTATGGTTCGCAAGCAAAATATTATATAGGGTATATTGCGTATCAGAGTGATGATTTTGAAGAAGCTTCGGAGTATTTTGACCAGATTTCAGACCAAGAGGAATTAAACGAGAAGCTTTCGTACTATCAAGCAGACATGAATTTTAAGCTGGGTAATTTTAAAAAAGCAATTTCTTTAGCTAAAGAGCAGTTGCCCAAAGCAGATAGAAAAGAAATCTCAGAGCT
Source organism: Flavobacteriaceae bacterium (assembly GCA_052032225.1). Classification (GTDB taxonomy): domain Bacteria; phylum Bacteroidota; class Bacteroidia; order Flavobacteriales; family Flavobacteriaceae; genus JBPEWY01. Next base: position 4,657 of record JBPEWY010000050.1, read on the forward strand.
TCATAAAATAATAGGAGAGAGCCATTTTAATTTACAAGAATACGAGCAAGCTATTCCGCATTTAACACAATACAAAGGTAAACGTGGTAAGTGGAGCAATACAGATTATTACCAATTAGGATATGCTTATTATAAGCAAGGAGATTTTGAAAATGCTATAAATCAATTCAACAAAATAATAGATGCTAATAATGCTGTGGCGCAAAATGCATATTATCATTTAGCAGAATGTTATTTAAAATTAAATAAAAAGCAAGAGGCGTTAAATGCATTTAAGAATGCATCGCAAATGGATTATAATGCTCAAATTAAACAAGATGCGTTATTAAATTATGGCAGATTAAGTTATGATATTGGTAATCCATACGAAAGTGCATCGGGGGTTTTATTATCTTACTTAGAGCAATATCCCGATTCTCAATATAATCAAGAAGTTCAAGAGCTTTTAGTTGATTCTTACATTACTTCTAAAAACTACGAAGCTGCTTTAAATCTTTTAGAAAACAACAGAAGTTACAGTAACAAGACTACTTACCAAAAAGTAGCTTTTTATAGAGGAGTAGAATTATTTAATGAAGGAAAATATCAAGAGTCAGCCTCTTTTTTTGAACGCGCTATGAACGCACAACAAGATGCAGTTTACACAGCAAGAGCAACTTTTTGGCATGCAGAAACGCAATACTTACTTAACAATTTTAACGATGCTTTAGTGGGGTTTAAGTTGTTTGCTAATAGTGCTATGGCATCTAGCACCCCAGAGTACAAAAACATTAACTATCATTTGGCATATACTTATTTTAAAACAAAAGAGTATGGTCAAGCTGCTAATTATTTTGATGCTTACGTTAAGCAGCCAAATACAGATACAGAAAGGCTTAATGATGCTTATTTACGTTTAGGAGACAGCTATTTTGTAACCAGTAAATATTGGCCGGCAATGGAAGCTTACAACAAAGCAATTGCAATGAATGGACCGGATACTGATTACGCACATTATCAAAAAGCTATTAGCTATGGTTTTGTAAACCGAAGAAATCAAAAAATAGAAACCTTAGAAAAATTTATTGCAAGCTATCCTAATTCTAAACTGCGTGATGATGCTTTATACGAGTTAGGAAACACATACATAAACGACAACAAAACCCAAAAAGGACAGGAAGCATATAATATGCTTATTCAAAATTACAGAATGAGTTCGTATGTGCCTAAAGCGCTATTAAAACAAGGTTTAATTTATTACAACTCCGGTCAAAATAATGATGCTATTGCAAAATTTAAAGATTTGGTAAATCGTTTTCCTAATTCAGAAGAAGCTATACAAGCAGTTTCTACGGCCAAGCTTATTTATGTAGAAGAAGGTAAAGTTGATGAGTATGCTGCTTGGGTTAACCAGTTAGATTTTGTTGATATATCTGAAAACG
>JBPEWY010000051.1:0-7756 GCA_052032225.1 Flavobacteriaceae bacterium
AAAACAATTGTAATATGGGAATTGTAAAAAAACAAGCTATTGCCAATACCATAAGCACTTATTTAGGCTTTGGGATTGGTGCAATAAACACCTTGTTTTTGTATACACATTTTCTGTCTAAAGAATATTATGGGTTAGTAACATTTATTTTATCTACAGCCAATTTAATGATGCCTTTAATGGCGTTTGGAGTGCACAATGCCTTGGTTAAGTTTTACTCATCATACAAACAAGAAAAAGAGCAGAACAGATTTTTAACTTTCATGCTTTTTTTGCCCTTAGTTTTTATTGTTTTTATAGGATTTATTGGCACAACCTTTTATGAAACTTTTGCCACTTGGTTAAGCAAAGAAAATGCGATTGTAAAAAACTATGCTTGGCTAATTTATGTTACTGCAATTGCTATGGCCTATTTTGAGATTTTTTATGCTTGGGCCAAAGTACAAATGAAAAGCATGTACGGTAACTTCTTAAAAGAAGTATTTCACAGAATTTGTATCAGTATTTTACTTATTTGTGTTTGGCAATCTGTTATTAGTGTACAAACGTTTATTTATTGCTTAACCGGAGTTTATTATGTACGCATGTTTTTAATGAAAATAACAGCATTTAGTATTAAACTCCCTAAATTAGATTTTGTACTGCCCAAAAATGCCATAGCTGTAATTAAATATGCAGGTTTAATAATAATTGCCGGCTCTATAGCTGTAGTAATTTTAGATGTAGATAAATTTATGATTGGTAGGTATTTACCAATAGAGCACGTGGCATTTTATGGGGTTGCCGTTTATATAAGCACTGTTATAATAGTACCTTCTAGAGCGATGCATCAAATTACACACCCACTAACAGCGCAATTTATAAATCAAAAAAACACCGACAAACTTAAAGAACTATACAAAAAAAGTTCACTAACATTGTTAGTTATTGGCGGAATTATTTTTGTTTTAATTGTTTGCAATATTCATCAGTTATATACACTTATAGATTCTGCATATAGTACTGCTGTAAATGTGGTTTTCTTTATTTCGGCAGCCAAATTGTTTGATAATGCCATGGGAAATAATAATGCTATTTTGTTCTCATCAGACTACTACAGAATGGTACTTTTATTTGGGGTCATTTTAGTTTTTTTAGTTGTAGTTTTAAATATAGTTTTAATCCCGAAATATGGTATTAACGGTGCTGCTATTGCAACCTTTTTGGCTATTAGTATTTATAATACTATTAAATTATTATTTGTAAAATTTACATTTAAAATGCTCCCGTTTACGTTTAATACACTTAAAGCAATTGCTGCAATAACAGCAAGTGTTGTTGTTTTTTATTTCTGGGATTTTAATTTTCACCCTATTGTAAACATTATTTTAAAATCTACTTTAATTAGCATTTTTTACTTAGCAGTTACGTATTATTTTAATATTTCTGAAGATGTAACTAAAATGATTTCTAGTGTATTAAAGCGCAAAACCCGCTCATTGTAAAAACAACTTTGCGGGCTTTACTAACCAACCAAAAAACGTTTAACTTATAGTGAGTTTTTAATTTCTATTTCTTGAACGTGATCTGCTTCTATTAGATGATACAGATTTTTTTGTTCGTGACTGACTAATTCTTGTACTTTTTTTAGACGAGCTTCTATAAGGTTTACTACTAACAGCTTTTCTTGAAACTTGTTTTCTATGCTTAACCTTTGGTACACTTCTGCTAGATTTATTGTGTGCATAATCACGCTGTCTAACCTTATTGTTTGGTCTAACTGCTTTACTAGTTTTTTGTCTGCTTTTAATAATACCTTTGTTATTTTTAGCTTGCGTTCTTGTTCTATTTACCGAATAACCTCTGTTATTATTAACTTGTGTTCTAGCTCTATTTACAGTATACTCTCTTTGTTTTTGTCTACTGTTTCTAGTAACGTCTTTTTTTGGTGCTCTAGAGCTATTTCTGTATGCTCTAGATTGGCTTCTAACAGCATTAGAATTAGCCTTTTCATGTCTTAGCCTTGTTTTGTTAACACTTCTGGCATTCGTTCGGCTGTTTATTCTGTTGTTAGCTCTGTAATCTCTTCTGGTTACACGCTTATCATTTCTGTAAATAGCTTCTCTTCTATGAACTTTATTGTGGTTTCTATAAGGTCTGCCTACTTTAACATAAGCTCTTCTAAAGTTTTGCCTGTAGGGTCTGTAGTAAGTATACCTAACAGGTGTATAATATCTTCTATAAGGCCTATAACTAACTAAACAAAAATCAAAAGCAGGGCGTACAAAAAACCTATACCACGGTCTGTAAACATAATACCTGTTATACACATTTATATAACCGGTGTAGTGACTAAAGGCTCCATAAGGATTATAATGAATAAACATACCTCCGATTCTAACTACACGACGGTTATTATAAAAAATGTTTACACTTCCTATTTGAGAAACTCTTCCGTAATAATCATAATAAATAGGTACATTTTCTACTTGAATTACAGCACCATAGTCATCATACTGAACGTAAGGATCGTAGTTATAACCAGAGTTAAAAGTTATATTAACATTGCCTACGTTTGCATTTAAGTGTAAATTATTTACTCTATCATTTATAAAAAAATCAAACTCACCATCTGGGTATACAGAAAACGTAATACCACCTTCTACAAACACAAACGAATTGCCGTTTATAAATGAATTAACTTTTAAACTATTGTTTGCTGCTTTTACAGAAGGTATTCCCAACCCACCAACAACAAGTAAAGCGATTAAATAGATTGTTTTTTTCATAGTGTTGTATTTTAAGTTTAACAATAATTGGTTGGGTAATAATTAATAATCAAGCAGCGTGCCAAACATTATTATTTATTAAAAAACAAAGCCCCAAGCTTTGTTTTACAAATACTTGAGGCTTTTACCAACCAACCAAAACTAATGTAGATTAATCATCAAAGTAATCATCATCAAAGTGTCTATTTATCATATGTCTATTCTTCTTTAACTTTTTAGTGTTTATATATGCCATTTTATGTCTTTTTCTATATACATGTTTATTATACCAAATACTATTTCTGTTTACATAGCCATGCCTTTTAATTAACTTGCCTTTATGAGAGTACCTTACAAATAAACCACCAACTTTGTGAACAAGGCCACGTCTATCATAAGATACCCACACATTACCCACACGTCTTACTTGTCCGAATTTATTGTAAGCAATAGCTACATTACCAACTCTAACAACTTCTCCGAAACGGTTGTAAAAAACCGGAATATTTCTAGATTTATTGTACCATCTTCTTGTTGATTTATCGTAAAACGGATTTCTTCTGTTAGGATAACGGTTTCTAACAAATGCTTGAGTATTGAAAGCTATCTCTCCATTTGGGTAGATAAAAAATTCAACACCGCGCTCAACAAAATGCACCGGTTGTGCATAACGATAGCGTAATGTGAACCCATCTTTAACAATACCTTTTTTGTTTTCTTTTTGATGTGCTGTTACAGTTGTTCCTACCAGGAGCAAAGCTGTAATTAATAATGCAATTTTTTTCATAACTGAAAAATTTTGGGTTACTACTTACGTTGCCACATTTAAGTGGTTTACGCTACACGTAATTAAAACCAAACAACGTGCCAAAAAATTTCAGTTATATGTAATTACCTAATAATCAGATGATTATTTTAATTGCAGCATAGGTAGTTTTTCTTTTAAATAACTGCCTGTGTATGAGTTTGGGTTTTGAGCTATTTCTTCCGGAGTACCTTCGGCAACTAAATAACCACCTTCTTTACCACCTTCCGGACCTAAATCTATTATATAATCTGCGCATTTAATTAAATCTAAATTGTGCTCTATAACTACTATAGAGTGCCCTTTTTCAAGTAAGGCATTAAAAGATTTTAGAAGTTTTTTAATGTCGTGAAAATGAAGACCTGTTGTTGGCTCATCAAAAATAAAAAGTGCTTTGTCTTTAGTGTTTCCTTTTATTAAGAAAGAAGCCAGCTTAATACGCTGGGCTTCACCACCGGAAAGAGTAGAAGAAGATTGCCCTAATGTTACATACCCTAACCCGACATCTTGTAAAGGTTGCAATTTACCAACTATTTTATCTTGTTTGTGGGTTCTAAAAAATGCAATAGCATCGTCTATAGTAAGATTTAATATATCGTCTATGTTTTTGTCTTCAAAAGTAACTTCTAATATTTCTTTTTTAAAGCGCTTCCCATTACAGGTTTCGCACTCTAAATGTACATCGGCCATAAATTGCATCTCTATGGTAACTTCGCCTTCACCTTTACAAGTTTCACAACGTCCGGCATCTACATTAAACGAAAAATGTTTGGGTTTATAGCCTCTTAGCTTTGCTAATTTTTGCGAAGCAAATAAGTTTCTAATGTCATCATATGCTTTAATATATGTTACCGGGTTAGACCGAGATGAGCGCCCAATTGGATTTTGGTCTATAAATTCTACAGATTTTACAGTACTGTATTTGCCTTCTACTTTAGTGTATTCTCCGGCTTTTTCACCATAACCTCCGGTTTCTTTTAGTATAATTGGGTATAACAGTTTTTTTACGAGCGTGCTTTTGCCACTACCGGAAACACCGGTAACTACAGTAAGCCTGTTTAGCGGGAATGTAACAGTAATATTTTTTAAATTATTTTCTCTGGCACCTACAATAGTTATATGGTTTTTACCGTCTCGTCTTTTTTCCGGTACAGTGATTTGCTCCTTACCACTTAAATAATTTGCTGTTAACGTGTTAGCGTTTATAATAGTAGCGTAATCTCCGGAGGCAACTACACGCCCACCATAAGTTCCGGCCTCCGGGCCAATATCTATAATTACATCGGCTGCTTTCATTATTTCTTCATCGTGCTCTACAACTATAACGGTATTACCTAAATCGCGTAATTGTTTTAAAACCCTAATAAGTTTTTCGGTGTCTTTAGGATGCAAACCAATACTGGGTTCATCTAAAATATACATAGAACCCACTAAACTGCTTCCGAGAGAAGTAGCCAGATTAATACGTTGAGATTCTCCGCCAGATAGCGTGTTAGATTTTCTGTTAAGTGTTAAGTAATCTAATCCTACATTGGCTAAAAACTCAAGTCGGTTATTAATTTCTTTTAGTAAGCGCTTAGCTACTTTTTGTTTGTATTCTGAAAGTTCTAAATTTTTAAAAAATAAACTAAGCTCTTTTAAAGGCATGTTAGCTAATTCTGTGATGGTTTTGCCATTAATTTTTACATAATTAGCTTCTTTACGTAACCGAGTTCCTTTACATTCCGGGCATTTAGTTTTACCTCTATAACGAGATAGCATTACTCGGTTTTGAATTTTATAACTTTTCTCTTCTAACTCTTTAAAAAATTGATTTAACCCTATAAAATATTCGTTCCCATCCCAAACTAATTGTTTTTGCTCTTCGGTAAGTTCATACCAAGGTTTATGAATTGGGAAATTAAATTTATAAGCATTATTTACAAGTTGATCTCTATACCAACTCATACTTTCGCCACGCCACGGAAAAACAGCGTTTTCAAAAACAGAAAGCCCGGTATTAGGTATAACTAAATCTTCATCTATACCAATTACGTCTCCGTAACCTTCACATTTAGGGCAAGCCCCATACGGATTGTTAAAGCTAAATAAATGTGTGTTTGGTTCTAAAAACTGTATTCCATCTAACTCAAATTTATTGCTAAATGTATGTATGGTGTTTGTAGATAATTCTTCTACCAAGCATTCTCCCTTACCTTCAAAAAAAGCGGTATCTACAGCATCTGCCAGTCTATTATTAAAATCTTCGTTGTGTTGAACAACTATTCTATCTACAACTAAATAAAAATCATGCTCAATCTCACTATCTATATCAGATATTCTAATAATTTCTCCTTTGTATTTTATTCTTGCGTAACCTTGTTGCGATAAAATTTTAAGAGCCTGCAACACACTTCTATCTTCAGGAATATGAACAGAAGAAAGTAGCAATAGTTTGGTGCCCTCAGGATAAGACGTGATATGATTTACAACATCTGTAACCGTATGTTTTTTTACCAAGTTGCCTGAAATAGGAGAGAAGGTGTCACCAACTCTTGCAAATAAAAGCTTTAAATAATCGTAAATTTCTGTTGTAGTGCCTACGGTAGAACGTGGGTTGGTTGCATTTACTTTTTGCTCTATAGCTATTGCCGGCGCAATCCCCTTAATATAATCTACTTTAGGTTTGTTTAACCTTCCTAAAAACTGTCTGGCATACGACGACAAACTTTCTACATAACGTCTTTGTCCTTCTGCGTAGAGCGTATCGAAGGCTAAACTAGACTTTCCTGAACCCGATAAACCGGTTATTACAACCAATTTATTTCTGGGTATTGCAACATCAATATTCTTTAAATTATGAAGCTTAGCGCCTTTTATTATTATATTTTCTTTTGGATTTAATTGAGCTATATCTGTCATACCTTAGGCAGTAAAATTGCAAAGATACTATTATTAAAAACGAATTAAAAACAAGGGCTAACTAATTGATAATGTTAAAAAAGTGTAAATTTTTTTTGGATTTTTGAAATGAGATTTATTATATTTGAAGACTATTAAGCAAAAAATCTACGCCTATAGCATACAACTACTTTTTTAATTAAGCCCAAATCTGTACGATTTCCTTAATTGGAAACGTACCCATATTAACCTAAAAAAAGTAGTGGTATGAATCAATTTTTAGACGACTCAGTTCTTGTTAAAAACTACATCCAGGGAGATGAATCTGCCCTTGAAGTTTTAATCAACAGACACAATCAGCGCATTTTCAGTTTTATCTTTTCTAAAGTATTAGATAGAGATATTGCTGACGACATTTTTCAAGACACATTTATTAAAGTTATTAAAACCCTTAAAAAAGGCTCGTATAGCGAAGAAGGTAAATTTCTTCCGTGGGTTATGCGTATTGCTCACAACTTGGTTATAGACCATTTTAGAAAAAATTCTCGTATGCCTAAATTTGAAGGGAATGACGACTTTAATATATTCTCTGTTATTAGTGATTCTGGTTTAAACGCCGAAAAACAAATCATTAAAAATCAGGTAGAAAACGATGTTAGAAAATTAATCGATGAATTACCGAGCGATCAACGTGAAGTTTTAATTATGCGTATGTACAGAGAAATGAGTTTTAAAGAAATCTCTGAAGCTACCGGAGTAAGCATAAATACTGCTTTAGGAAGAATGCGTTACGCATTAATTAACTTACGTAAAATTATAGAAAAGCACAATATTGTGCTAACAAATTAATATTCTGTACAATAAAAGCCATAACCTTGCCGTTATAGCAATAACTAAATTTAAAAAGGCAAGATTATGGCTAAATTTTACTCTTACGATTCGTCGAAGACTTTTGTTGCTTTCCCTAAAAAAGAAACAATACGTTTTCTACTGGATTATTCAAAAGCTCTAAGTGTTATTAAGTATAATAAACTACAGTTTGAAACTATTTTGAACTAAAATAAAGGCCCGTTTTTAACGGGCTTTTTTTTGTTTATAATATTCGTTAATCACACTTTTTCTCCCGATCGTTTTGGTTATAATGTCTTTTTCTAAATCCCATCCTCTTGCAGGAGAATATTCTCTACCGTAATAAATTATTTGTAAATGTAATTTGTTCCATTTTTCTTTAGGAAACAGCCTTTTGGCGTCTTTTTCGGTTTGAGTTACATTTTTACCATTACTTAAACCCCATCTGTACATTAATCTGTGAATATGAGCACCT
>JBPEWY010000052.1:0-6288 GCA_052032225.1 Flavobacteriaceae bacterium
AATGTTATTGTGCCTACTACCAAAGAAATTATTGTTAACCAGTATGCGGCTTTGTCTGCAAGTTTCTGTGTTTTAGATTTTTTAGACTGTGCTTCTTTTACTAGTTTAATTACTTTAGAGAGATATGTGTTATTTCCTGTGTTTTTAACTCTTACTTTTATTGCGCCAGTTTGGTTAATGGCGCCTCCATAAACAGAACTGTTTTTAGATTTCTGTACCGGCTTGCTTTCTCCTGTGAGCATACTTTCATTAACAGTAGTTTTCCCTTCTGTTATTACACCGTCTGTTGGTATTTTTTCGCCGGGTTTTATTAGAATCAGATCACCTGTTTTAAGCTCTTTAATTGGAATCTTTTTTTCTCCCTTATCTGTAATTAAATTAGCCTCATCTGGTAGTAGCTTTGAAAGTTCTTCGAGAGCTTTACTGGCTCCTAAAACAGATTTCATTTCTAACCAATGGCCTAAAAGCATTATAACTATTAGCGTGGCAAGCTCCCAAAAGAATGTTTTGCCATGAAAACCAAACACAACAGCTGTGCTGTATATAAAAGCAATACTTATAGCAACAGCAATTAGCGTCATCATGCCGGGTTTTCTTTTTTTAAGTTCATTAATCATTCCCTTTAAAAAAGGAAACCCTCCGTAAAAGTATACAGCAGTTGATAAAGCAAAGAGAATATAACTACTACCAATTAAATTTAGGTGATACCCAAAAAAGCTTTGAATCATTGGTGCTATAATAAGTATTGGAATAGTAATTATGAGTGACACCCAAAACCTTTTTTTATAGTCTTGAATCATGAGCTTATGATGATCTTGATGATCATGATGATCATGGTGATGATCATGTTTATTATTAGACTTAGTATGTTTGTTATGATGATGGCCCATGATTAATTTATTTTGTTAAATAATCAATTAAAGCTTCTTGATTGTAATACATATTTATAGCATCTATCTGTTTAAGTTGAATGTCTAATTTTAGCTCTTGTATTTTTAGAACATCATTAAAATCAAACATTCCGGTTTCATAACTTTTAAGCAAAATAGACTCTGCACTGTTGGCTTGCGCTAAGTTTTTTTGTTGCGTGGCATATTCTAGTTTAGCAGATTCCCTGTTTTGCACAGCTTCTTCAAGTAAAACAGTAAGTTTGTTTAAAACACTTTGTTTAGAAAAAGTTACTTGCTCTTGTTCTAAAGCTATTTGTTTATTTTTTGAAGTATATTTTTTATTAAAAAGAGGCAAAGAGAGTGTTACCATAGGCATAAAAATATCTTTTCCGTTATCAGAAAAATTCATACCCTCTCTCTTAGCAACTGCAACATAATCTAAGCCAAATCCCAATTGCGGGTAACGCTCTTTTTCGTTAGATTTTTGTAAATGTTGTAATGCTTCGTTCATAACATTTAACTTTTCTATTTCCGGATGAAGCAATAAAACATCTTCATCTTTAAGAGCGCTTTTATCTGGTATTATTAAAGAGTCTGTTATAACAATAGGAATTGTTTTTTCTCTGTTTAATAATTTGTTAAGCTTTGTTTGAGTAGCAATATAATCTTGTTCTAAAATTTTAAACTTTTTTTCTAGCTCATTCTTTTGCATTTGTAAGCGTAACACATCTACGGCAGTAGCTTTGTTAACTTCTACTGCTTTTAGTGCTAGCTGCAAATAACTGTCTACTAGTTTAATGTGCTCATTTACAATATCTTGTTTAGATGATAAGCTGTAAAGCAGGTAATAGGTTTTAGATACATCTAACACCAATTTACGTTTCTCTATTTGGTATGATATTTTTTCAGCGTTAACCAACGCATTAGCATAATTATGCTTGGCTTTTAAAGTTCCAAACCATGGGAGCATTTGCATTACAGACAGTTTTGCTCTTTGTGGTCCGGTTCGGGTTTCAGGTTCGCTAACAAAATAACCCACGCCAAATTGAGTATTTGGTAAGCTACTTATTTCGTCTACTTTTTCAGAAGCTATTTCTGTTTGCTTATAAGCCTCTTTAAGCAATGAATTGTTTTCTATGGCCTCTTCAATTAGCACAGAAAGCTGCTGACAAAAAACAAACTGGTTAGTAGCTAATAGTATAAGTATGTAAATAATTGTTTTTTTCATGATGATGTCTTTTTTAAGTTGCGTTCTGCAATCCAACTGTATAAAACAGGGACAACAAAAAGAGTAATTAGAGCAATTAACATTCCTCCAAAGCTTGGTATAGCCATTGGGATCATAATATCACTTCCTCTTCCTGTAGATGTTAAAATAGGAAGGAGCGCTAATAGAGTAGTAGCGGTTGTCATTAAACACGGTCGGATTCTTTTCTCTCCGGCTTCTAAAACAGCAGCTCTAACACTTTTTACCGTATCAGGTTTTCTTTTATTAAATGTTTGAGTAAGATATGTGGCCATTACAACCCCATCGTCTGTTGCTATGCCAAACAATGCAATAAAACCAACCCATACAGCTACACTTAAATTAATGGTTTGCATCTGAAAGAGTTCTCTAAAATTAACTCCGAAAATAGATACATTTAAAAACCATTCTTGGCTGTATAACCAAATCATAATAAATCCTCCGGCAAAAGCTACAGCTACACCACTAAATACCATTAATGATGTGGTTACAGACCTAAATTGAAAATACAAGATTAAGAAGATAATAAGCAACGATAAAGGCACTACAAATGATAAGGTTTTCTCTGCCCTAACTTGGTTCTCGTAAGTACCCGTAAAATTAAAACTAATTCCCTTGGGTACTTTGAGCGTTCCTGTTTGTATTTTATTGGCAATATGCTTTTGCGCATTTTCTACTACAGTTACTTCTGCAAACCCTTCTTTTTTATCAAATAATACATAACCAACCAAAAAAGTATCTTCACTTTTAATGTTTTGAGGTCCCTGCTCATATTTAATAGTAGCAATTTCTTTTAAAGGAATTTGGGTGTTGTTGGGTGCAGTTACGTAAATATTTTCTAAATCTTCTGCACTATCTCTTAGTTCTCTGGGGTAGCGAACACGAACATTATAGCGTTCTCTACCTTCTACAGTTTGAGTAAGCTGTTTTCCGCCAATTGCAACACTAATTACTTCTTGTACTGCATTTACGGTTAAGCCATAACGTGAAATTTTTTCTCTGTCTATATCAATTAACAAATAAGGTTTACCAACAATTCTATCGGCAAAAACAGCTTCTTTTTTTACGCCTTCTACTTCTTTTAAAATGGTTTCTAATTGCAGTCCAAAGTCTTCTATTTGTTTTAAATTTTGTCCTTTAATTTTAATCCCCATTGGAGCACGCATACCGGTTTGTAACATAACCAAACGGGTTTCTATTGGCTGTAACTTGGGCGCCGATGTAACTCCGGGAAGCTTTGTTACTGAAACAATTTCATTCCATATATCATTAGGAGATGTTATCTCCGGTCTCCAGTTTCTATAAAAAACACCATCTTCATCAACTATTAAGTCATTAAACTTTACTGTATAAAACGGAACAATGTTATTACTTGCTTGATGATTGTTTTCATGATTTGGATTAGCTGTAAATTTCCCGTTTTTTAAAACAAACAAACCATCTTTATTTACCTTAAATCGAACCCGTTCACCCTTTTCATTTAGCATAAATTCAGGCTTGTAAAAAATCACATTTTCGTACATAGAGAGTGGAGCAGGATCTAATGCCGACTCAACTCTTCCGGCTTTACCAACAACAGTTTCTATTTCGGGTATTGCAGCAACGGCCATATCTAACTGTTGCAGCACTCTTTTATTTTCCTCTATACCTGCATGTGGCATAGAAGTAGGCATAAGTAAAAAAGACCCTTCGTTTAATGACGGCATAAACTCTTTTCCGGTGTTTTTCATAATTATAATTCCGGAAATTAAAAGCGCAATGGGGAGGCTTAAAAAAGTTAGTTTGTTGTTTAATGCCCAGGTTAAAATGGTACTATAATATTTTCTAAACAGTTTAAACAGCCCCAATAACCCAAAGCAAATTACAGCAACAAACAAAAAGTTAAACACAATACTCTTTGTAACCCCTAAGGGTCTCCAGTAAACAGCAAGTAAACCAACAATAGTTATTGCTGCTAAGTATATATTTATTTTCTTTTCTTGCTCTTTTGTTATGTGATTTTTTTCTCTTAAAAAATAAACAGCAGCGATAGCTATTAGTACAACGCCCAGCCAATTTCCTGAAATAATAACATATAACCCCAAAGCTGCAATAATAATGTTTGCAATCAGCTTTATATTCTTTTTTATTGTTGATTTTTTTAGGAGTAAAGCTGCAAATGGAGGAATTAAAAACAAAGCAACTATAATTGAAGCAATTAAGGCAAATGTTTTTGTAAATGCTAAGGGTCTAAAGAGTTTGCCTTCGGCGCCAATCATAGTAAAAACAGGAATAAAACTAACTATAGTAGTAAGTACAGCAGTAATAATTGCACCAGATACCTCTTTAGTTGCATTATAAACAATAGTATTAATTGAAAGTTTATTTTTATGAAGCTCTAAGTGCCTTATAATGTTTTCGGATAAGATTACTCCAACATCTACCATAGTACCGATTGCAATAGCAATACCGGAAAGCGCCACTATATTCGCATCTACCTTAAAGAATTTCATGGCTATAAAAACCATCAATACAGCAACCGGAAGCAAGGCAGAAATAAGTATAGAAGCCCTTAGGTTGTATACCATAATAATTATAACTAAAATGGTAATTAAAATCTCTAAGGTTAAGGCTTCGTTTAAGGTGTTTAATGTTTCGTAAATTAGTTCTGTTCTGTCATAAAAAGGAACAATAGTTAATTGAGATGTACGCCCATCAGACAGAGTTTTAGTGGGTAACCCAGAACTTATTTCGTTTATTTTTTGTTTAACATTATTAATTACTTCTAACGGATTTGCTCCATATCTTGCTACAACAACACCCCCAACCACTTCGGCACCTTCTTTATCTAAAATACCTCTTCTTGGCGATGGCCCGGTTGTAACTACAGCAATGTCTTTTAGGGTAATTGGCGTGTAGTTTTCTGCAGTTACAACAGTATTTTCTAAATCAGTAATAGATTTTAAATATCCTAACCCTCTAATTAAGTATTCTACCTTATTAATTTCCAGCGTTTGTGCACCAACATCTTTATTACTTTGTTTTACAGCATTTACAACTTGTGCCAAAGTGATATTATATTGTTTAAGTAGCTCCGGATTTATATCTATTTGGTACTCTTTTACATACCCGCCAATAGAAGCTACCTCTGCTACACCCTCTGCAGAAGATAAAGCGTACTTAACATAGTAATCTTGAATGCTTCTTAGTTCGTGCAAATCCCATCCACCTGTAACGTTTCCTTTGGGGTCTCTTCCTTCAAGAGTATACCAAAATATTTGTCCGAGTGCAGTAGCATCAGGTCCTAAAGATGGGCTTACACCTTCCGGAAGCAACCCAGAAGGTAGCGCGTTTAACTTCTCTAAAATTCTGCTTCTGCTCCAATAAAAATCAACATCTTCATTAAAAATTATATAAATGCTTGAAAAGCCAAACATAGAAGAACTCCTAATGGTTTTAACCCCCGGAATACCTAATAAAGTTGTGGTTAACGGATATGTAATTTGATCTTCAATATCTTGCGGAGATCTTCCGTCCCATTTGGTAAATACTATTTGTTGATTTTCGCCAATATCAGGAATAGCATCAACTGCAACCGGGTTAGAGGGTAAAATTTTTAAATCCCAATTAAATGGAGCGTGTATTAAACCCCAACCTATAAAAATTACCAGCAGCAAAATGGCTACTAATTTATTTTGAATTAAATACTTAATACTTTTATTTATCATGATGATTTTTTGATAGTAACATTAGACAATAAGTAAACAAACAAAGCACAATAGAGCTTTCTCTAGAGTACCTGGCTTAAGGTGTCTAAAAACGTTACAATCAAATTAGAAAAGTATCGAAAAGAATCTGGACGTCTGTGACCAGAAAGGGAGCAGAATATTCTTTAAACGGAATAATAAATTCTGATAAATCCTGAAGTGTAGCTACATACGAAGTAATGAATGCAACTACAAAAAACTGTTGCTTTACAGTAAATGAAGTGTTGTTGCTGTTTTTAAGCTGATTTTGCCCTTCTAAAAGTATTTGTGTACTATCACAACAATCTGTTTTTGTGATGCTGCAATCGTTAGAAGCGGCTTTAGACTCTTGCTCCATACCACAACCCTCAGCATGATTATAAACAGCTATATCTACTAAAGTGTCTCCACAGTAGTGCATACCAAC
>JBPEWY010000053.1:0-41417 GCA_052032225.1 Flavobacteriaceae bacterium
TAGCCCGTTGAAATTTGGAACATCTTTCAAGAAAGGGTTTATTGAATCTGTCTTGCCAAGAAATATCCTACTATTCTTATCAAAAACCTTAAGTCCATACACACCAGATTCATCTACTGAAAGGCTTACTCTGTCGATACCATGCTTATCATCAAGACCTAGATTTACCCGGTTTTTACCATTAATATTTATAACACCGTAACCCGTTCTTTCTGTTCCATTTTCATCATTAATGATTAGCCCTGTTAAAGGACCTATTCTCTGACCAAAGCTTAAATCTGGCACGGGATTACCTAAAGCAATTCTATCAAATCCTAAACTATCTAAAATTAAAATGCCATAATTGTCATTGCTGTACTCCTTATACCATTCCATGAACTCAGGCTCATAATTTTTTCCCCAATTTTCCCAAACTTTGAGAGAATCAGTTCTTATTCGATTTTTTGCATTGGGTACAGGTGCTCCTATTAAAATTCTTTCATTGCCATTGTCATCTTGTATTACAATTCCCTTGGCATATATGATTTCATTTTTATTTGTTTTTATTTGCTTGAAAAAGCTAATTGTTAAGGCTATTGCCATAATTACCAGTACAGTTGTCTGAATCTTCACAGTGCGTTCAAGTGAATTAATCCTTTTTTCCATGTTTTTTGATTTTGTTTAGTTGTACTGTTTCTTTTTGGTTTTGCATCATTGTGTTTTTAGAACAGTTAACTTGTACATTAAAAACCTTTATCAGTAAAAAGAACACCACTATGCAAAGCGACAGCGTAAAAATCCAGTGATATACCTGTACTTGTTCTAATAGTTTTAGTCTTCTTTTCATTTTTAAAAGTTTTGAAGAATTTTATCTCCCAGGCAAACATAAATTGAGATTTCTAAAAAAAATGTGATATTTATTGGCCGATAGTCTCGTATCATTTTTTTGAGACTTTTTTATATTTCTATATTTATATCGAATTAAGTAAAGCTTTTTAATGAATCCTGATTTTCATCCTATTGTTAATGGCACTTATTTATTGTTAGCTATACAATTACTGCTTTTAGCCGGATTGCAGTTTTTTTATAGTGACAAGAAGCAATATGCATTGGCATTTATTTGCATGATTATGTCAATGTGGTTTTTTAGAAGGTTTTTCTGGGATATTTGGCATGAAAATCCCATGCTCATTATTTTAATAGGTGGTTATAAGGAAGTGTTTTTAGGACCATTGTTGTTTTTTCATTTAAGAATGAAATGGAAAAAAATAAGAACGAGAACCATCTTGATACATCTGGCCTTACCTATAGTTTTATATTTGAGATATATCATTTCACGAATATTTTTTCCAGAATTTTATGAAAGTACGAAGCTTATTGCCTCATGGACCTTACTTGTATATTTAATGTTGTCTTACTGGTTTTATATTGTGCTTGGTAGCTATGAGTTGCGGAACAGATTACAACCGGCTTTAGTTACAAAAGCTTATAAAAGAGTTCGTTTCTTTTTTTATTTCTTTTTCGCTTATCACCTAATTGCTATAACATGTTCATTTTTATCGCAAATAGCAGTTAAAATTTACCCGGATTCTGAATTTTGGATGTATTTAAATGGAACTATAATCTATAATTTTCATTGGTACTTACAAACGCCTTATTTGATTCTTATCAGTATTTTCTTAATTGTTTATTCACTCAGCGAAACACCTTATTTTAAAAAGTTGTTTACTGCTAAAAATATTCTCAAAGAACCTATTTCGTATAAAGCAATAGGACCAATTTCAGAACGGATATCAGAAAAATTTTATAAAGAGAAGATTTTTACAAATACAGATTTAACTCTTGAACGCTCTCTCATTGAACTTAATATTTCTAAAAAAGAGTTAAGCATTTATTTGGCTCACAACAACTATGTTAATTTTTCAGAGTTCATAAATACGCTAAGAGTCAATGAATTTAAGCGTTTGATACAGGATCATAAAAACACTAAATATGATCTTGTGAGTATTGCTTTTATGGCAGGATTCAAATCAAAAGCAACCTTTTATAGAGTTTTTAAACAAATTGAAGGTGTTACACCTAATCAATTCATTAAATCTAAATAGATTAAAAAATTTGTAACTTCTATTTATTATCTCTAAAAGAAGAAGAATACCTTAACGTAATTAATCTTTTAAAGACTTCATATCTATAACAAATCGGTACTTAACATCACTTTTTAGCATGCGTTCATAGGCATGATTTATATCTTGCATGTTAATTATTTCTATATCCGACGTGATATTGTGCTTACCACAAAAATCTAGCAACTCTTGTGTTTCGGCAATACCTCCAATTAACGATCCTGCTACAGCTTTACGTCCCATAATTAATGGTACGGTTACCAACATTGGATCTAACGGGCCTAAATAGCCTACTACAACCAATGTGCCGTCTGTTGCTAAAGTTGTTATATACGGATTTATATCGTGCTCATAAGGAACGGTATCTATAATAACATTAAAACGCCCCATGGCATTTTCCATTTGTTGCGCATCGGTAGATAGTATAATTTCATCAGCACCTAACGCTTTTGCATCGTTAATTTTATTGGCAGATCGGGTAAATAGCGTAACATGAGCTCCTAATGCGTGTGCTAACTTTAAAGCCATATGCCCCAAGCCTCCTAAACCCACTACAGCTACTTTACTATTGCTGTCAACATTCCAATGTCGTAAAGGAGACCACGTTGTAATCCCGGCGCAAAGCACAGGAGCAACAGCAGCTAAATCTAAATTTTCAGGTACACGTAACACAAAATCTTCATCAACAACAATAGTTTCAGAGTAGCCACCGTGTGTATTAGTATTTAAATACGTATCAAAACCTCCGTACGTACCAACCCATTCCGGACAATACTGCTCTAAGTTATTTTTACAATTGTTGCAAGACCTGCAAGAGTCAACTAAACATCCAACGGCTACTAAATCTCCTGGTTTATACTTGTTTACTTCTTCTCCTATTTGCAGAACTTTACCAACTATTTCATGCCCCGGAACTACCGGATATTGAGTCATGCCCCAATCATTTCTGGCAAAATGCAGATCAGAATGGCATACTCCACAATACAAAATATCTATTTCTACATCTTTGGCAGTAACAAACCTTCTATTAATGGTAAGCTGTTTTAAATCGGCATTGGCAGACTCTGTTCCATAGGCCTTAATTTCTTTTGTTTTCATGGTAAGACGATTTCTTTAAAGGTACAAAATCTAATCCAAGAATTAATTTTTTGTCCTTGATAATCAGTCTGTTAAATTGTTTGTCATAAAAAAGCATATCATAAACATTTGTTAAAATCTCAAAATTAATAGTATTACTATTATATTTGCAATCAAAATTTGTGAAAATGAAAAAACTGCTTGCAAATTTAAAGATTGCGGTTCCTTCAGAAATTTATATTAAAGACCCTGAGTCTTCTGCTTTGGGTAAAAAAATTATTAAGCATAGCATAGAACTTATAGACCAGCTTGGGTTTGATAATTTTACCTTTAAAAAATTAGGAATTGCCATAGGCTCTAACGAGAGTTCTATATACAGGTATTTTGAGAGTAAGCACAAGCTCCTACTCTACTTGTCTTCTTGGTATTGGGCTTGGATAGAGTATCAGGTTGTTTTTGAAACTCACAACCTTTCTAATCCAACAGAGAAATTAAAAAAAGCCATACAGATAATTACAAGAACTGTAGAAGAAGATTCTGATTTTTCGCATATAAACGAAGTAAAGCTTAACAGAATTATTATTAACGAAAATTCTAAGTCTTTTTTAACCAAAGAAGTAGATCAAGAAAACAAAAACGGTTATTTTATTATTTATAAAGGTTTAGTTAAACGATTAAGCCAAATGATTGCAGAAATAAATACCAATTATAAATATCCATTAAGTTTAGCCAGCACCATTGTAGAAGGCAGCTTACATCAGCACTTTTTAAAAGATCATTTTAAAACCATTACTAATTGTAACGAGCAAGTTACACCAACACACTTTTTTACAAATTTGGCTTTACAAGCTATTAAACAATAATATATGGCTTCTAAAACAATGACTCCCTGGCAACGTTTTATTGGATTAGTTACTTTAGAGCGGAAAGATATTTTTCAGGTTTTTTATTACGCTATTTTCTCCGGTATTGTCTCTCTTTCATTACCCTTAGGTATTCAGGCAATTATAAACCTAATTCAAGGAGCCGAAGTTTCGTCCGGATGGGTTGTTCTGGTTATTTTAGTTACCTTAGGTGTAGGTTTTTCTGGGGCATTACAGCTAATGCAGCTTAGAATTATAGAAACCTTACAGCAACGTATATTTACGCGTTCTTCTTTTGAGCTTAGTTATAGGTTTCCAAAAATAAAGATGCATGAGCTCAGAAATTATTACCCGCCGGAGCTTGCTAACAGATTTTTTGATACACTAAACGTACAAAAAGCATTTGCAAAAATTTTAGTAGATGTGCCGGCAGCACTTTTACAAATAATATTTGCGTTAATACTGTTATCTTTTTACCACCCGTTTTTTATAGTGTTTGGCATTTTACTGCTATTGTTAATTTATGTGGTATTTAAGTTTACGGCAGAAAAAGGATTATTAACCAGTTTAGAAGAATCTAAAAATAAGTATAAAGTAGCGCACTGGATTCAAGAAATAGCACGCGCAGTAGTTAGTTTTAAACTTTCTGGCAAAACAGCATTAGCACTCACTAAAAACGATCTTTTAGTTACAGATTATTTAAAAGCACGCGAGAGCCATTTTAAAATTTTAATGCTTCAGTTTATACAAATGATTGGCTTTAAGGTAGTTGTTACAGCCGGATTACTTTTAATTGGTGGAGCTTTAGTGTTAAATCAAGAAATGAACATTGGGCAGTTTGTAGCTGCAGAAATTATTATACTATTGGTAATTGCCTCTGTAGAGAAACTAATACTTTCTTTAGAATCTTTTTATGATGTATTAACCTCAATAGAAAAAATTGGACAGGTTGTAGACAAAGATTTAGAGTACCAAGATGGCGAAAAGCCCATAATAAATGAAAACTTTACAGTTGTATTAGATAAAGCTTCATATAAAGTACCAAACCGTTTTCAACCTATTTTAGATAATGTTTCGTTAGAAATAACTAAAGATAGTAGAATACTAATTCAAGGAGAAAACGGCTCCGGTAAATCAAGCCTACTACGTTTAATTGCAGGTGTTATAGAGCCAACTTCCGGAACGGTACTTGTAAACAATGTTGCACTTTCAGGTATTCATTTAAATTATTATAGATCTCACTTAGGATTATCATTAGCCGAAGAGACTCCTTTTGAAGGCTCTATTCGTGAAAACATTACATTTGGTGATACTACAATTACAGACGAAGATATAATTTGGGCTTTCGAGAAGGTGGGCCTACTCCCCTTTTTAAAAGAACAACCTAAAGGGCTAAGCACAATGCTTTTCCCAGAAGGCAGACAAACATCGTATACCATTGCTAAAAAATTAGTATTGGCACGTGCCATTGTAAAAAAACCTAAAATTTTATTGTTAGAAGACGCTTTAAGTCAGTTTAATGAAAAAGAAGCACAAGAGATTATAGACTTTTTAGTAAAGCCGGAGAACCCTTGGGCTTTAATTGCGGTAAGTTCTAATCCGTATTGGAAAAACAAATGTAAAACAGTTATAACCCTAAAAAATGGGGCAATAATAAAGCGTTAAAGAACTATGCTAAATATATCTCATAATACAGTCGGAAAAAACATGCCTTTACACCAGTATGTGTCAGGAAGGCTTGTTTTAAACAAAAGCTACTACAAGCAGCTTAACAGATTTTTATTGGTGTTTTCAGGCATAATTATAATCATGCTTTTTTTGCCATGGACACAAAATATTGCCGGAAGAGGTCAGGTAACTACACTCCTACCCAGTCAAAGACCCCAAACCATACAATCTCCTATACCCGGTAAAATAGAAGAATGGTATGTACAAGAAGGAGATTTTGTAAAAAAAGGAGATACTATTATTAGAATTTCTGAAATTAAAAGTGATTATTTTGATGCAAATTTGGTTGAGCGTACACAAAGTCAGCTTCAAGCTAAAGCCCAATCGGTTAATGCTTATAAAGAAAAAGTAAACGCACTACAGCGCCAAATAGTTGCTTTAAATAAAGAACAAAAACTAAAGTTAGAGCAAGCTCAAAATAAACTTGCGCAAGCAAAGCTTAAGGTTGTTAGTGATAGCATAGACTTAGAAGCTGCAAAAACAAATGCTACCATTTTTGAGCGTCAGTACAACCGTACAGTTACACTACAGGAAGAAGGAATAAAATCTGTGAAAGATGTAGAAAATATGCGCTTAAAATACCAAGAAGCACAAGCAAAACTTATTGCTCAAGAAAACAAGTTGTTGGCTTCTAAAAACGATGTTATAAATGCAAGGGTAGAACTTTCAAGATTAGAAGCTGAATACGCCGATAAGATTGCTAAAGCACAAAGTGATATGTACACGGCGCAATCAAACCAATTTGATGCTTCTGCTCAAGTTACCAAACTAGAAAATACCTATACCAATTATAAAGTTAGAAGTAATTTGTACTACATAACAGCCCCTCAAGATGGTTACATAAATAAAGCCATAAAATCCGGTATTGGAGAGACCTTTAAAGAAGGCGACAAATTAGTTGGTATTATGCCGGCAAAATATCAACTGGCCGTAGAAACCTACATTGCTCCTATTGATTTACCTTTAATTCATATCGGCGAAAAAGTTAGAGTACAGTTTGATGGCTGGCCGGCAATTGTATTTAGCGGATGGCCCAACGTATCGTATGGTACTTACGGAGCAAAAATTGTTGCCATAGAGAATTTTATTAGTGATAACGGTAAGTATAGAGTTTTGTTAGCTCCCGATCCGGATGATCATCCTTGGCCTGAGGCTATTAGAGTTGGTTCTGGAGCAAGAACTATAGCATTACTTAACGATGTGCCTATTTGGTACGAGCTCTGGCGAAAGCTAAATGGTTTCCCGCCTGAGTATTATGTTCCTAAAAATAACCAAACACAAAAAAAGTAAGTTATGCGTTCTTTTATACTCGCATTCGTATTACTTATTCCAGCTTTAAGTTTTGCCCAAGAAACTAATTTAAACGTGCTGCCATTTGCAGAATATATGGGGTATGTAAAAGCATATCATCCGTTAGTAAAGCAAGCAAATTTACAGTTGTCTGAAGGGCAAGCAAAGCTCATGAAAGCCAGAGGTGCGTTTGATCCTAAGCTGGAAGTAGATTATGCTCGTAAAAAATTTAAAGACACCGAGTATTTTGATAAGCTGAATGCTACTTTTAAAATTCCTACATGGTATGGTGTAGAATTAAAAGCCAATTTTGAAGAAAATGAAGGTGCTTTTTTAAACCCCGAGGCAAATTTACCAGAAGATGGTCTTTACAGTGTGGGGGTTTCTGTAGCGCTTGCAAAAGGACTGCTTATAAACCAAAGAATGGCAGTTTTAAAACAAGCAAAACTATTTACAAAACAAATGCAAGCAGAGCAGCAACTTGCAGTTAACAATACATTATACCAAGCTGCTTTAGCATATTTTAAGTGGTTAAGACATTATAATGAAAAACAGGTTTACACAACATTTTTACAAAATGCACAAATACGTTTTAATGCAGTAAAAAAAAGCTTTGAAAACGGAGACAAACCGGCTGTAGATACTTTAGAAGCCTACATAGCTGTAAGCAACAGAAAGCTTGATTTAGAAAAAGCTACAATAACATACACAAAAGCAACCCTGGCGGTCTCTAACTATCTATGGTTAGAAAATAATGTTCCGGTAGAGTTAGCACCGAATGTTATACCGGAAAACGTATCTGAAAATCAAATTAATAATACATTACAGGTGTCTGAAATAGCTGTAGATACTTTTTCTGTAGATGAGCACCCAAAAATTAGAACACTAGATTTTAAGTATAAAAACTTAACTATAGAGAAACGGTTAATGTTAAACAACCTTTTACCGGAAGTTAATTTAGAATACAATTTTCTTAGCGAAACCCCAGAAGCTGTTAGAAGTTTCAGTACATCGGCATACAAAAGCGGATTGAGCATTAGATTTCCAATATTTTTACGTAAAGAACGCGCCAACTTAAAATTAGCAAACTTAAAACTCAGAGATACAGAATTTGCCATTGCTTTCACAAAAACTACACTACAAAACAAGCTCAATGCTGTATCACAAGAGTTAAGCTCTCTAAAACGTCAAAATCAACTTGTAAATACTATTGTATTAGATTATGAGCAATTATTAAAAGCCGAAGAAAGAAAGTTTTCTATAGGTGAAAGCTCATTGTTTTTAGTTAATTCTAGAGAAGTAAAATTAATAGAAGCCAAACTAAAAGCTTTACAAGTACAAAACATGTTGTTTGACACTAAAGCTAAGCTGTTTAATACAATGGCTACCCAAATAAATCCGTAACTGAACTTTTGTCATCAGTAAAAATGACACAAATTCATTGTGAAAACTGCAAAAATTTCATTGATTTCTTAATAAAAATTTAAAAAGGGTTGTCTTTTTTTAAAGATGATGTTTTGGCATTTAATTTGCCTAATTATGATTGTAACATTGTTATTTGAATTAATGTCTAACTAAAAATTTTTTTAACTATGAGCACATTAGCAACTGTTAAAAAAAATGGAGGTTTGACAAATTCTAATTCAAATGCTTTAGATTTTCCTTCATGGTCATCATTAATTGATGAATGGTTCTCAAGAGAGATTCCGTCATTACTTACGGCTAACTTTAATACAGGAATGACACTTCCAAAAGTTAACATTAAAGAAACAGCCGATGCTTACTTTGTAGAAATGGCAGTACCCGGATTAAAAAAGTCTGATTTTAAGATAGATTTAGACAACCATGTATTGTCTATTGCTACAGAGGTTAAAGAAGAAAATGAAGAAGATAATGTAACTTATACTAGAAGAGAATTCGGGTATGCTTCATTTAAGCGTTCATTTACATTACCTGAAACAGTAGATGACAATGCAATTTCTGCCAACTACAAAGATGGTATTTTAAGTATTCATTTACCTAAAAAAGAAGAAGCAAGACAAAAACCACCAAAAACTATTAAAATTTCATAAGAAAAAAGGGGCTGAAAATTCAGCCCCTTTTATTGTTAAGAAGGTTCAAGAACTTGGTCTATTCGTTCTTTTAAGTCTTGTAAATGATATTTACTCATTGTGTGAGATGTCCTTCCAATTGCAGAATTTACAGCTCTTTGTAAGTTTTTAAGTTCTGCCCTTACTACAGCTCTAATATCAGATTGGCTTACATTTACTTTAGTGATAGAAGCAAACCTAAACGGACTGGCCTTTTGGTTTTCGGTCATTAAATAAGCCATTCTATCAATATAAGCTCTTTGTAAGTTTCTTCTATAGGTATCTATTTTTTTACCGGCCGGTAATTCGCTAAAAATACCAGTTCTTAAATCGCGCATCATAGAAACTAAACTATAAGCCTCATTTCCGTTAAGAGTTTCGTTCTCAATAATTCTGGCCATTCTGCCAAAATTTAAAAGATTATTTAAGGTTCTAACTTGAATGGTTCTTAATCGTTCTACACTCCCATCATATTCTATTTTAGAAAAAATATCGGTGTCTATTAACCACTCCGGAGTAGCAAATAATTGCTTCTGTATAAATTTCATGCAATTTTTTTGGTGTTGCTTATTTACATGTGTGTAAACAGCGCCTTCTTGATCGTACGTTTTATAGTGCTCGTAAATACCACCAATATTGTTGCTAACATGCCCCATATATCTGTTGTACTGTGAAAGAACCTGACCGTAGAGCGTTTTTAAATCTGCATAATTTTTACCGTCTTCTTTGGTCCATTCTATTAAATTTGGTACAATTCGCTTTAAGTTAGCTATACCATATTCACTGGCTTTAATAGCATTATCACCTAAGTCTTCTGTCTGCGAACTTGGGTCTATAACACCAAATTGTTGTCTTCCAAATCGGTACATTGGGTCGTTTGCATGTGCTAAAATCCAAGAGTCAAGTATAGGTTTTTCTTCTTCTGCAGATTTGTCTAAAATTGGTCTATATCCCCATTTTACAGCATGAATATCGTAAACGCCAATATTAGGCATTAATGCAACACCCTTGTCCTCAGGCTGTGCTACGTAATTAAACCTGGCATAATCCATAATAGACGGTGCAGTACCATATTTTTGGGTAAAACTGGCTGATCGTAAAGAATCTACCGGGTACGCAACACTGCTTCCCATGTTATGAGGTAATCCAATGGTATGCCCAACTTCGTGTGCAGAAACAAATCTAATAAGTCTGCCCATTACTTCATCTTTAAAAGCTACACCTCTTGCCTCTGGATTTATAGCTGCTGTTTGAACAAAAAACCAGTTTCTTAGCAAGGTCATTACATTATGATACCAGTTAATATCTGATTCTAAAATTTCGCCACTTCTGGGATCACTTACGTGCGGACCGTTTGCATTAGGAATGGGAGACGCTAAATAACGTACCACAGAGTACCTAACATCTTCGGGAGACCACTCTGGGTCTTCTTCAACAGAAGGAGGATCTTTAGCTATTATAGCATTTTTAAAGCCGGCAGCTTCAAAAGCAACTTGCCAATCTTCTATTCCTTGCTTAATGTACTTACGCCATTTTTCGGGTGTTGCTCTATCAATGTAATATACAATTGGTTTTTTAGGCTCAACCAATTCACCTCGCTTAAATTTCTCTAAATCTTCATCTTTAACTTCTAATCGCCATCTATCTAAATAACGTACAGTTTTGCTTTCTTGGGCATCTAAACCATAGTCTATTTGTCCGCGAGCAAACCAACCTACACGTTCATCAAAATACCTACGTTTCATGGGTTCTTTCGGAAGTAAAATCATAGAGTTATTCATTTCTATACTAATACTACCTACACTTGCATTGCTTGGTGGTTTTCTAGAACGGTAAGTTTTAACATGTCTGGATTCTATGTTTAGCGGATAACTTTTTAGTGTTTCTATAAAAGATCGGCTTTTATCTAAGGTGGTTACTTTATATTGTTCTCTTCTAAATTGAGGCAAGCCAAGCGGAAGCACATCGTCTTCAAACAACTTATTAATTGCTATAACTGTTGTAGATGAATCTTTACCAATGGTTGCAATCGGGAAAGTAAATAAAACAGGCTCAAAATTAGAGTTTACTACTGCTTCATGCACCGGAAGTGAATCTGCTGCTACAACCTGGTGCGAAACCACTCTAAGCAATACTTTTTTAGGTTTTCTTTCCCATCGTAATACTTGTGTGTTGGTTTTACCACCACCAAATCCAATATTAGTGGCTGTTTTGGCAATTCGGGTAACCATTAGCATTTCTCTATCAAACAGAGAATCCGGAATTTCATAATAAAATTTACCATCAACATCATGAACAGTAAATAAACCTTTATCAGACTTGGCTCCGGCAGTAATTACTTTACTGTAAGGTTTAATTCCGTTTTTTGGTTTTTCGGGCTTTTTAGCTACTTGGGTGGGTTGATTTTTCTTTTTTTTCTTACCAAAGAGTTGCGCGTTGGTAGTTGTTGTGGCTCCTATAATGCAGGCAACTAACAGCAAGGAGCGAAGTAATTTAAATGTCATTAGTTTGTAATTAAGCTATCAAAGTACCAAATTTTACCTAAAAACTACTGTTAAAGGTTTCACAAATTAACAAGTAAAGATTTTTTACTTAAAGTAATACTTTAAATAATAAACACTCAACAGTTTGCTATGCCTTTAATAATGCTAACTTAGATAATATTAACTATAAGCTGTTTAAAACTTAACGTACTAGAATTTTATCTAAGCTTTTGTTTATTAATAGCTTTCTAACTACATTGTAGGGTATTAACCAAACTAACTTTATATTATGACTACAACAAACAAACCGCCAGCTATTTACTGGATTATTAGTGTTTTAGCCCTTTTATGGAATATTTTAGGGGTAATGGCTTATTTGGGTCAGGCTTACATGACCGATGAGTTAAAAGCCGAGTATTCAGCAGAACAACTGGCGTTAATAGAAAGTACTCCGGCTTGGGTTACAGCTGCTTTTGCTTTTGCCGTATTTGGAGGCTTTTTAGGCTGTGTAGCCTTGTTGTTACGCAAAAAATGGGCTAAGCAATTGTTTCTTATTTCATTATTAGGTGTATTAGCCCAAAATGCATATTCGTTTTTTATGACAAATGCTTCAGAAGTGTTTGGCACAACTCAAGGTGTTGTAATGCCTTTAATGGTTATAATTATTGCCGTATTTTTATATTGGTATGCTAAGCAGGCTGCTGCTAAAAACTGGATATCTTAATATAATTAAATACTTAAAAACAGCCTGAGATAATCAGGCTGTCTTAATTTACTTCAAATTAAAAAATGAAACCACTACTCTATTTCGTATTAATAGCTTTGGTTACAGTTTCGTGTAACAACAAAAAACAACAAACAAGCTCAGAACCACTTTCAGAAAAAGATTCTTTGGCACTTATAGCAAAAGCTAAAGAAATTCATGATAGGGTAATAACCATAGATACCCATTGTGATATTAATGTTAAAAATTTCACAGATTCTATAAACTATACACAAGATTTAGACACCCAAGTTACATTGCCCAAAATGGAAGCCGGTGGACTGGATGTTGCCTGGTTTATAGTTTATACGGGTCAAGATTCTTTAACACCTGCCGGTTATGAAAAGGCATATAAAAATGCCATGGCTAAATTTAAAGCAATCCATAAGCTTTGTAAAGAAATTGCCCCTGACAGAATTGAACTTGCGTACACTTCAGACGATGTTAAAAGAATAGCAGCTACCGGAAAAAAAGTTGCTATGATTGGCGTTGAAAATGCTTATCCTATTGGGACAGATTTATCTAATATTAAAAAATTTTATGATTTGGGAGCACGCTACATGTCACTCTCACATAATGGGCATAGCCAATTTTGTGACTCTAACACCGGTGAAGCCAATAATGATTGGTTACATAATGGTTTAAGTGAATTGGGCAAGCAAGCTATCGCCGAAATGAATAAATTAGGCATGTTAATAGATGTATCTCACCCTTCAGAAGAAGCTATGAAACAAATGGTAGCGCTTACCAAAGCACCATTAATAGCTTCGCATTCTTCTGCTCGAGCCCTTTGTGACCATAGTAGAAATTTAACCGACGAACAACTTCTGCTTATAAAAGAGAACGGAGGGGTTGTGCAAACAGTAGCTTTTGCGAGTTATTTAAACACTCAAAAAACACAACAATTAGATAGTGTTAAGCAACAAATTGGTAAAGCTATAATGGATTCTTTAGGATTACCCTGGAAAACACGTAGCGAGATAATGAAAATGCCTACCGATGAAAGAGCAGCATATTTTGAACACTACATGAAGATGATGAAAATCAGAAAAGAAAAAATGAAAACCATGAAAAACCTCCCGCCCGAGGTTAATGTGAGTGATTTTGTAGATCATATAGATTACATGGTAAACTTAATAGGAATAGATCACGTAGGAATAAGCTCTGATTTTGACGGTGGTGGCGGTATAGAAGGCTGGAGTGATGCATCAGAAACATTTAATGTAACCTTAGAGCTTGTTAAAAGAGGTTATACAGAAGAAGAAATTAGAAAGCTTTGGGGCGAAAATTTATTGCGTGTTTTAGACAAAGCACAAGAAGTGGCACTGCAATTACAAAAAGAAAAGGAATAAACATTAACATAACAACTATAACTAACAATAACTAACTTAAAACTCTAAAATTATGAATTCAACAGTAAGTATGATTGTAAGAATTGTGTTTGGTTTAGCACTATTATTTTTTGGATCAAACAAAATTTTTGGCTTTATGGAACCCCCTGCTCCACCTGCAGAAGCATTAGGATATTGGGAAGCATTAACTGCTACTAAAACAATGACTTTAGTTGCTGTAGTAGAAATTTTAGCAGGCCTGTCATTATTACTTAATAAGTATGCAGCATTAATGATGGTTATTTTAATGAGCGTATCAGTTAATGCAGTTTTATACCATTTAACCCTAGATTCTTCAGGCACTGTAATGGGAGTAGCTTTACTTGTATTAAATATTGTGATGCTTTATGTTTATAAAGACCGCTATAAAGACCTCTTAAGAGCTTAGAAGAAAGCGCCCTTTGGGCGCTTTTTTAATACACTATTAACACCAATCTAATAAACTAGTTTACTACCTTTGCGCTCAAAATATTAATGGCAAAAGATACCATGGAACAATATTTTAATTGGTTTTATTTGTTTTTAACCGATAAAGGTGTGCCAACATCTACAGCACTAGCCTTCAATCTTTTGTTTAACTTTATTATTGTTCTTACTTTATTAGTTTTATTAGATTTTTTACTAAGAAAAATCATAGTAAAAGCATTCAGTCTTTTTTCTGATAAAACTAAAACTACTTATGATGACTTTTTAGTAAAAAGTAACTTCCCAAAGTATATAGCTCATATTGTACCTTTTGTAATATTTAGAGAGTTAATACCCTATTTACTAAACGATTTTAGTAAGTGGAAAACCATTGTTTTAGAAATAACCGATGTTTACTTAGTAATTTTAGTGGTTTGGGTGTTTAGAAGCATTGTAAAAACCACCAAAAACTACCTAAAAGAAAACCCGGCGTTTAAAGATAAACCACTAGATAGCTACGCTCAAGTAGTTATTATGTTCTTTTGGTTTTTGGGCGCTATTTTTATATTCTCTGAAATTACAGGTCAAGATATTTTAAAATTTATAACTACACTCGGTGCTGCATCGGCAATAATACTGTTAGTTTTTAAAGATAGTATTTTAGGGTTTGTAACCAGTATTCAGGTTTCTGTAAATGATATGGTAAGAATTGGAGACTGGATTACCCAAGAAAAATATGGAGCCGATGGTACTGTAATAGAGATTAACTTAACCACAGTTAAGGTTCAGAACTTTGATAACACTATTACCACTATTCCAACCTATTCTTTAATTTCAGATTCGTTTAAAAACTGGCGCGGAATGGAAGAAAGTGCCGGCAGACGTATTAAACGAACCTTATTAATTAAACAAAATAGTGTTAGGTTTTTAACGAAAGAAGATTTAGAGCGTTTTTCTAAAATAAAAATGCTGGCAGATTATATAATACACCGTCAAAAAGATATAGACGAGTACAACCAAAAACACGGATTTAACAAAGAGGTTATTGTTAATGGCAGAAACCAAACTAATTTAGGCGTGTTCAGAAAATATTGTGATTTATACCTGCACTCCCATCCTGCCATTAATAAAGATATGATTATAATGGCCAGACATTTAGCACCAACGCCAGAGGGAATTCCGTTAGAAATTTATGCCTTTTCTTCAGATAAACGTTGGGTAAATTATGAGCATATTATGGCCGATATTTTTGAGCACCTTATTGCTGCAGTACCTTATTTTGATTTAGAACTGTACGAACATCCAACAACAGCCGATTTACAGAAGTTTTTATTAAGTAATAGCTAAGAGCGCTTTTTTAAACGCTCACTCACAAACTCAACTTTAGTTTTGCCATGAGGAGTTGGGCGGCCGTTTTCATCTAAATTCACCATAATTATATTATCTACCGTAATTATGGTTTCTCGTGTCATTTTATTTCTTACTTCGGCTTTTAAAACCAGAGAAGTCGTACCAAATTTAACGGCCTCAATACCAATCTCTACAATATCTCCTTGCTTGGCAGAACTCATAAAATTTATTTCAGACATGTATTTTGTAACAACACGTCGGTTTTCTAACTGAATATTGGTGTATAAAGCAGCCTCCTCGTCTATCCAAGCTAATAATCTTCCTCCAAATAAAGTTCCGTTAGGATTTAAGTCTTCAGGTTTTACCCATTTTCTGGTATGAAAGCGCATATTTTTGGTTTTTATTTAACATAACAAGAGTTTAAATGTAATAATTATGTTAATGTTTTTCTAAACTTTTCAAAAACAACCGATTTAGTTTAAAGCAAGCCTGTATTTTTATTAAAGCTTAATCAATAAAGTTATTATGGAAAGGGTATTAATTTATTTTGTAATGTTAATTACTACCATAATTTTTTATCTGTAAAGAAGGGTAGTAATTTTTTAATATGAACCTCATGAAAAAGCAGTTTTGCTTACTTTTAAGCATTGTACTTGCAGTTTCTTGTATGCAATCTCAAGACAGTTCTTCTAACAATATAGTTGGGGGACCTTGCGAAGGTTGTGAAGCTGTTTTAGAGTATAAATCTAAACCTACATTAGCTTCTGATACGCTCCCTGAATTTAACCAAGCCACAACTAAAATTAAAATAAAAGGGATTGTATATGCTGCAGATGGGGTTACTCCTGCAAAAAACATTATAATTTATGCCTATCATACCAATGAAAAAGGAATCTATCCAACTACTACAAGCTCTAAAGGATGGGAACGCAGGCACGGTTATTTAAGAACTTGGTTAAAAACTAATAATAAAGGTGAATATAGTTTTTATACTTGCAAACCTGCATCGTATCCAAACTCTACTGTACCACAACATATTCACATGGTTGTAAAAGAACCTAATATAAACGAATATTATATAGACGATATAATGTTCACAGACGATCCTAATTTACCAAAAGGAGTTGCCAACAGAAAAAAACCAAGAGGAGGCACCGGACTGGTTACACCACAAAATAAAAACGGTATTCTAATCGCTACCAGAAATATTTATTTAGGTAAAAATATACCTAATTACCCATTAAAATAATGTTTCTTGTTCAGGTAAACTTGGCAGTGTTAGCCTTGTTTGTAACTTTTCGTTTAGTTTTTTAATAAAATGAGCCGACAAGTATGGCGAAGCTTTCTCTAAATTTTGATGCACAAAAAAATGAATGTTTTCCAACCCTTCATCAACCCAGTTAGCTAAACGTTCAACCCAATCGTCTAACCTACTATAATCACTTTCAATATTAGCACCTACGTATCTAACAAAAGCTTCGTTGTTAGTTAAACGCATATGGAGCATATCTCTTCTTCCGGCAGTATCTACCAATATATGCGCAACATTATTTGCGCTTAATAAATGGTGAAGCTCATCGGCTACTTTTTTGTCAGTAAACCAGTCTGTATGCCTAAATTCTACAGCTAACGAAAAAGGTTTTGGCCAGTTTTCTATAAAATGTTGTACCCTGTTAAAATCTTTAGGGCTAAAGTTATTGTGCATTTGTAAAAAAATAGTTCCTAATTTATCACCTAAATTAGAAGCATTATCTAAATAATGATTAAGCACATCTGTAACTTCATTTAAACGTTTCCAATGGCTAATCTCTTGGTTTAGCTTAGGAAAGAATTTAAACCCATCAGGAACTTTATCACGCCATTTAGAAAACTGCTCTGCAGGGAAAATCCTGTAAAATGTTGCGTTTAGTTCTATACTATTAAACTGTGAGGCATAATACGCTAATTCATCTTTTGTTCCTCTTGGATAAAACTTTTTTAAATCTTGCCTATTCCATTTAGCACATCCTACATAAACAGATAGTGGGCTGCCGGTTTTAGTTTTATTTAAAATAGTTTTCGTATCAGGATGATCTTCAGGTAATGAAAAATCAATCAATTCAGGGTTATCAACTTTACCAAACTTCATAAATTAAAGTTAAAACATTAAAAATTAGACATTTAACACGGATGCCTCACACAATTTTTGTAAATTCCTAAAATAATAATAAAAAAGTGTAACACAAACCTGCTATAACAGACATATTACTTATAACTTTTATTTATTTAATTACATCATGAAGACTATTAAAATTCTATTAACTGCTTTTGTTGCAGTTTTTTCATTGTCGGTATCAGCTCAAACGGCCGATGAGATTATTGCTAATTATTTTGAGAATACTGGAGGTATTGATAACTGGAAAAAAATTGAAGGCTTAAAAATGTCGGCAAAAGTTAACCAAGGCGGAATGGAAATTCCTATAGAAATATACCAGTTTAAAGACGGTAAGCAAATGACCGTTATATCTTTTCAAGGCAAGACATTTAAACAAGGTGTTTTTGATGGAGAAACACTTTGGAGCACAAATTTTATGAATATGAAAGCCGAAAAGAGTGACCAAGAAACTACCGACAATTTTAAATTAGAAATTAACGATTTCCCAGATCCTTTTATAGATTATAAAGAAAAAGGATATACTGTAGAGTTAATGGGTACTGAAGAAGTAGAC
Source organism: Flavobacteriaceae bacterium (assembly GCA_052032225.1). Lineage (GTDB taxonomy): Bacteria > Bacteroidota > Bacteroidia > Flavobacteriales > Flavobacteriaceae > JBPEWY01. The sequence continues at coordinate 18,251 of JBPEWY010000053.1, forward strand.
GGTACCGAGACATTTAAAATTAAATTAGTTAGAGAACCTATTACGGTTGATGGTAATCAAGAAGACAATATATCTTACTACTTTTTTGATACAGAAAATTTTGTGCCAATAGCTGTAGAAAGCGTTATTAGACAAGGTCAGGCTAAAGGAATGACATCTGTTGTAACTTACTCTGATTACAGAGATATAGGCGGTATTTATTTTCCTCATACCCTTACTCAAGGAATAAAAGGACAGCCCGGACAGCCCATAACAATGGACTCTATAGAATTAAATCCGGAAGTAGACCCAAGTGAGTTTAAGTTTCCGGAAGAAGCCACCACTAAAGAGGGCGAAAAAAACTAAACCAAAAAAACCTCACAATTAGCAAAATTGTGAGGTTTTTAATTTTATAATCAATCAAATACTTATGAGAAAACTTATTTTTTATGTGCTAAGCGCCACATTATTTCCTTTAGGTGCTTTTGCGCAAGATAATAATAGTACTATACCTATAGGTAACTATTTTGGAGATTTAAGAGCTCGCCATATTGGTCCTGCACTAATGAGTGGAAGAATTAACGATATGGAAACCCACCCTACAAACCCACGTATTATTTATGCCGGAAGTGCCGGAGGAGGCGTTTGGAAATCTAATGATGCCGGTGCTACGTTTAACCCTATTTTTGATAAACACTGCCAATCTATCGGTGCAGTAGCTGTAGATCCTTCAGACCCTGATAATGTAGTGTATGTTGGTACTGGCGAAACTTGGACTAGGAACAGTGTATCGTACGGAGACGGATTGTATAAATCTAATGATGGTGGTGCAACCTGGACTAAAATTGGTTTTGAAAACTCAGAACGTATTGCCAATATTATAGTAAACCCAAACAACCCAGAAGAAATTTATGTGGGAGTTTTAGGAGCACTTTGGTCTGATAGCGAAGAACGAGGTGTATATAAAACTACAGATGGCGGCAAAACCTGGCAAAGAATATTGTATGATAACCCTAAAACCGGTTGTGCAGATTTAGCCATGGACCCTACTAATCCTAATGTTTTATACGCATCTATGTGGGAGTTTAGGCGAACGGCTTGGTCTTTTGCATCGGGTGGTGACAGTAGCGCATTATACAAATCTGAGGATGGTGGTGCTACTTGGAATAAAATTCATAATGGTTTTCCGGAGGGTGATTTAGGTAGGTTGGCTATTGCTGTTGCTCCATCAAACCCAAATGTTTTATATACTGTGATTGAAGCAGAACAAGATGAAAGAAAAGGACTTTACAGAAGTGATGATGCCGGGAAATCTTGGAAACAATTAAACAACGATTTTGGTATTACCGTAAGACCATTTTACTTTTCTAGGATAGTTGTAGATCCTAAAAACCCCGATGTTGTTGTTAAAGGAGGACTTAGCGGATCTATATCTAGAGATGGAGGTAAAACCTTCAGAAATTTAGGTAATATGCACAGTGATATTCACGATATTGTTTTTGCAATTAACAACTCAGACCACATGTATGTTGGTACAGATGGAGGCGTTTACAGGTCGTGGAATGGCGGTACTACAATGGAAATTGTAGAAAACATGCCACTTTCTCAGTTTTATCATGTAAGTGTAGATAACGAAGAACCTTATAATGTTTATGGAGGATTACAAGATAATGGTTCTTGGTATGGTCCTTCTGCATCAAATGGAGGTATTAATGCTGCCGATTGGAATTCTATAGGAGGCGGTGACGGATTTAGAGTGTATCGTCATCCTACAAAAAACATAATCTATTCAGAAATGCAAGGAGCAGATAACGTTTGGCGATATGATGTTGAGAATAAATTAGTTAAAACCGTTCAGCCATTACCACAAAAAGGATATGAAAAACTTAGGTTTAATTGGAATGCTCCTATGGCAATTAGCAAACACCAGCCTAACCGTTTTTATATGGGAAGCCAATATGTTCACAAATCTGAAGATATGGGAGATACTTGGGAGATAATTTCACCTGATTTAACCACCAATGATCCGGCAAAACAACAACAAGAAGATTCTGGAGGCTTATCTATGGATAATTCAGGTGCAGAAAACCACACCACCATTTTTACAATTGCAGAGTCTCCTTTAAACGAAAATATTATTTGGGTAGGTACAGACGATGGAAATGTTCAGGTTACCCAAGATGGTGGAAAAACTTGGACAAACACTGTGAGCAATATACCAGATTTACCGGCTAATACTTGGGTTTATCATATAGAGGCAAGCGTGCATGATAAAGGTACTGCTTATGCGGTTTTTGATGGGCATACCAGTGGAGACATGAACCCATATGTATATAAAACAACCGATTTTGGCGCAACATGGTCTAACCTTACAAAAGATAATATAAAGGGTTCTACCAGAAACATACAAGAAGATTATGTAAACCCAGATTTATTGTTTTTAGGAACCGAATTCGGGTTATACATAACGGCAGATGGTGGAGAAAGCTGGAGCCAATTTACCAATAATATGCCTCCTGTTGCAGTACATTTTATTGCATTACAAGAGCGCACTAACGATTTGGTGATGGGTACCCATGGTAGAGGAGTTATTATAATAGATGATATCTCTCCTCTACGTGAAATAAACAAAGAGGCAATCTCAAATAAACTACACTTTTTTAACACTCAACCGGCAGTACTATCAGACGAAAGTGGTTTTGCAGGGAGTTTTGGTGCTGAAACACAGTTTGTTGGAGAAAACCCTTCGCGCGGACCAAAAGTAAAATACCTTCTTCCAAAAAGGCATACGTTTGGAAAAATGACATTAGAAATTAAAGATGCCAACGGTAAAACATTAACAACAATTCCTCCTGGAAAATCAAAAGGGATTAATATTGTTAACTGGAATGGTACAATTAAGCAACCAAAAGTAGCAAAAGGTAAAACGTTTAGTTTTGGTGCTTTTACGGCTCCGAGAGTACCGGCAGGCTTATATACTGCAGTTATTACTAAAGGGAAAGACACTTTTGAGCATACTTTTGAATTAGTTTACGATAAAAGAACCGGTTTAACAGATGATGAGCGCAAGTTTAAGCATGATACTACGATGAAAATGTACAATATGACGCAAGAGCTAGCTTATATTGTTTATCAAATAGACGAGCTTATTGAAAATGAAGCAACAAATAAAAAAGTAAAAAAGTCTTTAGAAGAGCTTAAAGAAACGTTAGTTATTACCACAGGAGACAACTATGTGGGATCTGCAGAACCTCAATTACGAGAAAAAATGGCAAACCTTTATAGTAAAATTGCTAATAGTTATGATAAACCTTCGGCTAACGAGTTAGAAAATTTACGCTTAATAGAAGATAGGTTTAACAATGCTAAAAAAGCTTTTGAAAAGCTTAAAAAGAAAGCTAAGGCAGATGATTTATCTTTAAAAACATTTGATGAGTTTATAAACGAATAATTAAAAAATAATACATAAGAAAAGTCGGTTTTTTAAGCCGGCTTTTTTTGTTGATAACCTCGTTAAAAAGTAAAAAACTGTCATTTAAAGCCAAGTAGGTTTATTACTAACTTTAATACAAACCTTACTGTTATGAATGGCAATAGATCTCAAAACCTATTAAAAATTAGGCCAGATGTTTTAAAAACTTCACTAAACAGTAACATGAGTTTAGATGAACGTTTTCAAAACAGTACCCTCCGCCCTGTTATCAAACTTCAAAATTATTTGTTGGTTGAAGCATTTAAAAATTATGTAAGAAAACATAAAGGAACTTTTTATACACTTACGTTAGAAAAAAAATTGCAGTACATAGAGAATGCAATTCAGCGTGATATTAAGTTTAGAAATTCTTTAAAGGGGATGATTATTGGACAGTTTACTGTTGAAGAATATTTGCAATATACAGATAACTCATCTTCATTAAACAAACGAATGATGAACATGGTTATAGATCGTTTAAAAGACCAAGTTCAACTTTTAGAAAAAGAGGCTGTAGCGTAGTGTTTAAGTTTAAAAGCGCTCTGTAGAGCGCTTTTTTATTTTAATGTAGATACCCCGTTTAAATCGGTAGTAAGCACCTCACTCATATAATCAAAATAAGGCCTTACCGCTATAAAAGCTTTATTTACGGTATCTAAAAAATTATTAGACAATACTTCTTTATCTGTAAACTCTTTGGTGAAAATAAATTGTTTTTTCTTTATTAAATCTATTGCCGGGTGCTCTTTACTAAAACCTTTAGGCGCAGTTTTAACTTCGTCACCTACCAAATCTCCCCAAATTGTTTTAAATGAAGGGTTATTAATAATAGCTCTTAAAGGAGCATCGTCTATTTCAAATTCTTTTCTAATTCTGTATAAATCGTCTTTATTGGGCTCCCAAAATCCGGTAGCTATAAATGTTCCGCCAGGAGTAATGTGCAAATAATAGCCGCCTCTTAATTCTGGTTTTTTTCGGCTAAAAGCGCCACCAAAATGTGTTTTATAGGGTTCTTTATTTTTAGAAAAACGAACGTCTCTGTAAATTCTAAAAATTTTCATTCCCTCTATATTGTCATGTTCAGAAAGTTTTTGATAAAGTGTATTATAAAACTCTTTTACATGAGCTTCAACTTGTTTAAACTCTTTTTTGTTTTCGTTAAACCAATCTCGATTATTGTTTTCTTTTAATTTTTTTAAAAAAGTAAATACGTCAGGTGCTAATTGCATAATAATTTATTTAAGGTGTAATTAAAACCACTTTTTTCGCTTAAAAAAAATAAGTAGTGCAATAAATATTAAAATACTAACACCCCAAAACACGTAATAACCATAAGGAGATTCTAGCTCCGGGATGTGCTTAAAATTCATACCATATACTCCTGCTAAAAAACTAAGCGGAATAAAAATAGTGGCAATTATGGTGAGCACTTTCATAACCTCGTTCATTTTATTACTCATGTTGGTCATGTATGCTTCCATAAGGTTCATAGTCATTTCTCGGTAAAGCTCAATATTTTCATGCAGCTGAATGCTATGATCTTGTGCATCTCTTAAAAACAGCTTGGTATCTTGAGCAATTAATGGATGCGATGAGCTTATAAGCCTATTAATTAGTTCTTTAGTTGGTAAAATGGTTTTTCTGATGTTGAGCACTAGTTTTTTTAAAGTTTGAATTTTGTTAGCTGTTATTTGTGAAGGATGATTATAAACTTCGTTTTCTAGTGCTTCTATTTGCTGGCTTATATCTTCTAAAATCACAAAATATTCATCAATAATTGCATCAATAAGCGCAAAAAACAAATAATCTGCTTTACGAGAGCGAATTCTACCGAATTTATTTTCAAGACGGTTTCTGATTCCATTAAACACATCATCGTTTACCTCCTGAAAAACTAAAACGGTATTTTCCAGCAAAACCAAAGCTACATGCTCAGATACTATTTCTTGATCATCTTTTAAATACATCATTTTAAATACAGCAAACAAACAATTATCGTATTCATCTATTTTAGGACGTTGATTTGTGTTTACTGCATCTTCTAACAACAATGGGTTTAGGTTAAAATGATGACCAATATTTTCTATTTCTTTTACATTGCTTAACCCGCAAATGTTAATCCAAGATACAGTACCGGAATCTTTATAAACTAAAGCTTCTTTAACATTGGCAAGTTGTTTAAATGAGATTTCGTTTTCTGTATAATCTATAACTGTGAGTGCGTATGCATTGTCGTCTCTATTACCCATGTAGGTAATAGTTCCGGGTGCTTTACCTATTTTACGCTTAAACTTTAGTTTTTTTGGCGCTTTTTCTTGAGTTTTTTTAGACATACTTTAAAAGTAAACAATGTAATTTATTTTTTATGTCTTAGATTTAAAATATTAACAACATCATTAAGAGTTACACCTTTGGCTTTTAGTAATATTAATAAGTGAAATAGTAAATCGGCGCTTTCATTTAAAAACGCTTTTAAATTATTGTCTTTAGCTTCAATTACTGTTTCAATAGCTTCTTCTCCTACCTTTTGAGCTATTTTATTGATACCTTTTTTATAGAGAGTTGCAACATATGAGTCTTCTAAATTTTTCTGTTGAACTCTATTTTCTATAATGGTTTCTAAATGAGATAAAAACCCGTACGATGCTTTGTTTTCTGTGCCCCAACAAGTATCGCTTCCTTTATGACATGTTGGCCCGTTTGGAATAACCTTAACTAAAAGCGTATCGTTATCACAATCTGGTGTTATACTAACTAGTTTTAAGGTGTTACCACTCTCCTCTCCTTTTGTCCAGAGACGCTGTTTACTTCTGCTAAAGAATGTAACGTAATTGGTTGTAATGGTTTTTTTTAATGCAGCTTCATTCATATAGCCTAACATTAGTACAACATTAGTTGTTGCATCTTGAATGATAGCCGGAATTAATCCGTTGTTTTTAGAAAAATCTATTTTCATAATTACAATTTATAGTCTAACCGGAATAGATTGTTGCTTTAAGTATTGTTTTAATTTTTTTATAGCTATTTCTTTGTAATGAAATACACTGGCAGCTAATGCAGCATCTGCATTACCTACTGTAAATGCATCTGCAAAGTGTTGCATTTTTCCGGCACCACCGGAAGCAATTACCGGAATATTAACGGTATTAGACAATTTATTTAATGCGGTGTTAGCAAATCCGTTTTTTGTTCCGTCGTGATTCATTGAGGTAAATAAAATTTCGCCGGCGCCGGAATTTTCTACCTCTTTTGCCCAATTAAAAAGAGTATAATTTGTGGGCTTTTTCCCTCCGGAAACATACACAACCCACTCACTATTAACTAATTTAGCATCTATTGCAACTACAACACATTGAGAGCCAAATTGTTTAGCAATATCATATATAAGATTAGGGTTTGCAACTGCTGCTGAGTTAACAGAAATCTTATCGGCACCATTGTTTAATAAAACAGCTACATCTTTAACAGAGCTAATGCCTCCACCAACGGTAAAAGGAATATTAATTTGCTTAGCAACGTTACGTGCTAATTCTGCAAGGGTTTTACGTTTTTCTTGTGTCGCTGAAATGTCAAGAAAAACAAGTTCATCTGCATGGTTTTCAGTATAAATTTGGGCAAGCTCTACTGGGTCTCCCGCATCTTGTAAATTTTCAAAGTTTATGCCTTTAACCGTTCGGTTATCTTTAACATCTAAGCAAGGTATAATTCGTTTTGTTAGCATTATTGTTGTAAAATAAAGTCTTGTAATTGTTTTAGCGTAATAGAATTTTCATAGATGGCTTTACCAATAATTGCCCCATTACAACCAACTTCTTTGAGTTTGTACAAATCATTAACTGTTGTGATTCCACCGGAAGCAATTACGTTTGCCTCAGAAAATTTATCGATTAAGGTTTTATAGAGTGCTATATTCGGACCGGAAAGCATCCCGTCTTTAGCTATATCTGTAGTTATTACATATTTAACTCCTTTAGAAAAATAATCTTTTAAAAAGGATATTAGTTCTTTATTACTTTCTTCTTGCCAGCCGTTAATAGCAATTTTATTTTTATGTACATCTGCCCCCAGAATAATTTTGTCGGCTCCATAAGTTGAAATCCATTGCAAAAAAATATCAGGTTGTTTAACAGCAATACTACCTCCGGTTATTTGCTGTGCACCACACTCAAAAGCAATTCTTATATCGTTATTTGATTGAATACCTCCTCCAAAATCTATTTTTAATTTTGTGTTTGAAGCTATTTTTTCGAGTGTATTATAATTAACAATCCTTTTTTGTTTTGCACCATCTAAATCAACTAAATGAAGATATTGTATACCATTATCTTCAAACTGTTTGGCAACCTCTAACGGATTTTCATTATATATTTTTTGTGTTGCAAAATCACCTTTGGTAAGTCTAACACATTTGCCGTTAATAAGGTCTATAGCAGGAATAATTCGCATTGTTTACAGGTTTAAAAAATTACGTAAAAGTTGTTCGCCTACTTTGCCACTTTTTTCAGGATGAAATTGAACACCATAAAAATTATTCTTATTCAGCGCTGCACTATACAGTACATTATATTTAGTACTTGCAATTGTTTGCTGACAGGGCTCTGCGTAGTAGTTATGTACAAAATACATATAATTGTTATTAGCAATTTTTTTAAAAAGATTCTCTTTACTTTTAAAAGTAATTGTATTCCAACCCATGTGAGGCGACTTTACCTCCGGACTGAATTTTTTAACGTTTGTATTAAAAATTTTTAATCCCTCGGTATTGCTTTCTTCTGTATAGTTGCACATAAGTTGCATGCCTAAACAAATTCCTAAAACAGGTTGAGTTAAAGTTGGGATTACAACATCTAACTCGGTTTCTTTAAGTTTTTTTAAAGCATAATCTGCATGTCCAACCCCTGGAAAAATAACAAAATTTGACTGTAATATTTTTTCAGGATTAGCAGTAACCACAGGGGTTACGCCTAATCTGTTTAAAGCAAACTCCAGGCTTTTAATATTACCAGCTCCGTAATTTATAATTGCTACACTCATTACAATAAGCCTTTGGTTGTTGGTAGAATTAATTTGTTGGGGTCTTGCTTTACAGCCATTTTTATAGCCTTAGCAAATGCTTTAAAAATGGCTTCTATTTTGTGGTGCTCGTTTGTGCCTTCTGCTTTAATGTTAATGTTTGCTTTAGCAGCATCTGAAAACGATTTAAAAAAATGCATAAACATTTCGGTTGGCATTTTACCAATCATTTCTCGTTTAAAATCTGCTTCCCAAACTAACCAATTTCTACCTCCAAAATCTATTGCAACTTGGGCCAGACAATCGTCCATAGGCAAGCAAAATCCATATCGTTCTATTCCTTTTTTACTTCCTAAAGCAGCAGATATTGCTTCGCCAAGAGCTATAGCAGTATCTTCTATTGTGTGGTGTTCATCAACATGTAAATCTCCAATAACTTTTATGGTTAAATCAATTTGTCCGTGTTTGGCAATTTGCGCTAACATGTGATCAAAAAAGCCAATTCCGGTATCAATATTGCTATTTCCGTTACCATCTAAATTTACCGAAATTGTAATATTGGTTTCATTAGTTTTTCTGGTGATGGTTGCTGTTCTGTTCTTGTATTTTAAAAAGTTATATATAGCCTTCCAACTTTGTGTTTCTAAAGCTATACAGGAACTTAATTCTTGCTTTGAGGCCGAAATTTCTTGTGTGCCTAATGCTGTATTATTATTTACGAATATAGCTTTAGCCCCTAAATTTTTAGCTAATTCAACATCGGTAAGTCTGTCTCCTATTACATACGATTCTTGTAAATTATATGCTCCATCAAAGTATTTGGTTAGCATACCTGTGTTTGGCTTTCTGGTAGGTTTGTTCTCGTGGGGAAAACTATTGTCTATACATATGTCAGAAAAAATAACATCTTCGTTTTTAAAAGTTGTGATTATAAAATTTTGCACTGGCCAAAATGTATTTTCCGGGAAAGAAACTGTTCCTAAACCATCTTGATTGGTAACCATTACCAGCTCAAAATCTAATTCTCTGGCAATTTTACCTAAGTAGGTAATACTTCCCGGGTAAAATTCTAATTTCTGAAAACTGTCTATTTGCTCATCTTTAGGCTCTTTAATTAAAGTGCCGTCTCTGTCTATAAATAATACCTTTTTTGCCATTATTGTAATTTTTTTAATGTTGTGAGTAAGCGTTTATTTTCTTCTGGAGTTCCAATTGTTATTCTTAAACAATTATCACAATTTACCTCATTACTTCTGTTTCTAACAACAATGTTTTGTTGTATAAGTTGCTGGTATCTTTTTTTAGCATTATCTACTTTAACTAACAAAAAATTAGCTTGAGACGGATATACTTTTTCTATGAAAGAAATTGTATTTAATGCCTTGCCAAGCCAAGACCTTTCTGTTTTAATAATCTTGATTTGTTGTGTGATAGCTGTACTATTTTGAAGCTGTTTTAGTGCAAAATTTTGAGTTAGCGTATTAATATTATACGGAGGTTTAATTTTATTTAAAACAGCTATAATTTGGTTTGACGCATAACAAACTCCTAGCCTTATACCTGCCATGCCATGGGCTTTAGATAACGTTTGTATTACAACTAGATTTGGGTATTTATTAATAAAACCTATAAGGCTTTCATTTTCAGAAAAGTCTATATAAGCCTCATCAATAACAACAATACCATTAAAATTAGAAATTAGATTAAGAATGGTATCTGTTTTAAAACTATTACCGGTAGGATTGTTGGGAGAGCACAGAAACAGTATTTTAGAGTTTTGTGAGTTATCTAAAATTGCTTTTACATTGGGTTCAAAATTATTTGTAAGTGGTATTTTAGTAACAAACACACTATTAATATTTGCTAACACACCATACATTCCATACGTTGGGGGTAGTATAATTATTTTATCTTTATTGGGCTCACAAAAAGCTCTAATAAGCAAGTCTAAAACTTCATCACTACCATTTCCTAACAATATATTTTCTGTACTAACACCTTTAGTTTTTGCTAAGTAACTTTTAAGTTTTGTTTGTTGAGGGTCCGGATACCTGTTTACGCCGTTGTTAAACGGGTTTTCGTTAGCATCTACAAAAATTAAATTGCTTTGTTTGCCCGATTTATATTCGTCTCTGGCTGATGAATAAGGCTCTAAAAGCGCTATGTTTTTTCGTATGAGATTTGTTATGTTAACCATTTTTAAAAGTTTTTAATCTAATAGAAACTGCTCTTTTGTGAGCTTCTAAACCTTCTGCTGTTGCCATTGTAGTAATAGTTTCAGCTAAAGATTTTAATCCGTTTTTTGTTAATTTTTGAAAAGTAATGCTCTTTAAAAAGCTTTGTAGAGTAACACCTGAGTATGCTTTGCTAAAACCATTAGTTGGCAATGTATGGTTTGTTCCTGATGCGTAATCTCCTGCACTTTCCGGACTAAAATTGCCAATAAATACAGAACCGGCATTATTTACATTGTCAACAAAAAAAGAAGTGTTTTTTGTTGCAATTATTAGGTGCTCCGGCCCGTAGAAATTTATTATTTGTAGTGCTTTGTTATTATCTTCTACACAAATAAACTTTGCGTTTTTTAAGGCTTCGTTAATTATAGGCTTTCTTGGCAAAAATTCAATCTGACTTTTAATTTCTATTATTACTTTATTAATAAAAGCCTTGTCTGTACTTAATAAAACCACTTGGCTGTCGGTACCGTGCTCTGCTTGGCTTAACAAATCGGCTGCTACAAACGATGCCTTTGCAGAACTATCTGCCACAACCATTACTTCGCTTGGTCCTGCAGGCATATCAATGGCTACATTGTATTTTGTAGCTATCTGTTTTGCTACAGTAACAAATTGGTTTCCGGGGCCAAATATTTTGTAAACTTTGGGGATAGATTCTGTACCAAAGGTTAAAGCACCAATTGCCTGAATACCACCAATTTTGTAAATAGATTTGATTCCGCATAAATCTGCAGCATACAAAATAGCCGGATTTATCGTACCTTCTTTATTTGGTGGTGTACAAAGTACAATTTCTTTACATCCGGCAATTTTAGCCGGTACAGCAAGCATAATTACCGACGAGAATAAAGGTGCAGAACCTCCGGGAATGTATAAACCAACACGCTCTATGGCTCTGTATTCTTGCCAGCAAGTTACACCGGGCATAGTGGTTACCTTTATTTTATCTGGTTTTTGTGCTTTATGAAACCTCTCAATATTTTTCTTTGCTTGTATAATAGCTTTTTTAAGGCTTCCGGGAACCTGCTTTTTAGCAATTTCTACCTCTTCTTGAGTAACTTTAAAGCTATTTAAGTTTACTCCATCAAAAAATAATGTATATTTTTTTACGGCTTCGTCTCCTTTAGTTTTAATCTCACTAAATACCTGATTAACAGTGCTCTCTATATTTTTAAAATTTTGTGTAGGACGTTGTAATAGGGTTTCCCACGTTTCTATTGGCGGATTATTTATAATTTTCATTTTTAACGATTAATTTTAATGTTACACAACCATTTTCTCTATGGGACAAACTAAAATACCTTGTGCGCCGGCAGCTTTGAGCTCATCTATTACTTCCCAAAACTGATCTTTACTAATTACAGAGTGTACAGAACTCCATCCTTTTTCTGCTAATGGCAGTACAGTAGGGCTTTTCATTCCTGGAATAACTTTAATTATATCCTGAAGCTTTTCGTTAGGTGCATTTAGCAGTACATATCTAGATTGTCTGCCATTTAAAACAGACTTAATTCTGAATAATAGTTTAGTAAGAATTGAACTTGCCTCTTCGGAGATATTTGGTGAAACAGCAAGTACAGCTTCTGAAGTAAAAAGTACTTCTACCTCTTTTAAATTATTTTTAAATAACGTGCTGCCACTAGATACTATGTCGCAAATTGCATCGGCTAACCCTATGTTAGGGGCTATTTCTACAGAGCCATTAATTAAGTGTATGCTTGCCTCTATGCTGTTTTCTTGCAAAAATTTTTTAACTGTGTTAGGATAGGAAGTTGCAATACGTTTTCCCTGTAAATAGTTAACCCCTTTGTATGTTACGTTTTTTGGGACTGCTATAGAAACTTTGCATTTAGAGAACCCTAACTTTTGAGCAATTGTGATTTCGTTACCTTTTTCTATTAATAAATTTTCTCCGATGATAGCAACATCTACTACGCCACTTTTAAGGTATTTAGGGATGTCTCCGTTACGTAAGTAAAACACTTCTAACGGAAAATTCCCTGATAGTGCTTTTAATTGGTCTTTCCCGTTGTCTATGGCAATACCACAATCTTTAAGTAGTTTAAGTGAATCATCATGTAAACGTCCCGATTTCTGGATAGCTATTTTTAATTTACTCATTATTAATTTTTGTTTTTTGATGTTTGAGTAAATCAAGAATCGGGATAAATACAACAAGAAGTAAAAAACCCGCTTGATTTACTCAAACGGGTTTTGATTATATTTTAAAATATCAAATACATCTTCACCTCGCTTGAGTGCAAGTATGAAAATGATGATGATGTATTTGATTAAAAATCATGTTTTTGTGTTTTGCGTTTACAAATATAACGCATTGATTAATTAAAAAACAAATTTATTATTTAAATGCTTACTGGTTTCCTAAAATTATTGGTAACCCATCTTTACCGGAGCCAATAACTACAACTTTACTATTAGGAGATTCGGCTAATTTAATAGTTGCTTCTATTCCTTTGTCTTGTAAAATTTTATCTGTTAAAGATGCGCTTAAAATTCGGTTAGCATCTGCTTTACCTTGGGCCTCTATACGTTGTCTTTCTGCTTCTTTTTTAGCTTTTTCTAAACGAAATTCATACTCTAACGCTTCTTGCTCTTGTTTTAATTTGCGTTCTATAGCCTCTTTTATAGTTGGTGGTAAAGTAACGTCTCTAACCAGTACCTCATTAAGCTGAATATATTGATCGTCTACAATACGCTTTGTTTCTTCAAATATTTCTGCCTGAATAGCATCACGCTTTGTAGAGTATAATTGCTCTGGAGTGTAACGCCCAACTACGCTTCTGGCAGCACTTCTAATAGCCGGAAGCAGTACACGTTCTTTATATTGCTCACTTTTCTCTTTGTGTAATTTACCAAGCTCATTGTATTTTGGCTGGTACCAAGCAGAAGCATCAAGTTTAATATCTAATCCGTTAGAAGAAAGCACATTCATTTGTTCAAAAATTTCTTGTTGCCTTACTTCGTAAATGTAAACTTTGTTCCAAGGGGCAACTAAATGAAACCCTTCTCCTAAAGGAGGCTCATCTGTTACTACACCACCACCGAATGTTCTGTATAGCACACCTGCTTCACCAGAACCAACTGTAATGGCAGATTTTGCAATTAAAATGATTAAAACTATTAGAATAAAAATTCCGGGGGCTAAAAATTTAGGTAATCGTTCCATGAATGTTATAATTATTTAGTTAAATAAGTCCGTGATATTTTCTTAAAAACCACTCTACAGCGAGTGTTATAGCGATAAAATATAGTAAATACTCCCACTGTATTAAAGATACTGTTTTTTTTGTGCTTTTAAGTACCGGAGTAAATTGTGGTTGTGCTGTTAAATGCTGTAATAAACTATCTATTGAATTCGGATAAAAAACGTTGCCGGATGTATTTACAGCCAATGCCAGTAATTTAGTATTGTTTGCATTTAAAAACTGTTGCTCTACTTTAAAATCTAACACAGAAAAAGCACCTGATGCCGATACATTTTTAGCTGCATTCGTAACGGTAAAGTTATATGTGCCCGGGCTTAAGCCCGATACATCTACCTTATACGAATTGTTTTGAAGTAAAAGTGGGTATTGTGTGCTCTTTTTTGTTTCTGAATTTATAAGTGTTATTTGAAGTTTAGCGTTTTTATCAAAAACATAATTTGCATCAAAGTACGAGGCAGAAATTGCTATTGGGGCATTTTCGTAGTAAAAAGGCTCATAATTAAGACTTAACCTGCTTTTTTGTTGTGTAGATGAAGCGTATTGAATGAGTTTTCCAAAAAAGACATCAAAATCTTCAAAAGAATTAGTTTCTAAAAAAGTTTGCATACGCCATTTCCAGATATGCTCTCCAAAAAGAGCTATGTTTTTTGTGCTTTCATCTCCAAAAAGAGTTAATAGAGGTTCTTGTAAAGTCACATTTTTTACCTTTTTAAAAAATATCGGCTGTATCTGACTGTAAAACTCAATACTTCCCATAGAATCTTCTAAAGGAGGATAACCTTGAGCCGTAAAATCATTCAATATAAAGGCAGAAAAAAGGTTGTTTATAGATGGCTCGTATTCTTCGGTTTGAAACGTATTTTTTTTAGTAAAATAATCTTGAATAGTATTTAAAAATTGCCAGTTTGTTTGAGAGCCGGTTATAACAAAGTAGTTTTTATTTAAGGTTTTTAACTCATTAAAAACTGTGTTAAAACGCGCTGTAGGCTGGTATAAAATTACTAATTGATAGTTGCTAAGAGACTCTGATATTTCAGCAGTTTTTTTAATAGTTACTTCACGTTGCTTGTTGCTTTCTATTGCTTTTTTTAAGGCAGATAAATCCGGATGAATAATATCACTAACGATCAGAATATTAGATTTCTCGTTAATTACTTCTACAGCAAACTGTTTGGTGTTATTTATAGTGTTTTTTTCATTAGGCAGCGCTTGCAAATTAACAGTGTAGGTTTTAACTCCAACACTTTTAGCATCTAAAAAAGTTTTAACTACAGAAGTGTTTTCTTGCTCGTTAAATGAAAGTTGCTTAGAGAATAACGTGGTATTGCCTTGAGAAACGGTAAGTTTTGTAGTAACCGGATTTTTGCCGGTATAATTAATAAAAATTTCTACGGGAAACTTATTATCTAAAAAAGCATATTTATTAACGTTAAGCTGGTTAATAGCAAGATCTAAATACGGCAAAGTGTCGCCTATAACAACCGGATACACAGGTAAGTTTTTAGAAAGTGATATGTATTGATAATCTGCTCCAAAAGTCTGGTTTCCGTCTGTTAGTAAAATTATTGGCGAAGGTGTTTTAGCATAAATATTATCTAAGCTTTTTAAGGTTTTTGTAATATTTGTTTGCGGTTGTGTGAATGTAAGGCTATCTAAACTCTCTAGGTTTGTACCAAAGCCATACGTAGTTATTGTAAATGTTTTATTAAGCTCTTGATTGTTTTTTATTTTAGATACAATAGTATTTACTAAGGTATGGTTGTTGGCATACTTTATAGAAGAAGAATTGTCTGCAACAATTAAAAGATTTGGTTTTTGAGTATATGTGCTTACTTGCTCTATAGTAGGGTTTATAAGTAAAATTAAAACAGCAAAAACGCTAAAAAAACGAAGCAAGGTAAAAAGCACGCCTAATTTTGGCGTGCTTTTAATATGCTTTTTATATTGGTAAACAGCTATAATAAGCGATAAGATAGCTGCTAAAACAATAAAAAGTATTGTTTGAATAGACAAAATTATTTTGGTTTAATTAATACATATAAATTTAGCGCTTACGTAAGCATACCGCCATCTACATGTAAAGTTTGTCCTGTAATATAATCGCTCATATCGCTTGCCAAAAACACACAGGCATTAGCAATATCCTCTGGAGTACCACCACGTTTTAGTGGTATTGCAGCGCGCCATCCTTTAACAGTCTCTTCGTCTAATTTAGCGGTCATCTCAGTTTCAATAAATCCTGGTGCAATAACATTACAACGAATATTTCTTGATCCTAACTCTAAAGCAACCGATTTAGAAAAACCAATAATACCCGCTTTAGATGCTGCATAGTTAGTTTGCCCAGCATTACCCTTTACGCCAACAACAGAGCTCATATTAATTATAGATCCTTTGCGTTGCTTTAGCATTGTGCGTTGCACAGCTTTTGTCATGTTAAAAACAGACTTTAGGTTTACCTCAATAACCTTATCAAAATCTTCTTCAGTCATTCGCATTAAAAGGTTATCTTTAGTAATTCCGGCGTTATTTACTAAAACATCTATACTACCAAATTCTTTTAATACATTGTCTGCAAGTTCTTGAGCTTGTTGAAAGCTTGCTGCATCACTTTTATAAGCTTTTGCTTTAACTCCTAACCCACTAAGCTCATCTTCTAATGCTTTAGCAGCTTCTTCAGAAGAGCTGTATGTAAATGCTACATTAGCACCATGTTGAGCAAAAACCTGAGCAATACCTTTACCAATTCCTCTACTTGCTCCAGTTATTATGGCTGTTTTTCCTTGTAATAATTTCATAATAAACTATGTTGATTTTTTTGTTGATTAGCTAAAACCAAAGATAAACTATTTGTTGAACCCTTAAAACAAATTTAAAGGTTGTAAAAGTTATAGTTTTATTAAAATTAAAAAAGCCTGCTTTGAATTAGCAGGCTTATTATATTGTTATTATAATTATTAGGCCAATACTTCGGCTACTTTTTTGCCAATTTCTGCAGGAGAATCTACTACGTGAATACCACATTCTCTCATTATTCTTTTCTTAGCTTCTGCAGTATCATCAGCACCTCCTACAATAGCTCCTGCGTGTCCCATAGTACGTCCTTTAGGAGCTGTCTCTCCAGCAATAAACCCAACTACTGGTTTTTTATTTCCGTTTTCTTTAATCCATTTTGCAGCATCGGCTTCTAACTGACCTCCAATTTCACCAATCATAACAATACACTCCGTTTCATCATCATTCATTAAAAGTTCTACCGCCTCTTTAGTTGTAGTACCAATAATTGGATCTCCACCAATACCAATGGCTGTAGTAATTCCTAAACCTTGTCTTACTACCTGATCTGCAGCTTCGTAAGTAAGTGTACCAGATTTAGATACAATACCCACAGATCCTTTTTTAAATACAAAGCCCGGCATAATACCTACTTTAGCTTCGCCTGGTGTAATAACACCCGGACAGTTAGGACCAATTAAACGAGTGTCTTTATCTTTAATGTAGTTGTAAGCTTTAATCATATCGGCAACCGGAATGCCTTCAGTAATTGTAATAATTACTTTAATACCGGCATCGGCAGCTTCCATAATTGCATCGGCAGCAAATGCCGGTGGAACAAAAATTATAGAAGTATCTGCTCCAACTTTTTCTACAGCGTCTTTTACTGTGTTAAAAACAGGTTTGCCAAGGTGCTCTTGCCCTCCTTTTCCAGGGGTTACACCACCTACTACATTGGTTCCGTATTCTATCATTTGCTGGGCATGAAAAGTACCTTCGCTACCCGTAAAACCTTGAACTATAACTTTAGAATCTTTATTGACAAGTACACTCATGAGTTTGTGTTTATTTTAGTTGTGCAAAAATAGCAGTTGTTTTTTATTATAAAAACAGAATTTGCTTATGATTGTTTTAATTTTTTAATGATGTTAGGAATTTGCCTTATTCCGGCGAGTTCTTTATATTTTTTTCTGGCCTCTTCTGCAGGATAACCAAAATAGGTTGTATTGCCTTCTAACGACTTGCTAATGCCGGATTGTGCTAAAATAACAGCCTTAGCGCCAATTGTAATACCACTGGTCATTCCAACTTGTCCCCAAATAGTAACTTGGTTTTCTATTACTACACATCCTGCAATACCGGTTTGTGAGGCTATTAAGCAACGTTCGCCTATTACGGTATCGTGACCTACATGAACTTGATTATCTATTTTGGTTCCTTTTTTTATAGTAGTATCTCCTGTTACACCTCTATCTATAGTACATAAAGCACCTAAATCTACATTATCTTCTATAATTACTCTTCCGCCGGATAGTAATTTATCAAACCCTTCAGGTCTGTTTTTGTAGTAAAAGGCATCTGCTCCTAAAACTGTTCCTGCGTGTATGGTTACATTATTACCAATTATACAATTATCATATATACATACATTGGGATGAATAATGCAATTATCACCAATCACCACATTATTACCAATAAAACAGCCGGGTTGTATAATTGTATTCTTACCAATTTTAGCAGTTGGCGCTATGGTAGCAGTGGCAGGCGTAAAAGGATTAAAATGTTGCGTAAGTTTATTAAAATCTCTAAAAGGATCGTCAGAGATTAATAACGCCTTACCCTCAGGACAATCAACTTCTTTATTAATTAAAACAACAGTAGCAGCAGACTGTAACGCTTTATCGTAGTATTTTGGATGATCAACAAAAACGATATCTCCGGGTTCAACAACATGAATCTCGTTCATACCTAATACCGGAAAATTGTCATCGCCCACATAACTGCAACCTAATAAATCAGCAATTTGTTTTAGCGTTTGTTGCTGTGGAAATTTCATTTATAGAGTGTTGTTTTGTAATTATTTAAAAGAAAAGAGTTAAAGTTATTCTTTAACTCTTTCTTGATAAGTTCCTTTTTCTGTTTCTACTTTAATTTTATCACCTTCATTAATAAATAAAGGTACATTTATAACAGCCCCGGTTTCTACAGTTGCCGGTTTTGTTGCATTTGTAGCAGTGTTACCTTTTACTCCGGGCTCTGTATGAGTAACTTCTAAAATCACACTTGCAGGCATTTCTAAAGAAAGTGGCATGCTATCTTCTGTGTTAAATAAAATTTTAACGATTTCACCTTCTTTAAGCAACTCCGGAGTATCTATAGCGTCTTTTTGAAGTGTAATCTGGTTATAATCGTCTGTATTCATAAAATGATACGTGTCACCTTCTGCATATAAAAACTGATATGAGCGCGTTTCAACACGAACGTCATCAATTTTATGTCCGGCAGCAAAAGTGTTATCAATTACTTTACCTGTTGTTACACTTTTTAGTTTAGTTCTAACAAAAGCAGGACCTTTACCGGGTTTTACATGCAAAAACTCAATAATCTTGTAAATGTCATTGTTGTACCTAATGCACAATCCTTTTCTGATATCTGATGTTGTTGCCATATGATTTTAATTTGTACTAAAATACCCTTTCATTATACCACGTTGTGAAGCTCTAATAAATTGCAATATCTCATCGCGTTCGGGAGTTGCCTCCATTTCGGCTTCAATAATCTCTATTGCTTGACTATTATTATAATTTTTTTGATACAGGATTCTGTAAATATTTTGAATTTCTCTGATTTTTTCTGTGTCGAAACCTCTTCTGCGCAATCCTACAGAGTTAATACCCACATAAGAAAGTGGCTCTCGAGCTGCTTTAACATAAGGAGGAACATCTTTTCTAACCAAAGAACCGCCGGTAACAAAAGCATGGTTACCAATAGAGCAAAACTGGTGTACGGCAGTCATACCGGCTAATACAACGTAATCACCAACTGTAATATGCCCTGCTAAGGTACTGTTATTAGAAAAAATGCAGTTGTTTCCAACAATACAATCATGGGCTATATGGCTGTATGCCATAATTAAGCAATTGTTACCAATTACAGTTTTATGGCGATCTGATGTACCTTTATTAATTGTTACGCATTCTCTGATGGTAACATTATCTCCTATTTGAGCTATGGTATCTTCTCCTTGATATTTTAAATCTTGTGGAGGCGCAGAAATTACTGCACCAGGAAAAATGTTACAATTTTTTCCTATGCGGGCACCTTCCATAATGGTTACGTTAGACCCTATCCAGGTTCCTTCGCCAATAACTACATTGTTATGGATGGTTGTAAAGGGCTCTATTACTACGTTTTTTGCAATTTTTGCACCGGGGTGCACATATGCTAATGGTTGATTCATACTTTATTTTGAGTCTTTAACTTTTACTATTTGGGCCATTAATTCTGCTTCGGTTGCCAATTTCCCGTTGGCGTAAGCATATGCCTGCATATGACAAATACCTCTTCTGATTGGAGACAGTAATTCTAATTTAAAAATTAGAGTGTCTCCGGGATGTACTTGTTGTTTAAACTTAACATTATCTATTTTCATAAAGAATGTGAGGTAGTTTTCCGGATCAGGAACGGTGCTAAGCACTAAAATACCTCCTGTTTGAGCCATAGCTTCTACCTGTAAAACTCCAGGCATTACCGGAGCTCCGGGAAAATGGCCAACAAAAAATGGCTCGTTCATGGTTACGTTTTTAACACCAACCACATGCGAGTCTGATAGTTCTAAAATTTTATCTACCAACAAGAAAGGAGGTCTGTGTGGTAACCGTTTCATTATCTCGGTTACATCCATTAATGGAGGCTTGTTTAAATCAAAAACAGGAACTTTATTACGGCGCTCGTTTTTAATTATTTTAGAAAGTTTTTTAGCAAACTGTGTATTTACGTAGTGCCCCGGTTTATTGGCAATTACTTTACCTCTTATGCGGGTTCCTATTAATGCTAAATCTCCAATGACATCAAGTAATTTATGTCTGGCGGCTTCATTAGGATAATGCAGGGTAAGGTTGTCTAAAATTCCGTTTGGTTTAACGGCAATAGAGTCTTTTTTAAAGGCAACTTTAAGTTTCTCCATAGTTTCCGGAGAAAGCTCTTTATCTACATAAACAATAGCATTGTTTAGATCACCACCCTTAATCAGACCATGCTCTAAAAGCATTTCTAACTCATGTAAAAAACTAAATGTGCGAGCATTTGCTATTTCTGTTTTAAAATCAGAAAGCCTTTTAAGTGTGGCGTTTTGCGTGCCTAATACTTTTGTGCCAAAGTCTACCATTGTGGTAACCTGGTACTCTTCTGCCGGTATTACAGTGATTTCACTACCGGTTGCCTCGTCTGTATAAGATATTACCTCTTTTACAATATATTCTTCTCTGTCTGCATCTTGTTCTACTACACCAGCTTTATCTAAAGCTTCAACAAAATCTTTGGCAGAACCATCCATAATAGGAGGTTCAGAAGCATCTAACTCTATTAAAACATTATCTATTTCTAAACCTACTAAAGCAGCTAAAACATGTTCTGAGGTTTGAATTTTAACACCTTTCTTTTCTAAATTGGTGCCTCTTTGAGTATTAACCACATAATTAGCATCTGCTTCTATAATTGGCTGTCCTTCTAAATCTACTCGTTTAAAGGCATAGCCATGGTTTACAGGTGCAGGCTTAAAGGTCATTGTTACTTCTTGACCGGTATGTAAACCTACCCCTTTAAGTGTAACGTCTTTAGCTATAGTACGTTGTTTAGCAACAGTGTTACTCATTATTATTATCTATTTTTTTTTCAATCTTATTAATCTTATCGGCTAAAGCAGGTAAGTTTTTAAAATGTACATATGATTTGTTATAATCTCCATACCCAAATGCCGGTGTGCCTTGTAAAACTTCATCGTCTTTTATGTTTCTGGCAATACCGGATTGTGCTTGTACTTTTACACGATCTCCAATGGTAATATGCCCAACAATACCTACTTGCCCTCCTATCATACAGTTTTTACCTATTTTGGTAGAACCGGCAATACCGGTTTGAGCAGCTATAACAGTATTTTCGCCAATTTCTACGTTATGAGCAATTTGTATTTGGTTGTCTAACTTAACGCCTTTCCTAATAATAGTAGAGCCTAAAGTAGCTCTATCAATAGTTGTACCGGCGCCAACATCAACATAATCTTCTAGAATTACATTTCCGGTTTGAGGCACTTTGCTGTATTCTCCGTTTTCATTAGGAGCAAAACCAAAGCCGTCTGCTCCTATTACTGCTCCACTATGAATTACACAATGGTTACCAATTATACAATCTGAATAAATTTTAGCGCCGGCAAAGATTACTACATCATCTCCTATGGTAACATTATCGCCAATGTAAACATTAGGATAAATTTTAACATTATTACCAATGCTAACATTTTCACCTAAATACGTAAACGCGCCTATGTAGCAATTTTCTCCGTAAGCAGCTGTTTCTGCTTTAAAAATAGGTTGCTCTACGCCTACTTTGTTGTTTTTTACTTGATTATAATACTCAAGAAGTTTTGAAAACGATTTGTAGGCATCTTCTACCTTAATTAATGTTGTAGAAATTTCGCTCTCGGCCTCAAAATCTTTGTTAACAATGGTAACAGAGGCTTTTGTTTGATAGATGTAGGGCTTATACTTTGGGTTGGCTAAAAAGGTTAAAGATCCCTCTTCTCCTTCTTCGATTTTTGCTAGTTTATATACTTCAACCTCCGGATTTCCAACAACATCGCCCTCTAATATTCCTGCTATTTGACTTGCTGTAAATTTCATTCTCGCAAAAGTAACAAAAAACTGTTAATTATTTGTTTTTAGGAAAGCACAAGTAATATTTTTCTACCGGTTTTGCTAACGCCTTAAGATTAAGTTGATCTGATGCTTTTGCTACATCTATAATCTTTCCGGTATTGGTGAGTAGATTAATATTTTGATGCTCTATGTTATACGCCTGATTTTCGATTTTACCCGTAAAAACAAAATAAGACGCTTCATCAAGGCTTATGTTATTTTTTGATGCAAAATCAGTTTTTAACTCGGCTGTTTTTTTTGCTTTAAACGGTTTCTTTTTAAACTTAATTTTTAATAATTCTCTGTTTAAAATCATTCCGGACAAGTTGCGCAAAACAAAATCGTCGTGAAATTGCCATTCTTTTAGTGCCGAAATAATATCGTAGTCATCTAACTGTGCAAATAAATTTAATACGTTGTCATCAAAATTATTAAGCGTTATTTTATTATTTAGAAAAAAAGAAAAAGCTGAGCTTGCAGGCAAGCTAATACCTTTATCTACAAGTTCTTTTGCTCTTTTTAAAATTCTTATTAAAAGTTGTTCTGCTACCA
>JBPEWY010000054.1:0-42608 GCA_052032225.1 Flavobacteriaceae bacterium
CCACCCCTCTATTTTATTGCAAATGATACAATTTCTCGATGAAACGCACAATTAACAGCTAACAATAAAAAACCCATTGCGGCAAACAATGGGTTTAACAAGAATTTTACTGCTATTTAACGAGTAAACAAAAGTTCTCTGTACTTAGTTAATGTCCAAAGTTCATCGTCTACCAACAATTCTAACTTATCACAATGGTATCTAATCTCTTCAAAATATGGTTTTACGTTAAAGCAGTATGCTTCTGCTTTTTGTTGAGCGTCTTCTAATTTATTAGCTTTCTTACGCTCTTCTATCATAGCGTTTACTTTAGAGTTTATTTGCGCTATGTGATTAGATATTTGTTCAATTAAATCAATTTGCTCTTTAGCCACTTTTGTAAACTTATCACCAAAAACATCTTTTAAGCCCTGTACATTTTCTATAAGTGTGTTTTGGTATCTTACAGCTGTAGGTATTACATGATTTCTAGCTATATCTCCTAACACTCGTCCTTCTATTTGTACCCTCATGGTGTACTCTTCTAGCTCTATTTCGTATCTGGCTTCTATTTCTTTATGGTTCATTACTCCCATTTCTTCAAACAGCTTAACCGTGTTATTATTTACTAACACTTTTAAGGCTTCAGGAGTAGATTTATTATTACTTAAACCACGTTTAGCTGCTTCTTTTTCCCAAGCTTCACTATAACCATCACCCTCAAATCTAATACGTTTAGATGCCTTTATGTATTCTCTTAAAACATTAAAAATAGCTTCGTCTTTTTTAAGTTTTTTATTGGTAATTAAAGCATCTACCTCTTCTTTAAATTGCATTAATTGCTTTGCAACTACTGTATTTAAAACGGTCATTGGTTTAGCACAGTTAGCTTTAGAACCAACTGCTCTGAACTCAAACTTGTTGCCTGTAAATGCAAATGGTGAAGTACGGTTTCTGTCGGTGTTATCTAATAAGATCTCAGGTATTTTACCAACTACATTAAGCTTTAGTTCTGTTTTTTCTTCGGGAGATAATTTTCCTTTAGAAACATCTTCTAACTCGTCTAAAACTTTGGTTAATTGCTCTCCTATAAATACAGAAATTATGGCTGGAGGAGCTTCGTTTGCTCCTAAACGATGATCATTACTTGCAGATGCTATTGAGGCCCTAAGTAATTCTTCATTATCGTTTACAGCTTTAATTGTGTTTATAAAAAAGGTTAAAAATTGTAAGTTTTTCATTGGGGTACTGCTTGGTTGCAAGAGGTTTACCCCAGTGTTGGTTGCTAAAGACCAGTTATTATGTTTTCCCGATCCGTTAATCCCGGCAAATGGTTTTTCGTGAAATAATACTACAAAGTCATGGCGCTCTGCAATTTTAGACATTACGTCCATTAACAATGAATTATGGTCTACAGCCAAGTTAGCTTCTTCAAAAATTGGAGCTAACTCATATTGGTTTGGTGCAACTTCATTATGTCTGGTTTTTACCGGAATTCCTAATTTCATACACTCATTTTCAAGGTCGCGCATAAAACTCATTACTCTGGTGGGTATTGATCCGAAATAATGATCGTCTAATTGTTGCCCCTTAGCTGGTGCATGACCCAATAATGTTCTTCCGGTTAAAATTAAATCAGGTCTTGATGCTGCTAATGCTTTATCAATCAAAAAATATTCTTGTTCCCAACCCAAAGTAGCGTTGACTTTGGTTACGTTTTTATCAAAATATTTTGCCACTGCTGTAGCTGCGTGATCTACAGCTTGAAGCGCTCTTAAAAGTGGTGTTTTATAATCTAAAGCTTCGCCGGTATACGAAACAAAAACAGTAGGTATACAAAGTGTAGTCCCGTAAATGAATGCCGGTGAAGTTGGGTCCCAAGCTGTATAACCTCGTGCTTCGAAAGTATTTCGAATACCGCCACTCGGAAAGCTTGATGCATCAGGTTCTTGTTGTACTAATTGTCCTCCGCCAAACTTCTCTATTGCTTGTCCGTTACCAAGAGGTTCAAAAAAAGCGTCATGCTTTTCTGCAGTTGCACCTGTAAGTGGCTGAAACCAGTGTGTGTAGTGGGTTGCTCCTTTAGAAATAGCCCATTCTTTCATACCAGTTGATACATGATCGGCAAGGCTTCTGTCTATTTTCTTACCAAACTCTATTGCATCCATTACATTTTTAAATGCTTCTTTGGTAAGGTATTGTCTCATTACATTTTCATCGAAAACATGACTCCCAAATGCTTCTGAGCGTCTTCCATTTTCTGTTATAGTAATAGGTTTTCGGTTAAAGGTTTCTTGAAGTGCTTTGAACCTGATTGTAGACATAATAATTGTTGTTTAAATTTTCAACAAATATATGAATATCAATCAAAAAACAATATTTTTTTTACAACACCCCTATAAAAAACACCTATAAACGATTAAAAACACAAAATAAAACAAGCAAACCCCTATTTTTTAGGGGGAGGTGCTGATATTGATTATATTAATGTTATATAAACAAAGGCTATATAAATACCAAGTAGCACAATACCATCTCTCCAACCTAATCGTAAGCCTTTTGGTAAGAAAACAAGTGGAAGAATTAAAAAAGAAATGGCTAACATCCAGTAAATATCATTTGATAATAGCCTACTATCTACAACAGGTATAGGTGTTATTATTGCTGTTAGCCCTAGCACGGCTAAAATATTAAACACATTAGAACCTATTAGGTTTCCTAACGAAATTGCTTTCTCTTTTTTAAGCACTGCAATTATAGATGCTGCTAATTCGGGAATACTTGTACCAACAGATATTACTGTTACTGCAATTACTCTTTCGCTTACTCCAAAAAGCTCAGCTAAGCCAACTGCCCCTTTTATTAAAAGCTCAGAGCCTCCCCACAAAGAAACTCCTCCTATTATTAAAAAAAGTGCAGTTTTATATAAAGGTAAAAGTTCATCATCTTCAGGAGCCTCATCAACTACAGCCGTTTTTTGAAACTTAAGTAAATACACTAAAAACACTAATAAAAAGCTAAACATGATGATTCCTTCGTATTGTTTTATAACCAAATCTCCGGTTAAAAAGAAATAAAGCAATACAGAAGCCACCATCATTACAGGCCAATCTGTTGTATAAAAGCTTTTTTCTACCTCTATTTTTGAGAGTGTTATAGTTATTGCCAGTACTAATCCTAAGTTGGCTATATTAGAACCTACTACATTACCCAAGGCTATATCAGGAAAACCATCTAACGCTGCATTTACGCTTACTATTAATTCTGGAGCTGATGTAGCAAAAGAAACTACTGTCATTCCAATAATTATTTTGGGGACATTTAATTGAAGTGAGAGTGCAACGGCAGATTTTAACAACCAGTTTCCCCCTAAAATTAACAGCGCTAATCCGGCAACAATAAGAAAAGCATTAAGCATAAATAGTTTTTTGCGAATATACTACATGAAATTTAGCTTATGTATTTTTGTGAGAATCCTTTCTAAAAAAATATTTACTTATTAATCTTTATAAGCACATTAGCTTTCTAATCTGAATATTTTTTCGTGTAATTTTGTGCTAACAAAAGTTTTACTAATGAAAAAAACACTCTTTAAACTACTTGCTAAACTCAATAAAATACTTTTGCCTTCATTTACAAAAAAGCGTTTAGACTTGGCTAAAGCAAAAAAATGGCAACTTGCAATTATAGGTTGGCGTGCTTTTGTAACAAAAAACGCTTTAGATTAATAGGATAAAAGTGATTTTACCGGGTAGTTCTCTAGCTTTTCTCGTCCGTTTAAAAAAGTAAGTTCTATTAAAAAATTACATTGTATAATATTACCTCCTAACCGTTCAATTAAGCTACAAGCTGCTTTTGCAGTACCACCGGTAGCTAAAACATCGTCGTGAAGTAATACATTTTCACCCGGTTTAATAGCATCTTTATGTATTTCTATACTGTCTTTACCATATTCTAAATCATACGTTTCAGAAATAGTATCAAAAGGTAATTTTCCTTTTTTTCTAACCGGTACAAATCCAGCTTGCAAGTGCTGGGCTAAAAGTGTAGCAAAGAAAAAACCTCTGCTTTCTATGCCTACTACTTTATGTATTTTATTTTCTCCAACTAAATTTAATAAGCTTTGTACCGTTTTTTGCATGGCTTCCGGATGCGCCATTAATGGTGTAATATCTTTAAAGATAATGCCTTGTTTAGGGAAATTATGAATATCTCTAATATATGTTTCTATATTCATAGCTTTTATTTGTATGGTCAAATATAGGAAACCTAAAAACAACACATAAAATTAAATTTTGAGTTGCACAACAAACCAAAACCCATTATATTTGCACCCGCAAAATGGCCTCGTAGCTTAACTGAATAGAGCACTTGATTACGGCTCAAGAGGTTGCAGGTTTGAGTCCTGCCGAGGTCACTATCAACAAAAACCGCATAACTGTGTTATGCGGTTTTTTGTTTTTTACTGCCTATGTTTTTAAAATAATTTTTAATTAAACTCAACCTAAACTTATACCTTTGCATTTATATGAAGTTGGTAACATTAATACTAGCAACTATTTTGCTTGTTCTGGCAACTAAACCTTGCTCTGACGGTTACAACACAGAAGACTTGGTTTTAGGCGCTACCACAGAACATAATCACCAAGAGGACACGGACGATTCTTGTTCTTTTGCATGCATTTGCTTTTGTTGCGGAATTACCATTACCTACCAACCCATACCATACTACACCCTTCAACACAAAACACTTATCTCAACAAAAGTTTTAACAGAATACAACACTAATTATCAATACAATTTTCTGTTTTCTATTTGGCACCCTCCTAAATTTATTAGCTAACAACCAGCCAATTTTTAAGTAGCTAATAAATAACATTTTAAAAACAAAAAAATGAAAAATTCAGTATTGGGCATTTTGCTCTTACTATTCTCTTTATTAAAAATTAATGCTCAAAATAATATCACTATAAAAGTTTTATCTGAAACAGAAAACGAACCCCTTTTTGGTGCTACTGTATATTTTAATACACTAAACAAAGGTGCTATTACTAACACAGAAGGTATTGCTAATTTTACTGATTTACCCGATGGAGTTTATACGGTAACTATATCGTATTTAGGATTTGAATCTTTAAAAACATCTATAACTATACCCACTTCTAAACAATTGGTTTTTTATCTAAACCAAACAAGCAACCAATTAGAAGAAGTAATAGTAGAGTCTTCTAGAACCACCAGAACAATCCAAAAAATACCAACAAGAGTAGAGTTTATTGGAGGTGAAGAGCTAAGCGAAAAAAACATGATGAACTCCACAAATATCTCTATGGTATTAAGAGAAAGCACCGGAATTCAAATGCAACAAACCTCATTAAGCAGTGGTAACATGAGCATTAGAATTCAAGGATTAGACGGAAGATATACGCAACTTTTGCGAGACGGATTTCCTCTTTATAGTGGTTACTCGGGCGGATTAAGCATAATGCAAATTCCTCCGTTAGACCTTAAACAATTTGAAATTATTAAAGGAAGTTCATCTACACTTTATGGTGGTGGCGCCATTGCCGGGCTTGTTAACCTTATATCTAAAACACCCGATTTTGATCCGGATTTAAGTATTATGCTAACACAAACACATGCTCTGGGGAGTACTGCTAATGTTTTTTATAGTAACCGAAATGAAAAATTTGGAGTTACCATGTATGCTTCCGGAAACTACCAAAAACAATACGACCCTGAAGATGATGGGTTTAGCAATCTACCTAAAACCAAATCAATTTCGTTTAATCCGAAAGTTTTTTACTATCCCACTAACAAAACTTCTATGTGGTTTGGTGTTAACGCAACCTACGATAACAGGATTGGTGGTGATATTGAGGCTATTAAAAACCCTCAAAATAATTCTAATCGTTATACCGAAAAAAACGTATCTAAACGTTTAAGCACTCAAGCTTTTTTTAAATCGCTGCTTTCTGATAACAAAAAAATCACTTTTAAAAATAGCCTCTCTTGGTTTGACAGAAGCTTAACAGTACCCGATTATAATTTTTCGGGTAAACAAATAAATACTTTTACTGAAGCTACCTACCAAATTGAGAAAAAAAATATTGATTGGACATTAGGAGCTAATTTATATACAACCAATTTTAACGAAAGTAATAGCACTGTAAACAGAAATCAAAATGATGTAACCGTAGGTTTATTTGCTAATAATATTTTAGACTTTTCTGAAAGTTGGATTTTAGAAACCGGATTTAGAGCAGATTATGCTAAAGATTGGGGATTTTTTGCGCTTCCAAGAGCATCATTATTATATAAAAACAACAAAGGATTTTCTAGTAGAATTGGTGGTGGATTGGGATACAAAATACCGGATATGTTTACAGAAGAAGCAGAATTTGTAAACTTTAAAAATGTAATGCCCATAAATAAAAATAGCTTAAAGCCTGAACGTTCTTATGGGTTAAACTTAGATTTTAATTACGAGACCATACTCTTTAATGCAATCGGTTTTTCGGTTAATCAACTCTTTTATTTAACTACACTTGAAAACGGGCTTTTACTAAACTCTTTAAATGAAGATGAGTTTGTTTTTGAAAACGCACCCGATAATATAACCACTAAAGGTGCAGAAACCAATATAAAGTTTACATACAAACATTTTAGATGGTTTTTAAATTATGCACTAATAGATACCCGATTAACATATTTGCCAGGTAAACCACAAAAGCCCCTTACAGCTAAACATAATGCCGGTAGTGTGCTCATGTATGAAACCCCTAAATGGAGAATTGGTTTTGAAACCTATTACACAGGCAAACAATTTTTATCTAACAGAGAAGAAACCCCAGATTATATTACGATGGGATTTTTAGTTATGCGCGGATTTGATTGGGGAGATTTATTTTTAAACTTTGAAAATTTTACAGACAGAAGACAAAGCCGATTTGCTCCGTTGGTTTCTCCGCCATACAACAACCCGGTTTTTTCTGAAATTTACGCCCCAACAGACGGCTTTATTTTTAGTATAGGCATAACCTTAAAGCCCTTTGGCAACAATAAAGAGCATCATTAAAATATAACGCGATAGTAATACTATCGCGTTTTTTTATGTAACTAATGTTACCTTTACTAATTAGTAACTAAGTAATTTCGTGAAAAAAATTAGTGTATGGAATATATTTTAAATCCTTGGCCATGGTATGTATCCGGGCCGTTAATTGCAATTGTAATGTTTATGCTATTGTATTTTGGCAAAACCTTTGGCATGTCGTCTAATTTAAGAACCTTATGTGCTATTGGAGGCGCCGGAAAAGTTGCCAATTTTTTTAAGTTTGATTGGAAAGCACAACGATGGAATTTAACCGTTGTTGCCGGAGCAATTATTGGTGGTTTTATAGCAGAACATTTTTTAAGCAACAACACTCCGGTTGCTGTATCTGCACAAACAGTATCCGATTTACAAGAATTAGGGTTTAACAATATTGGAGCATATTTACTACCCGATGAGCTTTTTGGTATTCAAAGTCCGCTTTCGCTTAAAAGCCTTATAATATTAGTAGTTGGTGGTTTTTTAGTAGGATTTGGTACAAGGTATGCAGGCGGATGTACATCTGGACATGGTATTACAGGGCTTAGCAGCTTACAATGGCCTTCTTTAGTTGCTGTTATTGGCTTTTTTATTGGTGGTTTACTAATGATTCATGTATTGTTTCCTTTAATTTTTTAAGATGATGAAATACATAAAGTTTTTTATAGTTGGATTATTTTTTGGAATTGTTTTGGTTAAATCTGAAGCTGTTTCATGGTATAGAATTTTCGAAATGTTTAAATTTCAGTCCTTCCATATGTACGGTATTATTGGGAGTGCTGTTATTACAGGTATTATATTACTCACACTAGCCAAAAAACTTAATTGGCTTACAATAGAAGGTAGACCAATAGAGGTGCCAAAAAAAGAAAAAGGATTAATTAGATATATACTTGGAGGTAGTATTTTTGGTTTAGGTTGGGCTTTAGCAGGGGCTTGCCCCGGACCAATGTATGTACTATTAGGTACAGGAATATACAGCATGCTAATTGTTATAGCTGCTGCTGTACTGGGTACCTTTGTTTACGGATTGCTTAAAGAGAAATTACCACATTAAATAATTTCGGCACTTAATCCGGCATCTAAAAGTAAACTACATCTGGGTTTTAAATCTTCGTAGGTGCCGGTTTTTACTGTACATTTACCGTTGTAGTGTACAATTATAGAGCATTGCTCGGCTTGCTCAGGAGTATGATCACAAGCGTAAATTAGTGTTTCTATAACGTGATCAAAAGTATTAACATCATCATTATACAACACTAGTTCGTACTGCTTTTCTATGTCTTCTTGAAGCAGCAGTTCTTCTAAAATCTTCTCTCGAGTGCTCATAACGCTGTTTCTTTTTTACAAATTTACGTATTTAGCTGCTATCCAGTGATTTTTTTCGAGATTGGCTTCAAATTTAAGTCCATTTGCTTCACACTCTTTAGTAATTAAAGGTAAATCGTCTTTATAAAAACCACTGAGCATTAAAACGCCATTTTTAGTTAGGCATTGTGCATATATTGCAATATCTTCTAACAAGATGTTTCTATTAATATTAGCTAAAATAACATCAAAGCTTGAGCCAGATAACAATTTAGCATCACCTTGTTTTACAACAATGTTATTGCAATTATTTCTATTTACATTTTCTAATGCATTCTCATAACACCAGCTATCTATATCTATTGCTTCTACATAACTTGCTCCCATTTTACCGGCCAATATAGCCAAAACTCCGGTGCCACAGCCCATATCTAACACACGTTTGTTTGCTACAGGCTCGTTTAATAACAATTTAAGCATCATGTAAGTAGTTTCATGGTGACCTGTACCAAAGCTCATTTTAGGCTCAATAACAATATCGTACTGAGTGTTGGGCTTTTCGTGAAACGGAGCTCTTACGGCGCAACGGTTATCTACAGTTATGGGATTAAAGTTTTTTTCCCATTCTTCATTCCAGTTTACCTGCTCTATTTCTTCAATAGTGTATGTAATTGTAAATTCTGAGTTGTTTAACACAAACACATCATCTAACACATTATTATGCCACTGTTCTTTTTGAATGTATGCCGTAACACCATCTTGGTTTTCAACAAAACTTTCAAAACCGGCATAGCCTAATTCTGCAATTAAAATTTCGGTAGCCGGTTGCACCGGATTAACTTTAAAAGTATATGCTATATACGCTTGGCTCATACTTAAATTGCATTAATTATAGCTATAAAATCTTGAGCGTTTAATGATGCCCCTCCTATTAAACCACCATCTACATCGGGCTGCATAAATAACTGTTTTGCATTGTTAGGTTTTACACTCCCTCCGTATAAAATTGAAACAGAATTGGCAACATCTTCACCAAATTTTTTAGCCAAAACCCCTCTTACAAAAGCATGCATTTCTTGTGCTTGTTCCGGTGATGCTGTTTCTCCTGTTCCAATAGCCCAAACCGGCTCGTAGGCTAAAATTATGTGTTTAAAATCTGAAGCCGAAACATGAAATAGTGCTTCTTTTAATTGGTGTTCAACTACTGTAAAATGATTATTGCTTTTTCTATCTTTTAATTCTTCACCAAAGCAAAAAATTGCTGACATATTATGAGACAAAGCAGCATCAATTTTTTTAGCCAGCATAGCATTGTCTTCATTAAAATATGCTCTCCTCTCAGAATGTCCTAAAATAACTGTATTAATACCGATACTTTGTAACATTGGGGCAGAGATTTCTCCGGTATAAGCACCATTCTCTGCAAAGTGCATATTCTGGGCAATTACTTTTACAGGTGTGCCTCTAAGTAGTTTGTAAGCGCTATATAAGTTAACAAATGCAGGCGCAATCATTATCTCTGCATTAGTTCTTGGCAAATTTCTAATTATATCATCAATTAACGCCTCTGTTTGAGGGAGATCGTTATTCATTTTCCAGTTTCCGGCAACTATTTTTCTTCTCATAATCTAATTATAGCTTTACTTTGTGAATGTTGTTATAATGAAGTTTTTGCACAATTGTTCCGTTATGCAAAACTAAAATCCCGGGGTTAGATCTAACTATTGTTTTAAGCGTAGTCATATCAGTAAAATAAAACGGAAAAGATAACCCGAACTGTTGTTTAACTTGTTGTACTTGTTGTACTCCTGAAGCCGATAACCCAATTACTTTATACCCTTTATCTGTAGCTGTTTTAGCCATCTTTTTGACTTCTGAAAATGCACTTAAATTAGCTCGGCTTAAATCATAACTTATCACCATAATTAGTTTTGGTTCTGATAAAAATTCAGCAGCAAAATCTTCTCCATCTTTCTCTATAGTGAAATCATGTATGGGGGGTTCATATCCTTTTTCTATCAACTTAGTTTCAACTCCAATAAACTCTCCATCTACATTAGGATATGCACCGGTTGTTGTAATAATTTTTTCGGTATTGTTTACTTTAAATTTCCACTGGTATTCATATACATCTTTAGGAGCGTTTTCAGGAACTTCCATTCCATCAGCAATATTAACTCCAACTTTATAAGCTCTAAAATCTATTGCAGGCAAATGATTTAACACATAATACGAAAAAGCTATACACAACACAACAGATAATGTGCTGGCTATTAATGCAGCTCTTTTAGAGTGAAGTGGTTTTATTAGGTGTTGCTTAGCAAACAGCAAAACAATTAAAATCAACAAAACAACATCTTTAGCAAAAGATTGCCATGGCGTAAGTTTTATAGCATCGCCAAAACACCCACAATCTGTTACTTTATTAAAATATGCCGAATAGAAGGTTAAAAAGGTGAAAAACACAATCATTATAAGTAAGCTCCAAACAGTAAATTTTGGTTTAAAGCCTACTAGTAGCATTACTCCTAAAACTGTTTCGAATATTACTATAAAAAGGGCAATTGCAAGTGCAAATGGAGTTAAAAACTCTAAATTAAGTACCGCACTACTAAAATATTCTTCTAATTTAAACGAAAACCCTAATGGGTCATTAACTTTTATAAGCCCACTAACAACAAATAGCAACCCAACAAAAAATCTGGCAAAAGAAACTATAATTTTCATATGGGTTAAGCGTTTTTTTCGGTTAATAAAATAAGGGCAAAAACAGCATAATTAATCATGTCTTGGTAATTAGCATCTATACCTTCACTTACCAAAGTTTTCCCCTTATTATTTTCTATTTGTTTAACCCGTAAGAGCTTTTGCAAAATTAAATCGGTTAACGAGCTTACTCTTAAATCTCTCCAAGCCTCACCATAATCGTGATTTTTGTTCTCCATTAAGGCTTTGGTTTTTTTTACTTGCTCATCGTATAATGCTAAAGCTTGATTAATCTCTAAATCGGGCTGGTCTGCAACTCCTTTTTCTAATTGAATGAGCGCCATAATGGCATAATTTATAATCCCAATAAACTCAGAAGTTTCGTCTTCATCTATTTTTCTAACACTATTTTCTTGCAAACTTCTAATACGCTGTGCTTTAATAAAAATCTGATCGGTTAAAGAAGGTAGTCTTAAAATACGCCATGCGCTACCGTAATCTTTCATTTTTTTCTCAAATAAATCACGGCACATTGCAATTACTTCATCAAACTGTTTATCGGTCTGTTGCATATACTACAATTGAATTTTGTGTAAATTTCGCTTAATTTTTAAAACTAATCAAAGTTTAGCTTTTAAACTTTAAAACGGTGCAATTTTAGTGTAATATTGCCAATAAATATTTTTACATGACCATTAACTGCAACGGAAAACTAGTTGATTTATCTACCCCCAGAATAATGGGGATACTTAATATTACCCCCGATTCTTTTTTTGATGGCGGACAGCACAACTCTATTAAAAAAGCACTTATTAAAGCAGAAAAAATGGTAGCCGAAGGTGCAGATTTTTTAGATGTTGGTGGCTATAGCTCAAGACCCGGGGCCGATTTTGTTTCAGAAAAAGATGAATTAGCACGTGTTGTACCTGTTGTTAATGCTCTTGCAAAAGAATTTCCGGAGGTAAACATCTCTGTAGATACCTTTAGAAGCAAGGTTGCAAAAGCAACAATAGAAAACGGTGCAGCACTTATAAACGATATTTCTGCCGGAGATTTAGACAATAACATGATGGCTACTGTTGCAAAATTGCAAGTACCGTACATTATGATGCACATGCAAGGTACTCCCGAAAATATGCAACAAAACCCAACTTATAATAATGTTATTTCAGATATAAGATTTTATCTCTCTAAAAAAATCAAACTAGCCCAAGAGTTACATATTAACGATGTGATTATTGACCCCGGTTTTGGTTTTGGTAAAACATTAGAACACAATTATACACTGTTAAACAATCTTGAATTGTTTTCTTGCTTTAATTTACCTTTACTGGTTGGTATAAGCAGAAAATCTATGATTTACAAACCACTAAATATAACTCCGGATTTAGCTTTAAACGGTACTACTGCACTACATATGATTGCTTTACAGAAAGGTGCTACTATATTACGCGTTCATGATGTTAAAGAAGCTAAAGAATGCATAAAATTATTTAACCTCTTAAAGCAACACAATCATGATTAATACAAGACCAATACTATTTTTTTTACTAATTATTACCGTTTCGTGTAATAAAATACAAGTACAATTACCAGAGGTAGCAGGTATTGGAAAAAAAGAAATAGTTGATTTTTCTCCGGCTTATTTATTTTATGCTCCCGGCAGCACAGATAGTGTAACACTTAACCGAAAAAATTTAATAAGCACCACTAATTGGGTGGTTCATGTAGATAAGAGGTTAAAACTAAAGCATGCCTTACCAAAAATTAAAGCGCTTCAGCAAAAAAGAGAAAAAGCAACAATGCATAAAAATGCTGCCGCAAGAAATTATTTTTCGGCTACAGATACCCTCACCAAACAGTTAGTGTTTTTAGATTTTACAACTACAGAATTTATAACCAATAACCAATATTCTAAATTTTATATTAAACAACACCCAGAGGCTCATATGAATGTTTTTACACTCACCGTAAATTTTGATGAAAACAATTTAATTATGATTAATGGTGTTGATGTTGAGCGGGATGAATTTGCCGATTATTTTAAAGATTTTGTTCCTTTTGCAGCCCAAAGTAAACCTGCATTAATTTACGCTAATTTTAACCAAGAGCTATCTTTTAACCAGTACATTGCAAATTTAAATTTAATTAAGAGTGTATTGTCTGATTCTGTAAAATTATCATCTAAACACTTTATATATGATTTAAAATTGCTCCCCGAATGTGATTGCGGGTTGTAAGCTAATTTTTTTATTTTTACAAAAAACCGATACCTATTTTGGAACTGTTTAACTTTCTTGAGTTTAAGGTAATTGATATTATAGATATTGTATTGGTTGCCATTGTGTTATACTACATTTATAAACTAGTAAAAGGTACGGTAGCCATTAATATTTTTATAGGAATTGTAATTGTTTACCTAATCTGGAAACTCACTCAAGTGCTTCAAATGAAAATGATTAGTAGTTTGTTTGGAGGTTTTATGAGTGTAGGTTTAATTGCTTTGATTGTTGTTTTCCAACAAGAAATCAGGAAGTTTTTGTTGATGATTGGATCGGCTAATATTGCCAAGAGAAAAAACTTTATTAAGCGTTTTAAGTTTTTACGTCAAGACCAATTTATTGCAGAAACAGATGTAGATAGTATTCTTGCTGCCTGTAAAAAAATGAGTGCTTCAAGAACCGGAGCTTTAATTGTTATAGAACGAAGCAATCCGTTAGACTTTGTTAAAAACAATGGCGACCCAATGAATATAGAAATAAATCAGCCCATTATAGAAAGTATTTTTTACAAGAATAGTCCGCTTCACGATGGCGCTGTAATAATAGATGGCAATTACATTGTAGCTACACGAGTTGCCTTGCCGGTTTCTGAAAACCGAAAAATTCCCGCACGTTTTGGATTGCGTCATAAAGCTGCTATTGGTATTACAGAGCGTACAGATGCAATTGCTTTGGTGGTTAGCGAAGAAACCGGAACAATATCGTACATCAGAAACGGTGAGTTTGTGCTTTATAAAGATTTAGAAGATCTATCTAATATAATTCAGAAAGATTTAGTATAAACTAGTATAAAACTATTGGTTTAGTTGCTCTTCGGCTAAAAACTGTACTTCGTATAAATTTTTATAATAACCGTCTTTTTTAGTCAACAACTCTTTATGAGTTCCTTCTTCTACTATATTTCCTTGATGCATTACAATAATCTTATCGGCTTTTTGTATAGTAGCCAGTCTGTGAGCTATAACAATTGATGTTCTTCCTTCTGTAATTTTTTCTGTTGCTTTCTGAATTAACTGTTCTGAATAGGAATCTATAGAAGAGGTTGCCTCATCTAACACTAAAATACTCGGATTACTAACATAAGCCCTTAAAAAAGCTATAAGTTGGCGTTGCCCGCTTGAGAGCATAACTCCTCTTTCTTTAACATTGTAATGGTAGCCTCCCGGTAAACTACTAATAAACTCATGTATACCAATACTCTTAGCGGCTTCTATCACATCATCTTCAGATATGGCAGGATTTCTTAGTGTTATGTTGTTTAAAATTGTATCGGCAAATAAAAATACATCCTGTAAAACAATTGCTATATGACTTCTTAATGAAGCTAATGTAAATTGGTTAATATTAGTACCATCAATACAAATTTCTCCCTCATTAATATCATAAAACCTATTTAACAGGTTTATTATGGTAGATTTTCCTGCTCCGGTAGCTCCAACAATTGCCACAGTTTGTCCTTCTTCTGCTTTAAATGATATGCCGTGCAACACCTCTTCGTCGGGCACATAGCCAAATCTAACATTTTTAAATTCTATAGTGCCTTTTAATTGATGTGCCTCTATATTACCTTTATCTTCTATTCTGCTATCTGTATCTAAAATAGCAAACACTCTATTGGCTGCTACCATTCCCATTTGCAAAGTATTAAATTTATCGGCTATCTGACGAAGGGGTCTAAAGAGCATTTGAGACATTTGGATGAACATAAAAATAACACCGGGTTCAAACGAAGCTCCCTGCACATTTTGCAAAATCCCAAACCACACAATTAACCCTATGGTTATGGAAGAAGCCAACTCTGCAACCGGAAAGAAAATAGAGTTATACCAAACTGTTTTTAACCACGCTTTTTTGTGTTTTTCGTTTATAGCTTTAAACTTTTTATACTCTACATCTTCTACCCCAAAAAGTTGTACTATTTTCATTCCGGAAATTCGCTCTTGTACAAACGTATTAAGGTTAGCCACCTGAGCTCTCACCTCTATAAATGCAACTTTCATGGCTTTCTGAAAAAGCCTGGTCGCATAGAGTATAAAAGGCATTATTGCAAATACTATTAAAGCTAACTTCCAGTTTACAACCAACATTACAACGGCAACAACCAGCATTTTTAGCAAATCGCTCACAATCATAAAAAAGCCTTCACTAAAAATCTGTGCAATTCGCTCTACATCATTTACGGTTCTGGTTACTAACAACCCAACAGATGAAGTATCAAAATACTTCATTTTAAATTTTAAAAGATGATTAAAGAGTTTAATCCTAATATCTCTAATAATAGATTGTCCTAACCAGTTAGCGTAATAAATAAATGATAACTGACTGGTAACTTCTAACACCAAAACTCCCATCATTAGTAGCACAAAAAACAGTAGCCCGTTTAAATCTTTATTAATTATATAAACATCTACCGTTTCTTTTAATAAATAAGGCCTGATTACAGCAAATCCGGAGAGTAAAATAGCAGCAAGTGCTACTCCAAAAAAAGTAGTTTTATAAGGTTTTGTATAGCGCAACAAACGCTTAAAAAGGGTAAAATTAAATTTGTTTCCTTTATTGTTACTCATCTACGTTGTAAACTGTTTCAGGGTATGTTACTGCAGTCAAATATAAGGCATGCCCCGGAACTGATGCGCCGGCATTACTCCTATTTTTGCTTTTTATGATGTTTTTAACATCTTCTATGGTGCTTTTACCATAACCTACATCTAAAAGTGTACCTACAATTGCTCTTACCATATTTCGTAAAAACCTGTTTGCCGATATGGTAAACACTAACTTATCACCTACTTTTTCCCATTTTGCATGCGTAATGGTGCACTCAAATGTTTTAACATCAGTATTAGATTTAGAAAAGCATTTAAAATTGGTAAACTCAAACAATACTTTCGCTGCTTGGTTCATGGCAGCTACATCTAACGGATATTTAACATAATATGCCGATTGAGCCAAAAAAGGATTTTTCTCTTGTGTAATCCAGTATTCATAAGTTCGTTCTGTAGCATCAAATCTGGCATGAGCATCATTCTTTACTCTAACTATTTTTTTTACCGCTATATCTTCAGGCAAGAAAGCGTTGAGCTTATAAATTAAATCACTAGTATTTATTTCATCTTCAAAATCAAAGTGTGCCACCATTACTTTTGCGTGCACTCCGGCATCGGTTCTTCCGGCAGCAACCAATTCTAACTTTTTTCGTAATAACGTACTTATTGCATTTTCTAATACTTCTTGTACGGTAATGGCATTGGGCTGTTTTTGCCAACCATGGTAATTAATTCCGTTGTATGAAAACGTTAAAAAGTATCTCACCGGTTTATAGTACTTTTGTAAATAAGTGTACAAAGATAACTTTAATTGTGTAGTTAGTATTACTGCTCTTTTTTATGAAAAAAATACTCCTTCTTTCAGATACGCATAGTCATATAGACAATACTATTTTAAAATATGTAAGCGAAGCAGATGAGGTTTGGCATGCCGGAGATATTGGTAGTCTTGATGTAACAGATGCCATACAGAAAATTAAACCATTAAAAGCTGTGTATGGCAATATTGATGATGCAAAAATTAGAAAAGAATTTCCCGAAAACCTTTTATTTTCTTGCCAGGGAGTTAAAGTATTTATAACTCATATTGGAGGTTATCCGGGGCGTTATCCCGCCAGAATAAAGCAAGCATTACAAAAACATAAACCCGATTTATTTATTTGCGGTCACTCGCATATTTTAAAAGTGATGTGGGATAAGCAAAATAACCTGTTACACATGAATCCGGGAGCTTGTGGGAAATACGGATTTCATAAGGTTAGAACACTTTTACGGTTTGTTATAGATGGTAAAGAAATAAAAAACCTCGAGGTTATCGAGCTAGAAAAACGAGGATAAAAAAACCCGGAATTACTTCCGGGTTTTTTACGCACTAATACTACTAAGATGTTAGGTTTATCGTAATCTATCCACAGATTTTACGAGATCTTCGTCCCTTTTAATGGCACGATTCGCCAACACTAATAAAACGATAGAAAAAACAGGGAGAAGCATCCCAATACCCTTCTCAGAAACAACAGTTTCTCCGGATAAGTTTAGGGATTGATACACGAAAAATCCTAGTATAAAAAGCGTTAATATTATATTAAATCTGTTTACCACAAATTGTTGTTTTCTGTTTTTAAAATTAAAAATAGACACCAAAGCTAAGAAAGCCGATGTTAAAAAACCACCAAAAAGTGGTTTAATTTGATTAAAAAATACAACCTCACCACTGGCATCTGTGTATAATGACACCCAGAAAGGCGCCACACCCATTATTAATACTACTAAAAGTAAATATACCGTTTGTATACGTTGTATCATACTCTAAAAAACTGTAACAGATTGCAAAAATAAACGTTCTTTTTAAAAAAATTTGCTTTATTTATAAAAATAAATTTGTAATATTGCCCTATCCATTCGTAACCCGTTACAACAGGGTTCGTTTGTACTTCATAATTGTAATTCTTTTCAATAAAAAGATTATTTACTTCAATAACTAAACCAACAAAACATAATTACATATACATGTTTGATATTTCAGATTTAAAGGCAAAAAAATTAGTTGAGCTTCAAGAAATTGCAAAAGCACTACAAATACCAAAATTTAGAAGCTTAAAAAAGGATGAGTTAGTGTACCAAATTCTCGATGTACAAGCTGCTAATCCGCAAGCTGTTCAGGCTACCGGTTCTCAGGAAAGTCAAAAAAACGAGCAAAAACAGCAAAAGAGCAAGCGCACTCGAATTCAAAAAAGTAAATCTGCGCAAAACGGCACACATGAGCCGGCTCATTCTCAACACAAACAAAATCATCAAACAACAGAAGATAGTTCGGCAGAACGTTCTAATTCTCAAAAAGACACTTCAAAATCTGCTCCTGAGCAATCTTCTAATGATAATCAAGTGCACGCTAAAAAGGAAGAATCAAAATCTAAAAAAGAAGATTCTAAAAAAGACGACCAGCGTAAAAACACACGTAAAGAACATCAGCATAAAAACCAACATAAAAAACATCAGCAAAACGATAACAGCTCTCAAAGCAAAGAAAACTTTGATAAAGAGAAGAAAAATCGTTACCGTGATCCTGATTTTGAGTTTGATGGTATTATAGAAAGCGAAGGAGTTTTAGAGATTATGCCGGACGGTTATGGTTTCTTACGCTCATCTGATTATAATTACCTGTCTTCTCCAGACGACATTTATGTTTCTCAATCTCAAATTAGATTATTTGGTTTAAAAACCGGAGATACTGTTTTAGGAATTGTAAGACCTCCAAAAGACGGTGAAAAATATTTTCCGTTAATTAAAGTAACTAAAATTAATGGATTAGATCCTCAAGTAGTTAGAGACAGAGTTTCTTTTGAGCATCTTACACCATTATTCCCGAACGAAAAATTTAATTTAAGCGAAAAAAACGCAACAATTTCTACCAGAATAGTTGATTTGTTTTCGCCAATTGGTAAAGGGCAACGTGGTATGATTGTGTCTCAACCTAAAACAGGTAAGACCATGTTACTAAAAGATATTGCCAATGCCATTGCTGCAAACCATCCGGAAGTTTATCAAATTATACTTTTAATTGATGAGCGCCCGGAAGAGGTAACCGATATGCAACGTAACGTAAAAGGCGAAGTAATTGCTTCTACTTTTGATGAACCTGCAGACAGGCACGTAAAAGTTGCTAACATTGTTTTAGAGAAAGCTAAACGCTTAACCGAATGTGGCCACGACGTAGTAATTTTATTAGATTCTATTACACGTTTAGCCCGTGCTTACAACACCGTGCAACCTGCCTCGGGTAAAGTATTAAGTGGTGGTGTAGATGCTAATGCTTTACATAAACCAAAACGCTTTTTTGGTGCAGCCAGAAATATAGAAGGAGGAGGTTCACTCACCATTATTGCAACAGCTCTTACAGAAACCGGATCTAAAATGGACGAGGTGATTTTTGAAGAGTTTAAAGGAACCGGTAATATGGAGCTTCAATTAGATAGACGAATTGCTAACAGAAGAATATTCCCTGCAATAGACCTTATTTCTTCTTCTACTCGTAGAGACGATTTACTGCTTGATGAAACCACTATTCAGCGAATGTGGATTATGCGTAAATATCTTGCAGATATGAATCCTGTTGAAGCCATGGAGTTCATGGAAGATAGAATTAAGAAAACTAGAAACAACGAAGAGTTTTTAATGACAATGAATCAATAAAAACAAAACACTAAAAATATGTAAAAAGCCCGCTTTAAAAGCGGGCTTTTTTTATTGTTGCAACTTAAATGTAATTGGTATACTGTATGGAACTTTAACCGGTGTACCCCTTTGCTTACCAGGTTGCATTTTAGGCAAAAGCTTAATAATACGCTCTGCTTCTTTTTCTAAACTCTCATCGGGACCGCGAGAACGAATTTCGGAAACCACACCGTCCGGACCAATAGAAAACTGCACATACACCTTACCTTGTATGCCTAACTCTTGTGCCATACTTGGATATTTAAAGTGTTTTTGCACATGTTTCATCATTTTTTCCTGAAAACAATCTCGTTGTTTGGCTTGAGACAATCCTTCGCACCCGGGGAACACAGGAACATTTTCTATAACTGCAAAAGGTACTTCAATAATTTCTTCTTCCTCAACTACCTCAACATCATCTACCTTAACAATATTAGTAATAGCTTCTTCTTGATTAGTTTCTGTACTCTCTATAATACTTTCCTCTACCTCCTCGTTATCATCTACAATTTCTATAACTTCCGGTATTGCTAATGGTTGAGGAGGTGGCGGGAGATTAATTTTTTCGGTAATTGGAATATCTAAAGGAGTGTTATCTTCTACATTAACAACAGATAAAATCTCTTCTTTTTCTTTATACGATACCTTTAGCTCTAAAACTTGCCATGTTAAAAAAAGCACAACAACCAACCCAACTAAAAAGAAAATACTCCTGTATTGGTTTAAATCGGCTTTTATGTATTTTTTAGGCAACATAACACTCAGTATCAGTTACTTAAATATACGAAATTTAAGCCAGTTAACGATGCCTTCTAGGAAGAATTTAAAGCTATTAAAAAAGAAAGGGCAAAAAAAAGCCTCCTAAAATTTAGGAGGCTTACTTACTTGTGTATATTGCTAAGATGTACGTTACTTGTTAAGATAAAGCCGCAACACGCTTAGTTAAGCTACTTTTTAAGTTTGCAGCCTTATTTTTATGAATAATGTTCTTTTTAGCTAACTTATCAATCATGCTTATTACGTTAGGAAGCATTTCGGTTGCTTCTTTTTTGTTTTCTAAACCACGTAATTTTCTCACCGCATTACGAACCGTTTTATGTTGGTAACGATTACGTAAACGCACAGCTTCATTTCTTCTAATTCTTTTTAATGCCGACTTATGATTTGCCATATCTTTAAGTAATAATTTTTTGAGCTTAACGCTCTGCTATATTTTGTTAAATAAATTTTGTAGCCCGTAGGGGATTCGAACCCCTGCTACCAGGATGAAAACCTGGCGTCCTAACCCCTAGACGAACGGGCCAGAATGTACTAAAATGAAAGTCTTTTTTAAACGACCTTATTTAGTTACTTTTTATGTTATAGAACTTGGTAGCCCGTAGGGGATTCGAACCCCTGCTACCAGGATGAAAACCTGGCGTCCTAACCCCTAGACGAA
Organism: Flavobacteriaceae bacterium; assembly: GCA_052032225.1. GTDB lineage: Bacteria > Bacteroidota > Bacteroidia > Flavobacteriales > Flavobacteriaceae > JBPEWY01. The sequence continues at coordinate 21,067 of JBPEWY010000054.1, forward strand.
CGGGCCTTAACTCTTGCATAAATGCGGATGCAAAAATACAACTATTTTTAAATGTTGCAATAGTTAAAAAAACTTTTTTTGCATTAATACGCTTTTGCAAACAATACACGCCTATTTGAAGGCTTGCCGGAATATACACAAGAGCCTTTTTCTTCTTGAGCATCTAGTGGTATACAACGTATTGTTGCTTTTGTTGCTTCTTTAATAGCCTCTTCTGTTGCGGCTGTACCATCCCAATGCGCTAATACAAATCCGCCTTTAGTTTCTAAAACTTCTTTAAACTCATCAAACGAATCTACCTTAGTAATATGCGCATCTCTGTAAGACACAGCTTTATCATATATATTTTGCTGAATATCTTCTAACAAAAATTCTATCTTACTAACAACATCTTCTGCAGAAACGGTTTGTTTTTCTAATGTATCTCTTCTGGCAACCTCAAAAGTATTGTTTTCCATATCGCGCTGCCCGATTGCAAGCCTTACAGGGACTCCTTTTAATTCGTATTCATTAAACTTCCAGCCCGGTTTGTGTGTATCTCTATCATCAAATTTAACCGTGATACCTTTGCCTTTTAGCTCATTAATTACAGGAGCAACCCTTTCTCTAATAGCATTTAACTGCTCTTCTCCTTTATAAATAGGAACAATAACAACTTGCAGTGGTGCTAGTTTTGGAGGCAATACCAATCCGTTATCATCACTGTGTGTCATGATTAAAGCTCCCATTAACCTGGTAGATACTCCCCAAGAAGTTGCCCAAACGTAATCTTGTTTACCTTCTTTGTTTGCAAACTTTACATCAAAAGCTTTCGCAAAATTCTGCCCTAAAAAGTGTGATGTACCAGCTTGTAAAGCCTTACCGTCTTGCATTAAAGCTTCTATACAATATGTTTCTTCTGCACCGGCAAAACGCTCGCTTTCACTTTTGGTTCCTTTAATTACTGGCACTGCCATGAATTTCTCGGCAAAATCAGCATACACATTCATCATTTGTTCTGCTTCGGCAACTGCTTCTTCTTTAGTTGCATGAGCCGTATGTCCTTCTTGCCATAAAAATTCGGCTGTACGTAAAAATAGGCGGGTACGCATTTCCCATCTAACAACATTAGCCCATTGATTTACCAGTATAGGCAGATCTCTATAAGACTGAATCCACTTTCTGTAGGTATCCCAAATAATAGTTTCTGATGTTGGCCTAACAATTAATTCTTCTTCTAATTTAGCTTCAGGATCAACCACTACTCCACTTCCGTCTTCGGCATTTTTAAGTCTGTAATGGGTAACCACAGCACATTCTTTGGCAAAACCTTCAACATGTGCAGCCTCTTTACTTAAATATGATTTAGGTATGAATATGGGAAAATAGGCATTTACATGACCGGTATCTTTAAACATTTTATCTAGCTCTGCCTGCATTTTTTCCCAAATAGCAAAGCCATAAGGCTTTATAACCATGCATCCTCTTACTCCTGAGTTTTCAGCCAAATCGGCTCTAACAACTAACTCGTTATACCATTTAGAGTAATCCTCGCTTCTTTTAGTTAATTTTTTGCTCATTATCAGTACTTTGGCACAAATGTTGTGAGTTTGTTAAAAAAAGAAATAGTTGGGCAAAACTAACTATTTTTGTTATGTGCAACAATTAAAAATTAAGCAATGATGAATTTCTCCACCAAAAAATCAGCAAAGAAACTAATGCTCTTAACTGTTCCGGTTGGGTTATTAGTGGCTTCTTGTGGTTCTTTTCAAGAAGCATCGTATTATGATAATGACGGCATTTATGCCTCTTCAGAAACTACTGTTGCACCTACAGAACAACACAACAATGTAGATAACGATACCTATGTTGATTACTTTGACGCTAAGGCTAAAGAATATGATGAGCTTTTAAACTCTGATGCTATTTTTACTGACGTAGATAGTTATAATAGTGGAGAATATGCACAAGATAGTACCGATTTGATTGATGATGAAACATACAGAAGTTTTGCCGGATGGGGAGATAACACAACAGATGTAAGCATAAATATATATACTAACCCTCGTTGGGGATGGTATGCTTCTCCTTGGTTTTGGGGATGGAATAGGTGGAATAGATGGAATTTTGGCTGGAATTGGGGCGTTTATAATTATGCATATGCCGGATGGATAGACCCTTTCTGGATTTATGACGGATGGTGGTCTCCTTACTGGGGTTACAATTTTGGATTTTATGGCTATTATGGATGGTACGGCAGACCATTTTATTACAATTACGGCTACTACCCTCACAGTTTAAGAAGAAGTTACGCTTATGCTAATAGCAGAAGAGGATACTATAACAGAAGTAATTTAACTAGCACTGATAGCAGATACCGCTACTCCAGAGGTAGAAGTAGCAATTACACTAGAACTCGAGCATTAAATTATACCAGAAACAGAGGTTATTCTACCAACAATAATGCTCGTTACAGAAACTCTCGTGGTATCAGTGCAGATGGTAGAGGCAATATTTATAGTAGATCCGGCAGCTCTAACAACAGAGTTATAAGAGGTCGTAGCTACAACAGTAATCGTAGCACCCCAAATTACTCACGATCATCAAGTAGGTCACGAAGTAGTGGCTCGTACAACAGATCTTCATCCGGTAGAAGCAGATCTAGTGGAAGTATACGTTCTTCATCAGGATCAAGATCATCAGGAACATCACGTTCTTCTGGAAGTAGTAGATCTAGAAGAAACAACTAATCTCTTTTAAAAATTAAACTCATGAAAAAGAATGGTTTTTTTGCCATAATGGCTATGCTTTGCGCTGCTGTAAGTGCTCAGAACATAAACGATGTAATTAGATATAGTAGTGAAAATTTAAACGGTACTGCTCGCTTTCAGGGCATGAGTGGAGCTTTTGGAGCTCTTGGCGGAGACCTTTCTGCCATAGATATTAACCCGGCTAGTTCTGCCGTTTTTGCAAATAGCTACACAAGTTTTACCGTAAATAATTTTAACACAAAAAACAACGCCTCTTATTTTAATGGTTTTTCGCAAACAGAAATAGACAACTTAGAACTAAATCAAGTTGGAGCCGTTTTTGTTTTTAAAAACCAAAATCCTGATGCTGATTGGCAAAAAGTAGCTCTGGGCTTAAACTACCAATTGGTAAATAATTTTGATAATGAGTTTTTAGCCAGCGGTAATAGTAACCAATCTATAGACGGTTATTTTTTGAATTTTGCTAACGGTGTGCCTTTTGGTTCAATTCTAATCCAATCTAATGAATCGCTTGCAGATGCCTACTTAAATATAGCTCGTGACTTAGGTTTTGGTCCACAACAGGCTTTTTTAGGCTATTATGGAGGAATTATAGACCCGGTAGACCCAAACGATGATAATAATACACAATACGTATCTACCGGAGATTACAGTACAGTTAACCAATCATATTTACTTAGTGCTACCGGTTACAATAGTAAATTTGCTTTTAACCTAGCCTCTCAGTACAAACAAACTCTTTATTTAGGAGCTTCGTTAAACTTTCATGCTGTTAGATATGAGCAATTAACACAATTTGATGAAGATGGCTATAACAGTGGTTCTGCATTGCAAAATATGTATTTTGATAACTGGCTATTTACACAAGGAACCGGTTTTTCTTTCTCTATTGGAGCTATTGCAAAAATGAGCGATCAGTTTAGAGTGGGGCTTAGTTATCAATCTCCTACTTGGTATGATTTAGAAGACGAAGTATCGCAAGAAATAAACTCAAATTTAGCAGACACTGATATAGATTTGGTTAACTTTTCTTTAGTTACCATTTATCCGGATTATAAAATAAAAACACCTGCAAAATTAACCGGTAGTGCAGCTGTTGTTTTTGGTAATCAAGGATTACTGAGCTTTGATTACAGCTATCAAGACATGAGCGAAGCACAATTACGCCCTACAGCCGACCCGAGTTTTGCAACAGAAAATAGCTTAATTACAGAAAATTTGCAGGCTGTTAACTCTTACAGAATTGGTGGAGAATATAGAATTGAAAAATGGAGCTTACGTGGTGGTTATCGGTTTGAAAGCAGTCCTTATAAAAACGAAACTACCGTTGGTGACTTAACCGGGTATTCTTTAGGAATTGGATACAACTTTGGAGCCACAAAATTAGATGTGTCTTTTAACCAAAGTGAACGTTCATACAATCACTTGTTATTTAACACAGGCTTACCAACTCCTGCAAGAATTGATAAAACAAATACAAATATTGCAGTCTCTTTAAGTTTTAATTTATAAGCAAGTATGAAAAAAGCGGAGTATTTATCTCCGCTTTTTTTTTATCGTTTAAGGGTAAAATGTCCTTTTATGGTTCCTTGTTGTGTTTCTCCGTTTACATCTCTGGTATAATTAAACTTAAACCAATAATCTGTAGCGGGCAAAGGCTTACCGTTATAAGTACCATCCCAACCGGTACTATTTCTATCTAACTGCGCCAGCAATTTGCCATACCTGTCGTAAATGGTTATGTATGCAAAATTTAACTCTTCAACAGCTCCTATGTGCCACTCATCATTAATACTATCACCATTTGGTGTAAAAAAACGAGGGTATCCTACAACCGGAATGTTCACAATAACTTCTCCGCAACCATACACGTCTCTGACGGTTAATTGATTAATTCCGGGGGGAACATCTATAAACTCGGGATCTGACTGAAAAGTTCCTCCGTTTAAACTGTATTCATACTCGCTTGTTCCCATAACCGTAACAGAGATCGTATTTATATCTTGTAAATCGGTTACTTGATATCCAACTTGAGAAGGCTGTAATATTGGGTGAAAGGTAACTTGAATTTCATCCTCGAAAGTTACTACAGGCGTAGTTACAATAACAGAATACAACCCGGTTGTTGTTACATTTAATGTAGGTCCGTTTTCTCCTGCTATTAAATTACCATCTACATACCATTCGTAATTTGTGGCTGATTGACGCTCTGCATCTAGTGTAACAACATCACCAACGCAAGCATTAATATCAGGACCTAAAAAATCTTCTTTAATTGAACAATCTAATGCATCTGGACCTTGAGCATCCAGTAACGGACCCGTAAATTCTAATTCAAAAATCATCGGGTCTCCTGTAAAATTGGTATTAAAGTTATTAATGAAAATAATATACTCTTCTCCTTGCTGCACATCAAGCCAAGTATCATACTCATCTCCTTCTTGTTGAGATGTCCCGGTGGCGGGATTAATCCCCACTCCTGTATATCCGGTAACACCACTCTCGTAGCTACACCTAACAGGCTCTCCTAAATTATTACAATCTGCATTTGGACCGTAAACTGCAAAATCCCAATCTTCATTTGCAGATAAATATCTGATATTAAACCCTAATTGCCCATCTCCGTTTGCTCTGAAAATAAACCAGGCAACATCTTTTTCTAAATCACTTGTGGCTAAACCACCCTTCTCTAAACAACCAGATTGGCTAATATCTTCAAAATCTTCTACATCTCCTGCCCCATCAACTTCGGTAGTTATTACTCCATCAGCACATATTGGAACAACTGTAAAACAATCTCCTGATGTTTGAGCAGTAATACTTGTAAAACACACAAAAAAACAAGCGCATATAAGGCTTGTTATAGCTGTTTTTTTAGGGGCAAAATACATTTTAGTTGCCATTAGCAGATATTACAAATAGTTGATACTTGCTTAAATATAACTTTTAAACAGTGGTTTTAGTATATATATACGGTAAGAAGCCTTGTTTTGGCTTTAAACAAACGTAGAATTATCGTTTTAATGTAAAATGTTTTGTTGTTACTCCGGAAATAAGCTGATTATTTACTGTTTTAACATACTCTATTCTAACCCAATAATCTGTAGAAGGTAATAATACTCCTTTATACCTTCCGTCCCAAGTGTTATTACTTTTTGAGAGTTTTTTAATTTGTTTTCCAAACCTATCAAAAATGTAAACAGTTGCTTCGTCTAACGTTTCTAATCCTTCTATGTGCCAAGTATCGTTTATACCATCTCCGTTAGGAGTGAAAAATTTAGAAAACCCTACAACAAGAATATTTTCTGTAACAGAGCCACAACCGTTTTTATCGTTTACTGTTAGTGTATATGCTCCCGGCAGCACATTTGTAAATATTGGGCTATCTTGGTAAGGATTGTTGCCTAATTTATATTCATAATCACCTTCATTTTCTGTATAAACAGTTACTGTATTGTTGTCTTGCACATCGTTAATTTCTATAATGGCTATTACCGGTGGCTGTGATGCTTGCACAGTTATAACTTTTGTAATGTTACACGAAATGCCTCCAACCTGATTTTTAATAGTTAAGGTGTACGTTCCGGGAGTGCTCACTACTTGAGTTGGCGTAGTCATGCCATTATCCCATTCATACAAATAGCCTGAATTATTATTAGTATCACCAATTGTAACTGCATTACTCTGGCACAAGTAAGCATTTGTATTTACCGCAACATCAGGTTGTTTAACCACCTCTATAGTAAAGCTTTGTGAAGCATCGTAACACATTGGATTACTAACAGATGCAACCCTTACATATATTGTTTGATTATATGGGCTTGAAGTGTTTTCGTATTGTTTTGAAAGTGGGTTTGCTCCTATTTGAGCATCATAAAAATTAGCATGATAAGAAACTGTAAACTCTGATGAATTCTGACTGCCAAGAGCTTCGGAGTCTTTAGCTGCCAAGTCAAAAACAGCCATACCATTTCCGTTTAAATCGCACTCAAATTCATCTGTTAGAGGTTCAGCTATAGGTACTGTACTAAAAGTAACTGTAGTGGAACTCTCTATATACTCACCTCCACCATTAAGTTCTACTACAACTTTATATGTTCCTGAAGAGGTTACAGACAAGGTATCGTTATTGCTATTAGCAGTAATTTCGTTTTCTGTGCCGTTAACAACCTCATACCAAGTATACGCTGTAGCATCTGGCAAAGTAGCTTGTAATGTTACCGTTTCACCATCACAAGCAAACACATCCGGTCCTAATAAATTTGTTAAAATAGTACAATCTAAAGCCGAATCCGGATAATCAACAAAAACTTGTCCGCTAAAATGAATAGAAAATCCACTATTTACCCCAGAAAAATTATTAATAAGCAAATAATATTCTTCTCCGGCCTCTACCGTTAACCAATCTTCATAACCCAATCCTTGTGTTCCGGTATCAGGGTTTACACCAATTCCTGTATAACCTGTACTACCACCATTTACGTCAAAATTACATCGTACAGGATCTCCTAAATTATCGCAATCTGAAGCTTTAAAAAGCGCAAAATCCCAATCATCATTATTACTGTATTGTATATTAAATCCTAACTGTCCAGATGCTCCTGTTCTAAACTTATACCAAGCAGAATTAGACTCTATAGGACCATTTGGCGTTGCAGATTCTAAACAATCATCGGCTAAAATAGAAACTCCCGGGAAGTCATCTGTCCCATAACCATCTACAGTTGCTGTAATAGGCACATTACTACATATTGGAATTGCGGTACTGCAATCTGGAGATACTTGAGCAGTACATAATGTTATACCAAAAAATAACAAACCATATGATAGCAGGCTCGTTTTCATGGATTTGGGATTTAATTTGGGACGCTAAAATTACTAAAATACTGTTAATTTGTCTTTTATATAACGCATATAATAGATGATTAGTCTAAAACTTAGTTATAATGCCTATCTTTGCACCTCTTGAAAACAAAAATAATATGAAAATTAACCGTGCATTAGAAGACCATTTTGAAGAGCTTGGAAACGAACATTTTGCTTCTTCTGCCGAAACGCCCTTACGTGACGATGCTTTTGAGCTAACCGACGATCAAAAAATAGAGCGTATAGAACAAGATGTTTACAACATATTAGAAACCCTTGGTTTAGACTTAACAGACGATAGTTTACGAGGAACTCCAAGAAGGGTGGCAAAGATGTTTGTTAAAGAAGTTTTTGGAGGCTTGCATCCGGATAGAAAACCGAGTGCTTCTACCTTTGAAAACAAATATAAATATGGCGAAATGCTTGTAGAAAAAAACATTACAGTTTACTCTACCTGCGAGCATCATTTATTGCCTATAGTAGGTAAAGCACATATTGGTTATATCTCTAATGGTAAAGTGGTAGGATTATCTAAAATGAACAGAATTGTAGACTACTTTGCCAAGCGCCCGCAAGTTCAGGAGCGTATGACCATTCAAATTGTTCAAGAATTACAAAAAATATTAGGCACCAAAGATGTTGCATGCGTTATAGATGCCAAACACCTTTGCGTAAATTCTCGAGGTATCAGAGATATTGAAAGTAGTACCGTAACAGCAGAATTTGGAGGAAAATTCAAATCAGAATCTGTTAGAAGAGAATTTTTAGATTACATAAAACTTGATACAGAGTTTTAATTACTAAAAAAAAGCCTAAAATGCAACTGTACACACAGCAAGAACTTAAAATATACAATTCGCTTACCGGACAAAAAGAAGTTTTTAAACCCCTTAACGAAGGCCATGTTGGCATGTATGTATGCGGCCCTACAGTATATAGCAATGTGCATCTGGGGAATGTTAGAACTTTTATGTCTTTTGATGTAATTTTCAGGTATTTAAAGCATTTAGGCTATAAAGTACGATACGTTAGAAATATTACCGATGCCGGCCACTTAGAAAACGATGCTGACGAAGGCGAAGATAGAATAGCAAAAAAAGCACGGTTAGAGCAAATAGAGCCTATGGAAGTTGTGCAACGCTACACTGTAGATTTTCACAACATCTTAAATAAATTTAATTTACTACCACCTAGTATAGAGCCAACAGCAACAGGGCATATTATAGAGCAAATAGAAATTGTAAAAGATATTCTTGAAAAAGGATATGCTTACGAAGCAAATGGCTCTGTATATTTTGATGTACTTAAATTTAACAAAGACTACAAATATGGTAAATTAAGTGGTAGAAATATTGAAGATTTAATTCATAACACAAGAGCTTTAGAAGGGCAAACCGACAAGAAAAATCCTCAGGATTTTGCACTCTGGAAAAAAGCCGAACCACAACACATTATGCGCTGGCCATCTCCTTGGAGCGACGGTTTTCCGGGTTGGCATTTAGAATGTACTGCCATGAGTACTAAATACTTGGGAGAGCAATTTGATATTCATGGAGGTGGGATGGATTTAAAATTTCCGCATCACGAATGCGAAATTGCCCAAGCAGAAGCCTCTAACGGTAAAGAGCCTGTAAAATACTGGATGCATGCCAATATGCTTATCATGAACGGTAAGAAAATGGCAAAATCTACCGGTAATTTTATTTTACCTATGGAGATTTTTACAGGAGATAACCCTAATATTAGTAAAGCGTTCTCTCCCGGTGTAGCTCGTTTCTTTATGCTTCAAGCACATTACAGAAGCGTTTTAGATTTTACCAACAATGGCATGCTTGCTAGTGAAAAGGGCTACAATAGGTTAATGGATGCCATAAAATCATTAAACAATTTAAAGGCCTCTAACACATCTAGCATTAATGTTTCTGATTGGAAACAAAAGTGCTACGATGCTATGAATGATGATTTTAACACGCCCGTTTTAATAGCTAATTTATTTGAAGCTGTTAAATACATTAATCAAATAAAAGAGGGTAGCGCTACCATTACCGAAGCAGATTTAAACACTCTTAAAGACACATTAAATACTTTTGTTTTTGATGTGCTTGGCTTAGTAAACCAAGACAGCGCAGACACTCAAGACAATAGCAAACTTGAAGGCACAATAGAGCTTTTAATAAAACTAAGAGCCCAAGCCAGAGCAAATAAAGATTTTGCTACTTCAGACAAAATTAGAGATGAGCTTGCAGCTATGGGCATTCAACTAAAAGACGGCAAAGAAGGTACTACTTACTCTATTGCAAAGTAGTGCCCTTTGCAATATAAAACCACTTTTTACTTTGGTAAAAAAAGCACTCATATTCCCATTTATTGTATTGGTTAGGTTTTACCAAGTGGTTATTTCTCCGTTAACACCGGCTACCTGCAGGTATTCGCCAACATGCTCTCATTATACTATAGAAGCCTTAAAAAAGCACGGTTTATTTAAGGGTGGCAAACTAGCTATTAAAAGAATTTTTAGCTGTCATCCTTGGGGAGGAAGCGGTTATGACCCTGTACCCTAAAATTTAATGTTTTTTTAGCTTTCTATTGGTTATATTTACCCGACTAAAATTATAACTATGCACCTATTAAGTATTGATTGGAATCCTTCTGAAGGAATTAATCTTGGTTTTTTTGTAATTAGATATTACAGCTTAATGTTTGTTATAGCGTTTACATTAGGTTGGTTTTTAATGAAACGCATTTACAAAAGAGAAAACCTCTCTATAGAAAAACTCGACTCGCTTTTTATATACACTGTTTTAGCAACTTTAATAGGGGCTCGCTTAGGTCATTTTTTATTTTACGAACCAAAAATGTTTATACAAGACCCGCTAAGCATTATTTTACCTTTTGAGTTTAACCCAAAATTTAGATTTGTTGGTTTTAGAGGGCTGGCAAGCCATGGTGCTGCAATTGGAATTATAATTGCAATGTATTGGTACAGCAAAAAAATACTTAAAAAACATATTTTATGGATATTAGACCGCATAGTAATCCCGGTAGCTATTGGAGGTGTTTTTGTTAGAATTGGTAACTTTTTCAACTCAGAAATTATTGGCAAACCAACAGGGACAGATTTTGGGGTTGTTTTCTTGCAGTTAGGAGAATCTTTTCCCAGACATCCTGCCCAATTATATGAAGCTTTTGGGTACATAATAGTATTTGCAATTTTATGGTACACCTACTGGAAAACAAAAAAAGCCGATAACTTAGGTTACATTTTTGGGCTGTTTTTAGCACTTTTATGGACCGTTAGGTTTATTGTAGAATTTGTTAAAGAAGCCCAAGTAGATGAGCGTGCAGATTGGGTTTTAAATACCGGACAATTACTAAGCATACCTTTTATAGCCCTTGGTATATATTTTATGATGAAAGCTAAAAAACAAGCATAATGAGAAAAAGCTCACTTTCATTACTTTTTTTGAGTATTCTAATTAGTCTTATATCATGTAAGGATAACAAAAAAGTTGTTTCTCCTGTTGCTAAGCAAGAAATAGCATTTAAAAAAGAGGGGGTATTATCTATTTATAAAAAAGATAGTTTACTTAAAACAATAAATATTGAAATAGCCGATAATGCTTACGAAACAGAAACCGGGCTTATGTACAGAAAGTCTATGGATTCTATTAATGGAATGCTCTTTATTTTTTCTGATGAGGCGCCAAGGTATTTTTACATGAAAAACACCGAAATTGCTTTAGATATTATTTACATAAATAGCAACCAAAAAATAGTGAGCATTGCTAAAAATACAGTGCCCTTAAGCGAAGCTTCTATACCCTCTAATTATCCGGCCAAATATGTTCTGGAGATTAATGCAGGACTAACAGATAAGTGGAGTATTAGTGTGGGAGATTCAATATCTTACACTAAAATAAATCCATAAAACATGATGTTAGCCCTTGCACAAATCTCATCAACTCTAAACAACACAAGGGCTAACTTAAAAAAACACAAAGATTGTATTACACTTGCAAAAACATATAAAGCCAATGCTATTTTCTTTCCAGAATTATCTTTAACTGGATACAGCACTAAAAATGTTTCAGCTTTTGAGTTAGCCAGCAACAATCCTCTACTAAATGAGTTACAAAGCGAAAGCAAAAAGCATAACATTGTTGTTTCGGTTGGTGTACCGTTAAAACAGCAAAACAAACTTTATATTAGTTTAATAACATACTTTCCGAATAACACAAGTAGTATTTACAAAAAACAGTGGTTACATGACGATGAGAAACCCTATTTTAACTCTGGAGGTAATCAAATAAACTTTTCTATAGCTAATACAACTATTGTCCCGGCAATTTGTTACGAAAGCTTAGTGCCAGAACATTTAAAAAAAACACTACATCTACAACCGTTTATTTATTTAATAAGTGCTGCAAAACCATTGCATTCATTAAACAAGGCACACAAATATTATGCTGAAATTTCGAAACAACATAAAACACCAGTTTTGTTTGTAAATAGTATTGGCGCTTGTGATGATTTTATCGCCGGAGGAAATACGGGCGTTTGGAATGATAAAGGTGAGCTGATTTCTTGTCTAGATAAAAAAACCGAGGGTTTATTAATTGTAAATACAGAACAATTTACCGCACAAAAAGTTAGCTTATAAAAAAACGCCCTTGAGAAAATCAAGAGCGTTTATTTGTACACCTTGTAACTAAGTTTACTTATTATCTTTTGCTGCTCCTTTTTGCTTGAGCGTATCAAACATAACCGGAGTAGCAATAAATAATGATGAGTAGGTACCTACAATCACACCTACAATCATGGCAAACATAAATCCTCGTAAAGATTCACCACCAAATATAAAAATGGTAAGTAATACTACCAAAGTAGTGAATGAGGTATTTAACGTTCTACTTAGCGTGCTGTTTAGGGCTACATTAACATTTTCTCCACCTCTCCATCCTCTTGCAGAAACAAACTCTCTAATACGGTCAAAAACAACCACAGTATCATTTAAAGAGTAACCAATTACGGTTAGTATTGCCGCAATGAATGCTTGGTCTATTTCCATGTTAAACGGCATTACTTTGTATGTTAATGAGAAAATACCCAACACGATTAAAACATCGTGTGTAACCGCTGCAACAGCTCCTAGAGAGAACTGCCATTTTCTAAATCGTAATAAAATGTATAAGAATACAACAAATAGAGAGCCAAGCACTGCCCAACCGGCATTCTTTTTAATATCGTCTGCAATAGTTGGCCCTACTTTGATAGATTGTAAAATTCCTATTTTTTTGTCTTCACTACCTACTATAAAATCTTGGTACGTTGTACCATCCGGTAAATGTTTTTGTAATGTAGTGAATAGTTTTTGCTGAATTTCTTCGTCTACTTCAGTTCCTTCTACATCTACTTTGTATTTGGTAGTAACTTTAATCTGGTTAGGTTCACCAAATGTTTTAGCCTCTACACTACCAAATACAGCTGTTAAATCTGAAGTAATTTCGGTTGGATTTACCGGTTTTTCGAATCTGATTTGATACGACCTACCTCCAACAAAATCTACGCCTTGGTTTAAACCATTAACTACTAAAGAACCTATGCTGATTATTAACGCAATTCCTGAAATAATGTAAGCTAACTTACGCTTACCAAGGAAATTAATATTTACGTTTTTAAATAAGTTTTTGGTTAACGGAGTTGAGAAGTCCAGCTTTCTCTTACCTTCTTTAACATACCAATCTATTAACAATCTGGTAATGAAGATTGCTGTAAATAATGATGTTAAAATACCTATTAATAAGGTTGTTGCAAATCCTTTAATTGGCCCGGTTCCGAACACTAATAAAATTAGCGCTGTTAAACCGGTAGTAATATTAGCATCTAAAATAGACGATAATGCATTGTTAAATCCGTCAGAGATAGCCTGCATCATACCTTTTCCTTTGGCTAACTCTTCGCGAGCTCTTTCAAAGATTAACACATTTGCATCTACCGACATACCAATGGTTAAAACAATACCTGCAATACCCGGTAATGTTAAAACAGCTCCTAATCCTGCAAGAACACCAAAAATTAAAACTATATTGAATATTAATGCTATATCGGCAAATGATCCTGCTTTACCATAGTAGAATACCATCCAGATTAGCACAATTAGCATCGCTATTAAAAACGATGTAAAGCCGCTATCTATAGCTTCTTGCCCTAAAGACGGTCCTACAACTTCACTTTGAATTATTTCTGCAGAAGCCGGTAATTTACCTGCACGTAAAACGTTAGCAAGGTCTATTGCTTCGTTTAATGTAAACTGCCCTGAAATTTCTGAGTTTCCTCCGGTAATTGCTCCTTTAGATACTCCCGGTGCAGAATATACAATATCGTCTAAAACAATAGCAATGTTTCCTCCTTCTTTGAACGCTTTCCCGGTAAGTTCTTCCCAGATTTTAGCACCCTTACCATTCATTTGCATAGACACAGCCGGTCTTCCTTGCATATCGTAGGTTTGAGCTGCATCAACTACAACGCTTCCACTTAATGGCGCTTCTCCTTCTCTATTAGATTTTAACGCATAAAGTTCTGTAACCTCAGAATCTTTTGTTGGTTTTCCCCAAACAAATTTTGCAAACTGTAAGTTTTCTGGTAACAACCTCTTAATTTCTGGCATTCTTAAATACTCGCCTACAGTAGCAGTATCTTTTAATGCAAACGTTGCAATAACTGGCGATCCTTGAATACCACCTCCTCTAATTAAATCGAATAACGGATTTACTTGATTTGCTAAATCTAATGAGTCTTGAGCTGCATCAGATAATAACGAATCTATTTCTGATGTTGGTTGCTCTTTAACAGTATCTTTATTTACTTCTAAAATTTCTTTTAGTTTATCGTTAGCAGCAACTAAAAACGGATATACTTCGTCTGCTTTGAATGTTTCCCAAAACTCAAGTTGAGCTGTACTTTGTAATAATTTTTTAACTCTGTCTACATCTTTAGCTCCAGGTAATTCTACCAAAATACGACCAGATGTGCCTAAACGCTGAATGTTTGGTTGTGTTACACCAAACTTATCTATACGTTTACGTAAAACTTCAAAAGCAGATACAATAGATTCATCTATTTTTCTTCTAATGATAGGTTTAACCTCATCATCAGACATTTTAAAGTTAATCTCGTCACTAAGAGTTTTGTTAGCAAAAATGTCCGGAGAGGCTAACTTGGTGTCTCCTTTTATTTTATCAAACTCTTCAAAAAATAAGTCTAAATAGTTTTTATCACTGTTTTTTGCTGCTTCGTCTGCTTGCGCTAATGCTCTATTAAATACGGGGTTTTTAGAGTTATTAGCCAACCCTTTTAAAATATCTTTTACAGAAATTTGAAGCATTACATTTATCCCTCCCTTAAGGTCTAAACCTTTGTTAAGCTCTTTTTCTTTAGCCTCATTATAGGTAAACTTAGCAACACCAATATTGTATACTTCTTGGTTACCAATAGAGTCTAAATAACGGGCCTCTTCTGCCTCTCTTTTAGCCACAAAATTGTCTTCTGTTTCTGCAATCTTGTTAAGGGCATAAGTCTCGGCTTCTTTTTCTATTTTGTTAGTAACAAACGTGAAAGAAAGTTGGTAAATACTAACAATCCCAAATAAAATAGCAAAAAGCTTAACTAATCCTTTGTTTTGCATTATGAATGGTATTAATTATTGAATTTTTGAAAACGTGCAAATATAAAATTTACCCATACAATTGACAATTATTTTGTGTAGTATTTATTTGATAAATAAAATCTCAAAATATTAACATCTTTAAAAAGAAACCCGCAAGTTTTAGCTTGCGGGTTTCTGAATTTATTGGGTAAACTTATTAAAACTCTAACAATGAGTTAGTTTTACTTACTCCTGCAGCACTTTCTTGCAGTTTTTCTTTTTCCTCGTCTGTAAGTTCTATTTGTACAATTTCTTCTATACCGTTTTTACCTAAAATAACAGGTACTCCAATACAAATATCGTTTAAACCGTATTCTCCTTCTAAGTATGCAGAGCAAGGAATCATTTTTTTCTGATCGCAAGCAATAGCCTGTACTAAAGCAGAAACTGCTGCTCCGGGAGCGTACCAAGCGCTGGTTCCTAACAGTTTAGTTAAGGTAGCGCCTCCTACTTTTGTGTCTTCTTTAACTTGATTTAAACGCTCTTCTGAGATAAACTTAGAGACCGGAACACTATTTCTGGTAGCTAAACGAGTTAACGGTAACATTCCGGTATCACTATGACCTCCAATTACCATACCATCTACATCAGAAATTGGAGCTCCTAATGCTTCTGCTAAACGATACTTAAAACGTGCGCTATCTAAAGCTCCACCCATTCCTATAATACGGTTTTTTGGAAGATTGGTTGTTTTATGAACAAGATAGGTCATTGTATCCATCGGGTTACTCACCACAATGATTATAGCATTTGGAGAATGCTTAATTAAATTTTCTGTAACCGATTTAACAATTCCGGCATTAATACCAATTAACTCCTCACGAGTCATGCCAGGTTTTCTTGGAATCCCAGAAGTAATAACACAAATATCACTATCTGCTGTTTTAGAATAATCGTTTGTGGTTCCAACTATTTTAGTGTCAAAACCGTTTAAAGAAGCCGTTTGCATGAGGTCCATTGCTTTACCTTCTGCATATCCTTCTTTAATGTCTAACAACACAACTTCGCTAGCAAAATCTTTAATAGCTATATATTCTGCACAGCTGGCACCAACTGCACCTGCTCCAACTACTGTTACTTTCATTTAATTAAATTTTTAAGGTTTTTTAAACGAACGCAAATTTAGCAAATAAAGCAGATTTATTGCAGGTTATTTTGTAATTAAATAGTTAACAATCAATACTATCTAAAACCTAAATTAACTCCCACAGAAAAACTATTAAATTCTGCCAGATGATATTCTGCATTGAGCCTGAAAAATCCGAGTTTTAATTTAGTACCAAGAGTAGCTCTAACACCCGATACTTTGCTAGTTACCGAAAACGGATCAACAATTTCTTCTGAGGTAACAATCCCGTTACTTACTCTGTAGGTTCCTAACATATCGGTTTGTGCCTCACCACTTATGTAACCAATACCTCCATAAAAGTTAATAACCGGAAGTTTAGTAGAACCTATTAATTGAAAAAGCCAGGTATTAGTGTCATTCTCTAATCGTTGGTTTTCTCCTTGAACAATTGTAGAGCCCGTAAAATCATACGAAGCATCTAAATGCGTGTAAGCAACTAAACCGGAAATAGCCACCGGAAACAGCTTGTCTGCCGGTAACCACTTAGTAAATTCATGTTGAATTCCCACTCCGTACAATCCTATTTTAACATCTTCTGTATCTACTTTTGGCACAAAGCGTGCTTTAACTTCGGTACCTTTTATTAAACCAACAGACCCTTGAATGAAGGCTGTTGGTATTAAGTTAATGTTTTGTGAGGCTAAACCGTTAGGAAGTGTTATTTGCTCTGTTTGCTCTCCAAAAATAGGATCGTCATAGGTAATTTCTATTACAACCTCCGGATTGTTTTCTCCTAAAGCAGTAGCTACAGATTGCGCTGCAGGCCCTTGTACAAATCTAACATTGTTATACGCTGCAGTATCCATTAAAAACGATTTGTTTTCGTCTTTAACTGTAGCAGCATTTAGTACAACTGCTACTTCAAACCCTCCAAGAGGTTTTGCTTCGGCAGAGTTAAACCAGTTAGCATTCATGCTATACATTACACCATTAGTGCCGGGAGCTAAATAATCGTTAGCAAATCGTTGCGCATCTTCTACACCGGCTGCCAGTAATGCATCTAAGTCGCTTTCTTGAGCCACCACACTTGTAGCAGCAGAAAATAAAGTAAGTAGGATTAAGCTTATTTTTTTCATGACATTAAAATTTGGTGCTACAAAATAAAAAAACTCGCAAAAAATTGCGAGTTTTTGTTGTGAAACAGTGTTTTTTATGCATCAATATTAGCATATACCGCATTTTTCTCTATAAATTCTCGTCTTGGAGGCACCTCATCTCCCATAAGCATAGAGAAAATTCTATCGGCTTCAGATCCATTATCTATAGTTACCTGTCTTAAAGTACGGTTTGCAGGATTCATGGTAGTTTCCCATAATTGCTCTGCATTCATCTCTCCAAGACCTTTATAGCGTTGTACATTTGCTCCGCTACCAAACTTTTCTAAAAGCTCATCTCTTTCTTTATCATTCCACGCGTAAGCCTTTTTATTTCCTTTTTTAACAAGATATAAAGGCGGTGTTGCTATATACACATGTCCTGCCTCAATAAGTTCACGCATGTACCTGAAGAAGAACGTAAGGATTAGTGTAGATATATGCGAACCATCTACATCGGCGTCACACATAATTACTATTTTATGGTAACGTAATTTCTCTAAATTTAAAGCTTTACTGTCTTCTTCGGTACCGATACTAACACCTAAAGCAGTGAAAATATTTCGAATTTCTTCATTCTCAAACACTTTGTGTTGCATGGCTTTTTCTACATTTAATATTTTACCACGCAATGGCAAAATTGCTTGAAAATTCCTGTCTCTTCCTTGTTTTGCAGTACCTCCCGCAGAGTCTCCCTCTACTAAGAAAACCTCACATTTTGCAGGGTCTTGTTCTGAGCAGTCTGAAAGTTTTCCGGGCAATCCGCCTCCACTCATTACAGTTTTGCGCTGCACCATTTCTCTTGCTTTACGAGCTGCATGGCGCGCTTGTGCTGCTAAAATTACTTTTTGTACAATTGTTTTAGCATCGTTAGGGTTTTCTTCAAGGTAATTTTCCAGCATTTCTGATACTGCTTGCGAGACAGCAGAAGTAACCTCTCTGTTACCTAACTTGGTTTTAGTTTGCCCTTCAAATTGAGGTTCTGCTACTTTTACCGACACTATAGCTGTTAGCCCCTCGCGGAAATCGTCTCCGGAAATCTCGAACTTAAGCTTATCTAACATTCCGGAAGCATCAGCATATTTTTTTAAGGTAGTTGTTAAACCCCTTCTAAAACCGGATAAATGCGTACCTCCTTCGTGAGTATTAATGTTGTTTACATACGAGTGTAAATTTTCATTAAAAGAGGTATTATAAATCATAGCTACTTCTACCGGGATATCATTCTTTTCTCCCTCCATAGAAATAACTTTACCAATTAATGGTTCTCTGTTTTGATCTAAAAATCTAATAAATTCAGGAAGTCCTTCTTCAGAATAAAAAGTTTCGCTTTCAAACTCTCCATCATCATTTTTTCTACGTTTGTCTGTAAGCGTAATAGTTATCCCTTTATTTAAGAATGCTAACTCACGCATTCTGCTTGCCAAAGTATCGTAATTATACTCTGTGGTTTGCTGAAAGATGGTTTTGTCGGGTTTAAAGGTTACTATTGTACCTGTTATGTCTGATTCTCCTACTGTTTTTACGGGATATAATGTTTTTCCTCTTTCGTATTCTTGCTCCCAGATTTTACCCTCTCTGTGTACAGTAGCTTTTAAATGATCTGACAAAGCGTTAACCACCGATACACCAACACCGTGCAATCCTCCGGAAACCTTGTAAGAGTCTTTATCGAACTTACCACCGGCTCCAATTTTGGTCATAACCACTTCTAGCGCCGATACACCTTCTTTTTTATGAATGCCAACCGGGATACCTCTACCATTATCTTCTACGGTAATAGAGTTATCTTCATTAATGGTTACCTTAATTGTATCACAATATCCGGCAAGAGCCTCATCTATTGAGTTATCTACAACTTCGTATACTAAATGATGTAATCCTCTTACTCCTACATCTCCAATATACATAGACGGGCGCATGCGAACATGCTCCATTCCTTCTAACGCCTGAATACTGTCTGCCGAATACTGATTTTTATTCACTTCTTCACTCATAAATAGCGGATGTTTATTATAAAAATTGCGTAACAGACAAATATACACAATCCCTAATAAAATTAAGGGGTTAAGCCCTATTTAAAGCATCAAGTTATCAACATTTTTTTGTGAAAAAAACAACAAAAAAAGCACTGTATTGCACAGTGCTTTTTACAACGCTTATAATCAACACTTTACTTACTATTTGTAAGCATCTAAATGAACTTTTGCAACTGCTCTCCCTGAAGGCTCATTTGCATTTTTAAATGCTTCATCCCACTCTAAAGCAATTTTTGTGCTGCACGCCACAGATGGCTCTTGAGGAACTGTTAAAGCAGCAGCATCACTCGGGAAATGCGACTCAAAAATAGAGCGGTAATAGTATTCTTCTTTAGTTTGAGGTGTTTGAACAGGAAACCTATACTTTGCGTTAGCCATTTGCTCATCGGTTACTTTTTCTTCTACAACTTGTTTTAGAGTGTCTATCCAACTGTAACCAACACCATCTGAAAACTGTTCTTTTTGTCTCCAAGCCACACTTTTAGGTAAATAATCTTCAAAAGCTTTTCTGAGCACCCACTTTTCTATACGCTCTCCGTTTATCATTTTATCTTGTGGATTTATTTGCATAGCAACATCTATAAATTCTTTATCTAAAAAAGGCACTCTACCTTCTACACCCCAAGCCGATAAACTTTTGTTGGCTCTCAAACAATCGTATAGATGAAGTTTGTTTAATTTTCTAACCGTTTCATCATGAAATTCTTGTGCGTTTGGTGCTTTATGAAAGTATAAATATCCTCCAAAAAGCTCGTCGGCCCCCTCTCCTGATAACACCATTTTAATTCCCATAGATTTTATAACCCTTGCCATTAAATACATTGGCGTTGAGGCTCTAACCGTTGTGATGTCGTACGTTTCTAAATAATAAATCACATCACTTATTGCATCTAAACCTTCTTGAATGGTAAACTTAATTTCGTGATGCACCGTACCAATATGCTTTGCAACTTCTCGCGCTGCTTTTAAATCTGGAGAGCCCTCAAGCCCAACCGAAAACGAGTGCAACTGGGGCCACCAAGCATCTTTGGTATTGTCTGTTTCTATTCTTTTTTGAGCATATTTTTTGGCAATAGCCGAAGTTATAGATGAATCTAACCCTCCGGAGAGTAAAACACCATAAGGCACATCAGACATTAACTGCCTTTGCACAGCTGCCTCTAATGCTTCACGCAATTTAGCAATTACAGTTTCATTGTCTTGCACGGCACTATAGCTCTGCCAATCTCTTTTGTACCATTTTTTAAGCTCACCATCTTTACTATATAAATAGTGTCCCGGAGGAAACACTTCTATTTTATTACAAACTCCCTCTAAAGCCTTTAGCTCTGATGCAACGTAAAAAGTACCATTTTTATCCCAACCCATATACAGCGGGATAATTCCCATGTGGTCTCTTGCAATTAAATAAGCATCTTGCTCTGCATCATATAAAGCAAAAGCAAATATTCCGTTTAAGTCGTCTAAAAATTCTACACCTTTTTCTTTATACAGCGCAAGAATTACTTCGCAATCAGACTGTGTTAAAAATGTATATTCTGAGGTAAGTTGTTTTTTTAAATCTCTGTGATTGTAAATTTCTCCGTTAGCAGCCAAAATAAGCATTCTATCTTCGCTAAATAAAGGTTGCTTTCCAGAAGCCGGGTCTACAATAGCCAATCTCTCATGTGCTAATATAGCCTTACTACTGCTATAAATACCACTCCAATCCGGACCTCTGTGTCGTATTTTTTTTGACATTGACAGTAATTGAGGTCTTAATACCTCTGCTTTTTCTTTTAAATCAAAAGCGCAAACAATTCCGCACATAACTTTTATATTATAATTACAAAGCAAAAGTGCACACATTATTTATTATTATAAACATAAAAGCTACTTTTAATTACATTTTAAAATCAAATTAATAATATTTGTATTAAATTAAAATTGTAAAACTGATTTATTGTAGAAAAAAGTGAC
>JBPEWY010000055.1:0-3276 GCA_052032225.1 Flavobacteriaceae bacterium
TAAAAAAGTTGAAGCTGCTTTACTTTTTCTCTTTAAAGACCTCTTATAAAATTGTTCTAAACTAACAGTATAAATAACTTCTGCCGAAACAGTTTGGGCACTACTGGCGTAGCCAAAAGAGCAAAATACTAATGCTAAAATTATTTTTTTTGTATGATACATTAATTACAAGTTTTGTTTAAAATATTCTTTTTTCACGCTCAAAAAACATATTAATCTTAGTTTTTAAGATGATAGTTATTATCATGGTAATCGTTTATACTCTGTTTACATTGTTAAAATCTGTATTCTATTTTAAAAAGTACAAACCTTGGTAACAGTCTATATTCGGTTGTTGATGTTCCAATGTCGCTAACCGAAAAGTTCCTGAAACTTTTGGTATTAAACAGGTTTTTCCCGGTAAGCCCTAACGTTAATTTGTTTTCAATGAGTTGGTATCGTGCATTAAAATCTAAAAAATAGTACGTGTTATTATTTTGCAAATTCCCAAAATAGTAGCGCTCTGAATTTATGGTAACATTAAACTTGTCATTAAACACAAAAAACAAATCCAAAAAACTAACATTATCTGTAAATGAATTTGTACTTGTTGTTTTTATTTTTTTAGTTGTCCACTTTGTGCCTATATGGTAATTAAAAATTCCTTTAAAGCCTGAACGTAACTCAAAACCATAGTTGTAATTATTTGATGTTATTTGCCTTAAAGCAGAATTATTTACGATGTTTTTAAAATCACTTTTAAAATATCCTATATCTAATTTTAAATTTGTTGAGAGTCTCTTTAAGTAAAAATCTAATTTTGAATTAATACTTATAAGCTCTCGGTCTTTAATCAGTATCTTTTCTGATTGGGTATAATTTTGTGCTATTAAAGCATTGGTAGAAAAAAAATCGTGATTTTTTCTGTAAAGTATATATGTATTGGCAAAAAACTTATCACTCCAGTTACCTAATTGATAATTTATATTCAGGCTTGAGGCTTCAAGTTGGTTAAACCCTCCGGAGCCTTTAGAAAATGTTCTATAACCTGTTAGAACAAAATCACTATAAACGTCTAATATTTTTGCATTTGTAGTATTGTACGAATACGAAGACGTAATTGTGTTTTTGTCATTTATGTACCAATCAAACTCTATACTTGGGTTTATAAAAAAAGGATTTTGATAGGTTGATACACCCTTATTTTCCAGCCTGTTAAAAAGCTGATGAACGTTGAGCGCTGCTCCAATTTTAAAATCGTTTATTTTTAGCAGGTATTTACTCTTAACGTATAAATCATTTACCTGATAGTTGGTTTGGTTTTGATAATCGTTAGGTTGTTCTAAAACAGTTTCATCTTCTAAAAGTGAAAATGTAGTTGATAGTAAATCTTTTCTATATTCATTCCCTAATTGCAGTTCTAATAGATCTCCGCCTTTTTTACGATCCAGCAAATGAGCATTTAAGCCTGCAAACTGCATTTGGCTGTTGCTTAATTGAGAAACATTGTTGGCATTTGTATTTTCCGGAAACAATTCTTCATAAAAAAATTGATTAAGCCTGTAGTTTTGTGGTGTTTTTTCATCAATAAAACGTCCTGTAATTAAAAAAGCTTTTTTGTTTTTAAACTTATTGGTGTAGTTTATTTTTTGGTCAAAAAGCGTGTTTTGGTGTTTTAAATTTTCTATGGTAGTGTTACCATTAAAAAGCAGATTAGAATTATCACTAAAATCACCATTATTGTATTTTGTGGTGGCTTCTAACATTTTGGTTTTAGAGATGTTGTATATAACATCTAATTTGCCAAAAGCTATTTGTTTTTTGTTTAGTAACGTATAATCTTCGGTATTGGTAAAGTTTGTACCATTTACAGCTACTACATCAACCCTGTTTCTAAAAAAATCGTTTTCATCCCAATTAAAAAAACCTAATGCTTTTATTTTTAATTTATCGGTAGGATTAAAAATAGCATTAAGCGAAACCAGTTCTGCATTGTTAAAATTGGTTCTGCTTTGTTTAAAGCTAAATAGGGTTGATGATAAATTTAAAAGCGGGGTAACACTTTGGTCATCACCAATACTGGCAGGTTCATTAAACCTGAAAGGTTTTATTAAATTTTGTATATCGCCGGTGGCATCATAACCAATATTATTAAAATTGGTTAAAAAATAGTATTTGTTTTTCTTGCCAAAGTTCATCAAGTTGGCTTTTACTTGGTAAAAACTATCGTTCCCAATACTAGTTTTAATATTACCAAACCAAATACGTTTAGATTTTTCGTTTAATTTTAGATTTAGTGCTACTTTATTACTTTCTTCTACCCCTTTTAAAAGTCGGTTATTTGAATAGTTTTTTAAAATTTCGACTTCTTCAATGGGGTATGCAGGCATGTTTTTAGACAAGATTTTGTAGCCTCTCTCAAAAAAGTCATCACCATCTACCATTAGTTTAGATATTTCTTGATTGCCTACTTTAATGGCTCCTTCACTATCTACTTGTAATCCCGGTATTTTTTTAAGTAAATCTTCAACAGTTTGCTCTGTTCCGTTT
Organism: Flavobacteriaceae bacterium; assembly: GCA_052032225.1. Taxonomy (GTDB): domain Bacteria; phylum Bacteroidota; class Bacteroidia; order Flavobacteriales; family Flavobacteriaceae; genus JBPEWY01. The sequence goes on from JBPEWY010000055.1 coordinate 2,530, forward strand.
GTGAAGAATTTAGTTTTAAAATTAATAGTGTCTTTATTTACAGAAATTGGCATTTCGGCTTTAATGATAACTTCTTTTAACTCAAAGGGTTTGGGTTGTAAAACAAAATTAATCTCGCGTTTATTATTGCCTTGTTGCGTATATAAAATCTCTTTAGTGTGAAATCCTAAAGCAAGACATTTTATTAAAACAGAATCGTTTTTAACTTTTAAATTATAAATTCCATCATCATTGGTGTAGGAGTATGAATCTATTACTCCGTTTAATGTACTGGCTACTACAGAGGCTCCTTGAATTACCTCTCCTTTATTGTTAACCACCGTACCGCTTATATTTACTTGTGCATTGGTGTAAAAAAAAGCTAAAAAGAACCCTAAAATTAAAAATCGCATTTATAATCTATTATTTCAAGGTTACTATCACTCCCTACACTTCTAATTCTAACATTAGAACTACCTCTTGGTAGTTTAGAAGCAAGTAATTTCCGGAATTCTTCTGCGTCTTCGCACTTTTTAATTTTAAATTCTTGAAAAGATATTGCGTTTTTTATCCTTTTTTTAAGTTTATTTAATTCTTGATCAAGGTTAATGTCTTGTTTGTTTAATTTAATACTAATTGCTTTAGCTATGTACTTTTTATCAACATCATAAACTTCTAAAATAAGCCCCGGTAATCCAAAATATTTTCCCGGCCCATAAGGCACCGGTATATCTTCTGCGTACCATGCAACATATTGCCTTCCTCTAA
>JBPEWY010000056.1:0-14462 GCA_052032225.1 Flavobacteriaceae bacterium
TGGCGTCTGCATGATAAATTTTAGAATTGTCTTGGAATTTAGATCCCGTTGTTAAATCCGGATCATTTGTTACTTGATTAAATGCGCTTTGAAACTGTGGTGTTCCCGGGAGTAGCCTTCCTGTATCTGCAGTTTGTCTTGCAACAGCATGTGCCTGAGCAGAGTTTGCACCGCCAAGTGTAGCTTGAACATACGCTCCTACATATTCACCAAACCATGTTGCGTCTGGTTTCCAAAGACGGTTTATATTAATACCGGTAAATACCATATCGTATGAGTCTCCGGCTTTGTCTTCGGTGATATATCCTCTTACAAAGAAATTATCATTTTTAATTTCTAATTTGTGTTGTTGTAAGAAGAAATTATCTATTGCATAACGGTTAGCTCCTTGATAAATAGTAGATCCTGTACCAACTTTACCAACATAAGCAATTTCAAAATCATTACCCCACGGACGGTAGTACACGCCCCAATCTGCTTTTACACTTTCTGCCTTGTAATCTGTTAAATCTCTTTCATTATATCCGGTTCTACTAACATTTACAGATGGCACAAGCGCTGAAGCTCCTGAAGGTAAAATTCCTAAATTTTCTAATGTTTGTGCAACACCATTAATATTTGTGCTTACCTCGTCACCATAAACATTTACACCATCATAATCTATGTCTGCTCGAGTTAAGCCTCTATTTAATTTATCTTTTTCGCTTGTTGCTGCCCAATCGGTTCCTTTTAGGTAACCAAAGTTTACTTTAACAGCAAGTTTATCGTTAAATTTATGAGCTGCTCTAATCCCCAAATCTGTATACGAGTTATCTCCTGCAGCTTCTTGAGAAGTTATTCCTTGTTTAAAATAAGCACTGATTCCTTGTGCATCAAAAGGACTTTTACTTCTCATAAATAAAATTCCGTTAAATGCATTTGCCCCATATAAAGCAGATGCAGCTCCGGGAAGTAATTCTACACTTTGAATATCGGTTTCTGTCATCCCTAAAAGGTTACCTAACGGGAAGTTAAGTGCCGGAGCAGAGTTGTCCATACCGTCTACTAACTGCATAAAACGTGTGTTTGCAAATGTTGCAAAACCTCTGGTGTTAATAGACTTAAATGTTAAACTGTTTGTGTTAATGTCTACTCCTTTAAGGTTTTCTAAACCGTCGTAGAAGTCTGCAGATGCAGTGTTTTTAATTTCTCTTAACCCGAATCTCTCTACCGAAACCGGCGATTCGAATATACGTTCGGGGGTCCTTGAAGCCGAGATAACTATCTCGCTTAATTGTGTTGCTTCTTCTTGTAGCTGTACCTGTACATTTTGGTTATTACTAGTAATTTGTACAGTTGCACTAGAAAAACCAACGCTAGTTACTGTTAATTGAAAAGGTGGAGTGACCTCGCTGGTTGTTAATGTAAAATTACCATCAAAATCTGATACGGCACCAATTGCCTTTCCGGTTACAACAATATTTGCACCCGGAATTGGTTGACCATCTTGATCTACCACTTTTCCTGTAACGGTAGTTTGGGCAAACGTAAAGCTACCCAACAGCAAAAAGCAAAAAAGTATTACTGTTCTCATTCTTTTTTTGAATTAGTTATTTAACCCGAACAATATACAGATTTTTTTAAGTTGAAAACAAATAAGCCCCAAAAAAGTTATGCGCGCATAGCGTAATTTTAAGGCTGTATTATTATATAAAAAAAGCCTTCTGCAACAAGAAGGCTTTTGTATTTGTTTGATTTTTAATTGTTTACTCTACTGTTACTGATTTTGCTAGGTTTCTAGGCTGATCTACATTACAACCTCTCATTACAGCTATATGATACGATAGTAATTGTAATGGGATTGTAGTTAGCAATGGTGTAATAGATTCTGCAGATTCCGGTACTTCTATAACATGATCTGCTAATTCTTTTACCACCTTATCGCCCTGAGTAACTACAGCAATAATTTTTCCTTTTCTCGATTTTATTTCTTGAATGTTGCTAACTACTTTATCGTAGTGTCCTTTTTTAGTGGCTATAACTACCACCGGCATTTGTTCATCTATTAAAGCAATTGGCCCGTGTTTCATTTCGGCTGCCGGATACCCTTCTGCATGTATGTATGATATCTCTTTTAGCTTCAAGGCTCCTTCTAATGCTACCGGAAAATTATAACCTCTTCCTAAATACAAACAATTAGTAGCATCTTTATAGATAGCAGCAATCTCTTTAATATGGTCATCTAACTTTAAAGTAGCCTCTACTTTTGCAGGTACAGATTCTAACTCTGTAAGCAACTCATGAATTTTAGATTTAGAAAGCGTTCCGTGAGCTTGTGCAAGCCTTAGGGCAAGTAACGTTAAAACTGTAATTTGAGTAGTAAATGCTTTTGTTGAAGCAACGCCAATTTCCGGACCGGCATGTGTGTAAGCCCCTGCATGAGTTTCTCTTGCTATTGATGAACCTACTACATTACATACCCCAAAGACAAATGCTCCATGCTCTTTAGCAAGCTTAATGGCTGCAAGCGTATCGGCTGTTTCTCCTGATTGCGATATGGCTATCACTACATCTTTTGATGTTATTACCGGATTTCTATACCTAAACTCTGATGCATACTCTACCTCTACCGGTATTCTTGCAAGGTCTTCAAAAATGTATTCGGCTACTAATCCTGCATGCCATGAGGTACCGCAAGCTACAATTATTATTCTGTTGGCATTTACAAATTTTTCTATATTATCATCTATGCCGGCCATTCTTATAATTCCTTTGTTAGCCAGCAATCTCCCTCTGTAAGTGTCTTTTATAGCTTTTGGTTGCTCATGAATTTCTTTGAGCATAAAATGCTCATAGCCGCCTTTTTCTATTTGTTCTAAATTAAGTTGAAGCTCTTGTATGTAAGGATCTACTAAAGAGTCGTCTTTAATTTTTCTAACTTTAACAGGCTTACCTCTTCTAACCACTGCCATTTCTTCATCCTCAAGATAGATGGCGTTATTGGTATACTCTATAAATGGTGATGCATCTGACGCTATAAAAAACTCATCTTCACCAATTCCAATGGCTAAAGGGCTTCCTAATCTAGCAACTACTATTTCGTTAGGCTTCTTCTTATCAAAAACAGCAATAGCATACGCTCCAACCACCTGGTTGAGTGCTATTTGAACTGCTTTGCCGAGTTTTACCTTTTCGTTTTTTTGAACGTCTTCTATTAAATTCACTAACACCTCTGTATCGGTGTCTGAAGTAAAAGTATACCCTCTTTTAATAAGCTCTTTTTTTAAGGGCTCGTAGTTTTCTATTATTCCATTATGAATAATGACTAAATCTCCTGAATTAGAATAATGCGGATGCGAGTTAACATCGTTAGGAACCCCATGGGTAGCCCAACGTGTATGGCCAATTCCTAAAGAACCTTCTTTTGAAATCTCTGTATTAGCCTTTTTTACAAGATCTGAAACTTTCCCTTTTGTTTTGGTTAGATTTATATTAGTGCCATCAAAAAGAGCAATCCCTGCACTGTCATATCCTCTATACTCTAAGCGTTCTAATCCTTTAACAATTATAGGATAAGCCTCTCTATGCCCTATATAACCAACAATACCACACATAAATTAATTTGTTTCTGTGTACACAATCTCTAATTGTAATTTTTTACTTGCATCATCACCAGATGCTTCATTACCAAATAACACAGTACCCAACGGGTTTATTGTTGCAGCTATTGGTAATCTAACTTCTTGATCTGTTTCTAGTAACGCGTTAAACGTATTTACATTGTTTATGTTTGATGTAATTACCAGCCCTAACCTAACGTTTTCTTCATTGTCTTTTAGGATGTTAGATATGTGTTCTGTGATTCTGATTTTATAGTATACCCCCTCATCATTTTCATTAACTTCAAGCTTCCCACCATAATTCATAAAAGGCTCCGGTAAAACTCTTGTTTGCTGGAAATCTACATCGTAATCTGCTATTACCTCTCCTGTTTCATTCAGTTTATATAAATACACACGTTGCGGCTCTATATTTACGCCTGCAGCATCAAGCGTTTGCCTATCTACAAAAAAGGTAATGCTTGCTTCGTTTATTAGCCAGTTGTTGTTTTTAATTTCATCTAAAACAGTCGTTGTCTCGTCGTCTTCATCAAATAACTTAAGCTCAATAAAGCTACCTGCTCCTCCTTTAAGATACAGTTTTTCTGCCCCGCTAATGTCCGGGTAGGCCGTATGCGTAAATGTATTTACAACATTGTTGATAGACTGGCTTAAGCTCATTTCGAATGTTTTAGTCTCTTTTGTTAACTCATTATCTAAAATTTTATCATATTCATAGGTAATGGTAACACTAGCATTTTGGTAATCTAAGAGCATTAAAACATCATCTGAAAAAGAATGTGTTGATATGAATATACCTCTTAAATATTCTTTAAAATTATTATTGCTACTTAACTCAACACTTCCTTCCTTGTCTATAATTTTCTCTTGAAAAAACTGAGGATCTAATGCTACTCTTAATCCCGGAGATATACGCTCTTTTACAGAGGTAGATTCATCTACATCAGGTGTCTCAGGATCATCTACATTATTAATAATTACTTCGGTACCGCTTATTGTAGTGGGACCATCAAAAAGGGTAGCGCCTAAAAAGCCTGTGAAATCTTGATTTGAATAATATTCTTGTGCTTGTTGGAAATTTGCATCCGGATCTAAATCACGCAAAAAGTACGTTAACTCATTTACTTTAACATTAAAATCGGCCAACTTATTACCATAAATAGAGTCTATTTTAAATGTTCTCGGAAAAATATTGGCTTCTGTATCTGTATCCTCTCCATCATCTATACCATCTCCGTCGGTGTCTGGATCTAACGGATTAGTTCCTACAGACGACTCTACAGAATCGCTTACCCCATCTCCATCTGTATCACTGTTCGGATCCGTTGGGTCAGCATCAACAGTGTCATCAACCCCATCGTTATCAGCATCATTATCTTCATCTATAAAAAACGGAATGTGTAAGTAAACTTCTGTTACAGTTTCATTTTCCTGAATTGTAGCGTCATCTGAGTCTGCATCGGCGTTGTTTTCAACTTCTTGTGAAAAATTACCAAATACCGGATTTGCAGACGGCAATGACATTTGCGAAGCAATTTGTGCTTCTGTTGTGCCGTAAATAGGGTCAGTAAATCGACCTAATTGATATAACGGAAGCCCGTTTGTTCTAACAGCTTTTATTTTTTTGTTAGCAGCATATACGTTATAGTTTGCTTTCTTTACGTTAAAATTAGCCTCGTCTATAACATTAGCTCCTATTGTACTAAATTCTTCTTCGCAAGATATTGCTACACTTGCAATGATTGCTACAAAAAGCAGGTTAAGTCTTTTTGTAATAACCTTCATTTTATTGTTCTTCATGTAAAACCTGGTTGTTATAAAAGTTCATGTAAGCCTCTTCGAATTCATTAATCTGTACGTAAGGCAATACTGGTTTTTCTTGGTTAGAAATGTATTCTTGAAGCTCTTTAGGAAGCTCTTCGGAAGCAATGATCACTGCATCTGAATGATCTACTGCCACTTTTATTAAATTAGTGTAGTCAGGACTCTTTAAAGCCGAAATACTTTCCGGTTCTATACCATCAAAAGCAATTTTATCTACAATATCACTGCTTAATGTGCCATCAAACCCTTTGTTGTAAACCGATGTAACAATCTTACTTTCAGAGAACAAAGGTTCATCAGCATAGTACTTTTTCAGGTATAACGGTAGTAACGATGCCATCCAACCGTGAACGTGGATTATATCCGGATTCCAATTTAATTTTTTAACGGTTTCTACCACTCCTTTGGCAAAGAAAATTGCTCGCTCATCATTATCAGGAAATAAGTTTCCGTCTTCATCTGTAAAAGTTGCTTTGCGTTTAAAATATTCTTCGTTATCTATAAAATAAACTTGAATTCTTTCTTTAGGGATAGAAGCCACCTTAATAATTAAAGGCATATCCATATCATTAATCACCAAGTTCATTCCGGAAAGCCTTATAACTTCGTGTAATTGGTGTCTTCTTTCGTTAATATTCCCAAAACGAGGCATAAATATCCTAATTTGTCCGCCTCGGTCATTTACCATTCGAGGTGTTTCGTAAGACATTAATGAAACTTCGTTTTCTGGGAGGTAGGGTACTAATTCTGAAGATACAAACAATACCTTTTTATCAGTCATAAAAATATTTTTTAATAATAGGCTGTGTACTAAAACACGCAAAATTACAAAAATTATGCGTATTCATTAGTTTGTAATGCCATGGTTATTGTTAATTTTTCTGTAAAAAGCTTTTAATCAACTATATTAAGCCCTTACTCGAACATCTATGTTAAAAAAAACAGTATTGAGTATTTTTAGAGTGTTAACAACTTTTGTGTAAATGCCCTCTAAAATTAATATTCTTATTCCCGATGGCGAAAGCCATTTACTAATGCCCGCAGTAAATTGTTTGAGTCAATTTAAAAATGCTGCCATTTATATTTTAAGTAGCAGCAAAAACAACATGCGGTTTTCTAAAAATGTAGCCAAGTTTATTTACTATAAACCGGAAAACGATTTAGATTTTATACACAAAATAAACACTTGCATAAACACTTATAAGATAACTTTAGTTGTACCGATTTTTGAGCACAGAATAAAAACCATATTACAACACAAAGACTTATTAGACCCTAAAAAGCTCTGTTTACTACCTTCTTTAAAAAGCTACGATACAGCAATTTGCAAAGCTACATTAGCCAAGCATTTAACCACAAATAACATTAACACTCCTAAAACCGAAGTAGGTTGGTTAAAAAACCATACTCCTGCAACATTTCCGTTGCTCATAAAACCCATAACAGATGCCGGAGGCGGTTATGGAATTTACGTATTTAACAGCCCACAAGAGTTTAATGCTTTTGCAGGGCAAGCACCAAAAAACATTCAATATCTTTTTCAGGAATATATAGATGGTTACGATATAGATTGTAGTGTACTTTGCAAAAACGGTAAAGTACTTGCATACACCATTCAGAAAGGATTTTTAAAAGGCGTACATGAATTTGCTCCGCAAATAGGCATACAGTTTGTAAAAAACAAAAAGCTGTTGCGCGTAGTTAAAGAAACTATGAAAACACTAAACTGGTCCGGTTTAGCACATTTAGATATGCGATACGATATTAAAAAAGACACGTACAGTGTTATAGAAATAAACCCCCGCTTTTGGGCATCTATTGAGGGCTCTTTAATGGCAGGAATAAATTTTGCAAAACTGTTGTGTTTAGCAAGTATAGGGTATAGTTTTAAAAAACCAACATACAAGAAAATACCGTACATAAACTTAAAGGGCTTGATAAAAAAGTTAAGAACTTACCACAAATCGCCTTTTTCATTTTCTTTTATTTGGCACAATACTCCCTTTAAATTTTATGTTTTAGATCCTATTCCAACGTTGTACAAATATTTTTGGCGCACCAAAAATATTTTACTTCAAAAAATAAAATAACTTATTTGTTTTGAGTAGTTTGCAGTATAAGCTTATATGCTGTAATAACTAAAAATAGAGACCAGTTTACAATTCCTAAAAATTTAAAAACATCTTCTAAAACAGCTATTGTTTGAGATTGATTTACAACCATCAAATCAATTATCATAGAGAGCCCAAAAAATATAATTCCCACCACCAAAACTATGGTTAATTTGGAGTAAAAATAGCGGTAAAAGAGCGTTAAATATGCTATTATAAATATTCCGTAAATGGTAAATAAAATAAACTGAAACGGCAACACTATATTGGTGGAATACAACAAATAATCATGCACCATAAAAAAGTCGTCTAACAACAAAGCAGTTGTTAACAAGCCGGAAAATAACATAAACTTGGCTTTCCTTGATTGTTTGTGTTTTTGTAATACTGCACTGCTTAAAAAACACATTGCTGCACTTGCGCACCAAAGCAGCACACCAATATTAGACATTAACCCTACAAACGGATGAGTTTTAAGTGTTTTAGCCGGATCAGCAAAAAAATACTCTAACGGTAATTTCTGAGAAGTTGCCATTGCCCATACCAAAAGTAAAAGCAACGCACTAAAACAATACGTTAAGATTATTCCATACAGTGTCCTTCTGCTAATTTGCTTTCCTTGATTCATAATCTCAACAGTTTATTTATGAAATGTATTTACAACTTTTTTTCGTTTTCCAGATGACAACGGAGGTATCTCTTTTACATACTCTATTGTTACATCAGCATCTGCACCAAAATCGTCTTTAATGCTTTGTATGAGTTCTGCTTCGTACGAGAAAAAATTGTTTGTATTTAGCTTTATACAGTACTGTTTAGGTCCTTTTTGTATAAACTGATATTGTTTTAAAAGATGATAATATTTGTAAAATTTGGTATACACTACAAAAGACGAAACCACATTGCCCGAAGTATCAAAAATCAAGTCCATTTTTCGTCCTTCAATATGTTTAAAGTTTTGCAACGTCTTGTCTTTATGTTGTGTAAAACAACCTATATCTCCGGTATCATATCTAATTAAGGGCATGCAATAATTAAACAAATCGGTAACTACAATTCTGCCCAAAGCTCCTTCCCGAACAGGGGTATCTGAATTAAATTCTAATACCTCTACATGATAACTGCCCCAATTAACAGCAAATTCGCCGTTAGAATGTAATGTTTGGTGTGCAATAATCCCCAGCTCTTCGTTAGAATATCTTGAGAACACCGGAACCTGAAAATGTTTTTCTAATGCATTACGAGTGTAAGGTGTTAAATATTCAGAATTAGCTATAATTGCTTTAATGTTTAAATTGTTAACACGAATTTTATGAACGTCTAAATACTTACAAACAGCATCTAAAGCAGATGCAAAACCAAGCAATGTTTTGGGTTGTTTATCTTTTTTTAATTGATTTAACAATTCTTCAATGCGGTCATCAGACATTTTAGAAACATCAAACTGCACTATATTTTGAAGCATTGCCTTTACCCTATTCTTTCTGTTGTGGTTTCTCCAAACTTCAAGTTCATAAATGCGCTCACCTATTTTATGGCCTGCTTGCTCTAAAAAATACCATACATCTGCTCTATTTCTGTTTCTCTTGTGTTGATCTTGAAACAAAAAAAACGGCCTACCGGTAGATCCACTGGTAGCAACTTGATGTTTGTTTACTTCAGAAAAATTATCCGATTTAAATGCTTCAAAATTATCTTGAACAACATTTTTACTTATTACAGGAAAATCGGTTAGTGTTTTTGCCTCTTTAAATTCTTTATAAAATGGCACAAAAGTAGTAGCATGGCTAAACAAGTTAGCAAGATTTCGCTGTCTTATTTGCAAAGCTTCATCAGCATTTTGTTGCTCTAAAACAAGTTGTAGTTCTTTATATGCTTTAGAAAAAGGTTTTCCGGAAAGAAAATCAACTATTTTAAAGGCTTTGTTTCTAAAAAAGTGTAAACTTTGCATGGCCAAAAAAGGTTAAGTAATAAAAATATTTTTGGGGCTTTAGGGCTATTTATGGGCCAAATAGCACCAAAAAAACAGATTTTTCAAAAAAAATCTACATTATGCAAGTTTTACATGACAAAGAGGCAGTATTAGCCTTTGTTGCCCAAAAAAGAGAATTAGGTAAAACCATTGGGTTTGTTCCTACCATGGGAGCACTCCACCAAGGCCATTTATCACTTATTGAAAAAGCTTTACAAGAAAACAATATTGTAGTGGTTAGTATTTTTGTAAACCCTACTCAATTTGATAATAAAACAGACTTAGAAAAATACCCCAGAACCTTAGAGTCTGATTTAAATTTATTAAAAAAACTAAGTCCGGATATTATTGTTTTTGCGCCATCGGCAGAAAATATATATGAGCAAGAAATTAGTGCGCAACCCTTTAATTTTGGAGGTTTAGAACACGAGATGGAGGGTAAATTCAGATCCGGTCATTTTAATGGGGTAGCTACAATTGTAAAGCGCCTTTTTGAAATTGTACAACCACATAGAGCCTATTTTGGCGAAAAAGATTATCAGCAATTATTAATTGTAAAAAAACTGGTTAGAAAGCACAGAATTCCTGTAACAGTTATAGGTTGCCCTATAAAACGTGAGCCTAATGGGCTTGCAATGAGCTCCAGAAATCAACGCCTTTCTGACAATACCAGAAAACAAGCCGGTGTTATTTATACTATTCTTAAAGAAGCTAAACGTAAGTTTGGCACAGAAAGTGCTACCAATGTAACCAAATGGGTTAAAAATCAATTTAATAAACACCCGGTTTTTACGTTAGAGTATTTTGAAATTGCTAATGCTAAAACATTAAAACCTGTAAAACGAAAACACAAAAATGTGCCATACAGAGCATTTATAGCCGTATATGCAGATGGTGTTAGACTTATAGATAATATAGCGCTAAATTAATATCTTTGCCGCATGCAAGTAGAAGTAGTAAAATCTAAGATTCACAGAGTGAAGGTAACCGGTGCCGATTTAAACTATATTGGCAGCATTACCATAGATGAAGCTTTAATGGAAGCCGCGAATATTATACCCGGCGAGAAGGTACAAGTAGTTAATAATAATAACGGAGAGCGTTTAGAAACATATGCTATTCCGGGGCCTCGCAATAGTGGCGAAATAACCCTTAACGGAGCTGCTGCTCGAAAAGTTGCAGTTGGAGATATCCTTATTCTTATTACCTACGCGTGGATGGATTTAGAAGAAGCTAAAACATTTAAACCTGCTTTAGTTTTCCCTAACGAAAAAGACAATACACTAACTTAAGTTGAAAAAACAACTTATTAAGATTTTAAAAATTTCTTTGCCCATAGCTTTTGGGCTTTTTGTTATTTGGTACTTTTACTATAACACTACACCAGAACACCAAAAAGCCATTTTAAAATATATTAAAGAAGCAAACTACGGTTGGGTTTCTCTTTCTTTATTTTTAGGGTTATTAAGCCATGCCGTGCGAGCTTACAGATGGAACTTTTTACTAAAACCTATGGGCTACACCATACCGTTTAAAAACAGTTTTATGGCGGTACTGGCCGGGTACTTAGCCAATTTAGGTATTCCAAGATCTGGCGAAGTATTAAGAGCAACATTAACCAGCACCTATAGCAATGTGCCTTTTGAGAAAGGTTTTGGTACTATTATGGCAGAGCGAGTAATAGATTTGGCTATGCTAATTTTAGTTATAGCAATTGCTCTAATTTTTCAGACAGATACAATTTTAAGTTTCTTTACCGAAAAAGGGTTTAATCCTGTAAGCATAGTAATTGTTTTAGTAATCGGGGGCATTGCTTTTGTTGTTTTCTGGAAAATTATAAGAGTGTCTTCACATCCATTTGCATTAAAAATTCAGCATTTTATAAAAGGTTTGTGGCAAGGACTAACCAGTATTTTACACATGCAAAATAAATTTCAATTTATTTTACATACGCTTTTAATATGGCTGCTTTATATTGCAATGTTTTGGGTGGTAACACTTGCTGTGCCCGGTTTACAAACCTTATCATTTGGGGCAATCATTACCGCATTTTTAGCAGGCTCTTTTGCCATAACGGCTACCAACGGTGGTATTGGAGTTTTTCCGGTTGCCGTAAGCAAAACATTAGCTTTATATGGTGTTAGTATTGCTTCGGGTGATGCTTTTGGATGGATTATGTGGATGTCTCAAACAGCTATGATTTTAGTTTTTGGTTCTCTATCGCTCTTTTTACTTCCGTTTTTTAACAAAAAAGCATAATTTTTTTTAAAACTATCAGTTATATATAACAGCGTGTTTAACCCCAAACTCTTAAACATTTTGGCCATGAAAAAATTAATAATTTGCCTACTCATTGCGTTTGCTGTAAATACGCTTAGCGCACAAGTAACCACAGAATCTTTTGAATCGTATAAATTACTCGAAAAAAGGACCATAAAACTATATGTTCCGGAAGATTACGATGAAGAAAAAACCTATCCGCTAATAGTAGTTTTAGATGCCGAATTTTTATTTGATGCTGTAATGGCCAATGCTAAATTTTACAGCTACTTTAACCAAATGCCACAAGCTATTGTTGTAGGCATAAACCAAAACTACAATAATTTACGAAGCAAAGATTGTAATTATAGCGATAGAACCGGATTGCCGGACGATAAAGGAAGTCTTTTCTTTGAGTTTATTGGGATGGAGCTAATTCCGTACTTAGAAGACAAATACAATTTAGCTCCTTTTAGAATGGCTGTCGGGCACTCTATAACCGCCAATTTTATAAACTATTATTTGTTTAAAGACAATCCGCTTTTTAGCGCCTATATTGTGTTAGCACCGGATTTAGCGCCGGAAATGGAATACAGAATTGCCGATAGAATGCAAGCCTTTAAAACCAAAAAGTTTTATTACCTGGCCAACGGAAAATTAGAAGATAAAGACCAAGCCGGGCGCATTGGTATTTTAAATAATAACTTAAAATCTGTTGATAACGAATCGCTTGCTTATTATTATGATAATTTTCAAGAAACATCAGATGTTGGTGTAGCATCGTATGCCATCCCAAAAGCATTAGATAAAATATTTACTATCTACAAACCCATAACACCAGAACAGTATAAAAAAGAAATTTTAACGTTAGAAGAACCTGTTTTTAATTATTTAGAAGAAAAATATAACGCCATAGAAACGCTCTTTGGTTTTAAAGAACGAGTTAGTATTAATGATATTATGGCCATTTATGCTGCCTGTAAGAAAAAAGAAGATTTAGAATCGCTTAAAAAACTATCAGATCTGTGTAAAAAAGAATATCCGGATACCATGATGGGATTTTTCTTTGAAGCCGAATACCACGAACAACGTGGCGAACCTAAAAAAGCGCTAAGAACTTACGAAAAAGCATTTGGTATGAGCGAAATAGATTTTTTAACCAAAGACCTTGCGTTAGACAGAATAGATGCTTTAAAAGCCGACTTCGGATTTTAAATAAACCCATCTACCTTAAAAAAGTCTAAAAACACTTTGTATTTTTAAGCCTTGTAACAATCAAGGCTTTTTTTATGGCTAAAACCAAAACAGCATATTTTTGTCAGAATTGCGGTTCTCAATATCCTAAATGGCAAGGGCAATGCAGTGCTTGCAAATCATGGAATACCATTGTAGAAGAAGTAATACAAAAAGAAGATAAACGCTCCTGGAAAACAAGTCCGGACATAAAAAAAACCGTTGGCAAACCCCTTACACTTGCCGAAATAAAAACCGAAAACGAAAACCGGTTAGACACCAAAAATCAAGAGTTTAATAGAGTTTTAGGAGGTGGTTTGGTGCCCGGATCGCTTACCTTGCTTGGTGGAGAACCCGGCATTGGCAAAAGTACCTTATTGTTACAAATAGCCTTACAACTACCTTACAAAGTGTTATATGTTTCGGGCGAAGAGAGTCAGAAGCAAATAAAAATGCGGGCTAACCGAATAAATCCTAACAATACTAATTGCTACATTTTAACCGAAACCAAAACGCAACATATATTTCAGCAGATAGAACATATAAACCCCGAAATTGTAATTATAGATTCTATACAAACCCTTCATACAGATTATATAGAGTCGTCTCCCGGAAGTATATCGCAAATTAGAGAGACAACAGCAGAGCTCATAAAATTTGCTAAAGAAAGTAATACCCCTGTACTACTAATTGGCCATATTACCAAAGATGGTACCATTGCAGGCCCTAAAATATTAGAGCACATGGTAGATACGGTATTACAATTTGAGGGCGACAGAAATTATGTGTACCGAATTTTAAGAGCCTTAAAAAACCGTTTTGGTTCTACTGCAGAATTAGGCATTTACGAAATGCAAGGTAACGGACTACGAGAAGTTACCAACCCCAGCGAAGTTTTACTTTCTAAAAATGCAGAGCCCCTTAGTGGTACAGCTATTGCAGCTACTATAGAAGGTATGCGTCCATTGCTTATAGAAATTCAGGCTTTGGTTAGCAGTGCTGTATATGGCACCCCGCAACGTAGCGCTACCGGCTACAATGTAAAACGCTTAAATATGCTTTTGGCTGTTTTAGAAAAAAGAGCCGGTTTTAAATTAGGTGCTAAAGATGTGTTTTTAAATATTACCGGTGGTATTAGAGTAGATGACCCTGCTATAGATTTGGCAGTTATTGCAGCCATACTTTCCAGTAATGCTGATATAGCTATTGATAAAACTATTTGTTGTGCTGCAGAAGTAGGCTTAGCCGGAGAAATACGCCCTGTACAACGCATAGACCAACGTATTTTAGAAGCCGAAAAATTAGGTTTTAGCACTATAATTGTATCTAAACACAATACTATTACCTTAAAAAACCCAAAAATTACAATTAAAACCGTTGCTAAAATAGAAGATGTAGTACGCGCTTTATTTGGGTAACTGTTGTTTTTCCCTGTGAATTCTCCTTAAAATTAAAGAACTGACA